>CALXAB010000001.1 GCA_944386175.1 uncultured Clostridia bacterium
GAATGTGAGATGCTAAACTTGGGGGAGGTCCGTCCCTTTGTTCCCGAATTTTAGGGATTGAAGCAACGTCCCCTAACGGAATATAACTTTCGTCAGGAGGATAAACATATTCCTCATTAGGAGTATCAACTTTTTTCATTTCAGTAACCTTTAAAATTGGCATATCTCCATGATAATCACCTTTAAAAATTTCACCAGTAACTTCAACCCAAGTATCATTTTCGAAATCTTTTGCATTATCAAATTCAGACAAGAAACCAACAATAACATACCTATAATCAGAAGAAATTACCATATCTCTAGACAAAATAAACTGATTTTCTTTCAAATCAGGAACTCTATAAACATATCCTGTAAATTGAATTTTTAGACCTACATAATTATCTATATTTTCATGTACAGCCTTTAAAATATTAGTATAATTTTTGGCAGATATGACAGAAACACCATTTTTAGGAGAACAAGGAGAATTTTTAGATTGCTTAGCACCATTAAAAATTCTAAAAGAGACAATTCCAACAATAATAACTATAATTACAACTACAGTAATAAAAAATATTTTAAAAACCTTACTTCCATTAATTTTAAAATTATACACAAACATAAAATTCCTCTTTTCTAATTTATTCTGATAATTAAATTTATGTAAGAATATAAAAAATATGTTAAAATACTTGATAAAAATAAGTTTTAGTGGTATAGTATCATAGTAACAATATAAACTAAGGAAGGATTGAATTCAAAATGAGTATATTAAAGAAAATATTTAAATCATATAGTGAAAAAGAAGTTAAAAGAGTAATGCCAATAGTAGCAAAAATAAATGAATTAGAAGGTGCCATATCAAAATTAAGTGATCATGAATTAAGAGAAAAAACGAATTATTTTAAGAAACAATTAGAAGAAGGTAAAACATTAGATGATATATTACCAGAAGCTTTTGCAGTTGTAAGAGAAGCATCTAAAAGAGTATTAGGAATGAGACATTTTGATGTACAATTAATAGGAGGTATTATATTACATCAAGGAAGAATTGCAGAAATGAAAACTGGTGAAGGAAAAACATTAGTTGCAACATTGCCAGTATATCTAAATGCATTAGAAGGAAAAGGAGTTCATGTAATAACTGTAAATGATTATCTTGCAAAAAGAGATAGTGAATGGATGGGAAAATTATATAAATTCTTAGGTTTAACAGTTGGATTAGTAATAGCAGGAATGGAACCCAAAGAAAAACAAGAAGCATATGCAGCAGATGTAACATATGGTACAAATAATGAATTTGGATTTGATTATCTAAGAGATAATATGGTTATATATAAAAATCAATTAGTTCAAAGAGGATTACATTATGCCATAGTAGATGAAATTGATAGTATTTTAATAGATGAAGCAAGAACACCTTTAATTATATCTGGACGTGCAAATGAATCATCAGATTTATACAAAAAAGCAGATAGCTTTGTAAAAAGATTAACTCCAAAGGTAATAGTAGAAGAAGATGTAAAAGATTTTGAACAAGCAGAAGATAATGAGAAATATGATTATATTGTAGACTTAAAAGCAAAATCAGCAACATTGACACAAAAAGGTATTAAGAAAGCAGAAGAAACATTTGGACTAGAAAACTTTAATGACTTAGAAAATTCAACATTAGTTCACCATGTAAATCAAGCATTGCGTGCACATGGCGTAATGAAAAGAGACATTGATTATATTGTAAAAGATGGAGAAGTTTTAATTGTTGATGAATTTACAGGTCGTATAATGTATGGTAGAAGATACAATAATGGCTTGCATCAAGCAATAGAAGCTAAAGAACATGTTAAAATAGCTGATGAATCTAAAACTTTAGCAACAATAACATTCCAAAACTATTTTAGAATGTATGATAAATTATCTGGTATGACTGGTACAGCCATGACAGAAGAAGCTGAATTTGAAGAAATATACAATTTAGATGTTGTAGCAATACCAACAAACAAACCAATGATTCGTAAAGATGAAAATGATGTTATTTACAAAAATGAAAATGCAAAATATAGAGCAATAGTAAAAAGTATAAAAGAAAGTCATGAAAAAGGGCAACCTGTTTTAGTTGGTACAGTATCTATCGAAAAATCTGAAAAAATAAGTAAGTTATTAAAACAAGAAGGAATTAAACATGAGGTATTAAATGCTAAATATCATGAAAAAGAAGCAGAGATAGTTGCACAAGCTGGTAAATATGGAGCTGTAACAATAGCAACAAATATGGCTGGTCGTGGTACTGACATTATGCTTGGTGGAAATAGTGAATATTTAGCAAAAGAAGAAATGAGAAGAAAGAAAGTTCCAGCTAATTTAATAGAAGAAGCAGATACATATTATGAAACAGAAGATGAAGAAATATTAAAAGCTAGGGAACAATTTAAGAACTTAGTTGATAAATTTGATGAAAAAATAAAAGAAGAAAAAGAAAAAGTAATTCAAGCAGGAGGATTAAAAATAATTGGTACAGAAAGACATGAGTCAAGAAGAATTGATAACCAATTAAGAGGTCGTTCTGGACGTCAAGGTGATATAGGAGAATCTAAATTCTATATAGGTTTAGATGATGACTTAATGAAAATCTTTGGTGGAGATACAATAACTAAAGTGTTTAATACGCTAGGAGCAGACGAAAATATGCCAATAGATTCTAAAATCATATCAAATGCAGTTGAAAATGCTCAAAAGAAAGTTGAAGGAAGAAACTTCAGCATTCGTAAAAATGTATTAAAATATGATGATGTTATGAATGCCCAAAGAGAAATCATATATAAACAAAGAAGACAAGTACTAGACGGAGAAAATATTCATGATGCTATTGTAAATATGATGAATACAGTTTCAAATAATATATCAAATATGTTTATTGAAGATGAACATGGAAATATAAATGTAGAAGCTTTAAATGCAGAAATAAACAATATTTTTGGTATAGATATGATAGATTACATTAAAGAAAACAAAAACAATGCACAAGCAATTTCAGAAGAATTATTAAAAAGAGCTAATGAAAAATATGCAGAAAAAGAAGAAGCAATTGGTTCAGATGATATGAGAGAACTTGAAAGAGTTGTTATGCTAAAAGTTGTTGATGAAAAATGGATGAATCATATAGATAGTATGGATGAACTTAAAAATGGTATAGGATTAAGAGCTTATGGACAACAAGATCCTGTTGTAAAATATAGGATTGAGGGTATGGAAATGTTTGATGAAATGATTTCTGACATTCAAGTAGATGTGACAAAAATTTTATTACATATTAGACAACAAACAGAGGCTAAAAGGCAAGAAACTGTTAAAATAACAGGTGCAGCATTAGAAGCAATTCATAGCGTAGATGGTGGAGCAAAAATTGGTACTGATGTTGATAGAACAATAAGAAATGAAGGACCAAAAGTTGGAAGAAATGACCCTTGTCCATGTGGTTCGGGAAAGAAATATAAGAACTGTTGCGGGAAGAACACATAAATAGTGACTTGCACAAGATTTTTAGAAAATAAAAATTGACAAAATAAGTTCGTTTTGTCAGCAAAAATATAAATTTGCAAACAAAAAGTATTGAAAATAAAGGAATGTAGATATTAATAATATGTTGACATTCCTTTTTTGATATGCAAAAATATAGAGGAATGGAGGTAAAAAATGGTAAATATTAGAAAACGTGGTAAAGTATGACAATACCAATTTGAAATAGCAAAAGTTGAAGAAAAAAGAAAATATATTAGTAAATCAGGATTTAAAACAAAAAATGAAGCTCTAATAGCAGGAATGAAAGCGTATGATAAATATATAAAAGGAAAAATTTAAAGTATTAAAAGAAGAAATAGTAGGAGAAGAAAGACATGAGTAATAATAATGAAAAAAATATAATTTTAATTAATAAAATGTACACAGGAAGTTATTTAGATGATAATAATGGTAATAATATAGGGCACGAAATTATAAATTTTTTTAAAGCTGAAGATGGAAGCAATTATATTTATATAACGCCATATGGCAAGTATAAACATGGAGATAGAATTCAATATGTATTATTTACCACGCAAAAAATAGATGGGAAATATGAGATTATTGCAAAAGCAGAAATAGAAGAAGAATATAAGGCTAGTAAAGAAACAGAAATAGAAGGGTCTAAAAATAGTAAATATATTCTTAAAGAATCTTACAGAGAAAAACATAATGATCAAGCTCTAAAAATAAAATATGGTGGAAAAAGTATTTATGATATATACAAAGACAACATAAATAATGACGAAGCTATATATGCGTCTTTTAAAGTAAAAAAGATATATAAAGTAAAAGATGGAGTAACCATCAAGGTAAACTTAAACAGTACTAAAAACAACAAAGAAGATAAAACAGTTGTAACAGTATCAAAAAATGGTAAAAAAAGAAGTGAAGCATTTAAACATCAAATAATACCAGAAATAAAAAAACGGTAATAAACAGAATAAAATAAAAATCCCTCTAAATATAGGTATGAGTAGCACAATATACTTAGATCCTAATGATAATGATAAGAATAAAGTAAAACTAACAGAATATTTAAAAAATATTATAGATGATAAAAGCTTATGGAAAGAAGAAGAAGTTTCTGAAATAAAAATATCAGAACAAGAAAAACAAGAAAATAGAAAATTTAATTTTTTAAATTTAATACAAAAAGAATATGATGAAAATATATTTACAAACTTGTTAGCCTATTATTTTAATGTTAAATATAAAGAAAATGAAAAAGAAGAAACAGATATTACACTTAATAAATTCTTAAACTGGTTAAGTACTACTGACAAAAAGTTTAAAGAAAAATATACATATGATAGTAATGTCAAATTTTCTGAAATATCAAATGAACATGAAATCGCAATTAAAAAAAATAAGAAAAAAGTTGAAGAAAAAAGTCTAATTAATAGTGAAAATATGTCAAAAGGTAGAATAGATCTTTTTGCTTCAAAAGACGATATATATTTAGTAATAGAAAATAAAATAAAATCAAAAATAAATGGAAAGCAAGAAAATGGATATCAGTTAAAGTTTTATAAATCAGCCATCGAAAAAAAATACACAAATTCAAAATTTATTGGTATTATATTAGTTCCAGATTATAGTAAAGAATTAATAAAAAATGAAAAGGGATATAAAGATGTTGAAAATGATTATATAATAGTTACTTATAAAAAACTTTATGATTTTTTTACAGAAGAAATAAAAAAAGATATGTTAGATGACGAAAATGCTAGAAAATACTATGAAGATTTTTATAATGCATTATATATTCATACTTTATCTGCGAAAACAAAAGAAGAAAATAAATTCAAGAAAGCAATACTTGATGCAAAAGAAATTAAATATACAGTATTTGTGGCTAGATTCAAGAAATGTGAAGAAAAGTTAGAATATAAATATTATATTGGAACAACAACCAATTTAGATAGAAGAAAACTTGAACTAAGTGAAACTAATAAATTCAAAGAATATAAAATAGATAATTTTATTTGGTTCAAAGAATACGGGAATTTAAATGAGGCTATTGAAATCGAAAAAGAACTAGAAATGAGAATAATAGATAAATTAGAAAATGAAAATAAAATTCTAGAAAAAGTTGATATCTTAAAATATATGTAAATAGAATACTGAATTCCTTATATTACTAATTAAAAAATATACATATGCAACAAAAGTAAAGCTTATAACATATAATAACATTATATAAGGAGAGAATAAAATGTTAAATAAAAATGCAATTATAGGAAATACACCAATGATAAAGATAAAATATAAATATAATGGAAAAGAAAAAGAAATATTTACTAAATTAGAATATTTTAATTTAACAGGAAGTATTAAAGATAGAGTAGCTTTATATATAATTAATAATGCCAAAAAAAGAGGAGATTTGAAAGAAAAAATGCCACTAATGGAAGCAACTAGTGGTAATACAGGTATCGCACTATCAGCACTTGGAAACTATTATAATCATCCAGTATATATTTTTATGCCAGATTGGGAAAGTAAAGAAAGAATTGAATTAATGAAAGCTTATGGGGCAAAAATATTTTTATTTTCAAAAGAAGAAGGAGGATTTATAAAGTGCATAAATGAAGCAAAAAAGTTGGCTAAAGAAAAGAATGGATTTTTTACAAACCAATTTGAAAATGAAGATAATTATTTAGCTCATTATGAAACAACAGGAGAAGAAATATTAAATCAACTTCCAAAGAAGATAGGAGGATTTGTATCAGGTATAGGTACAGGAGGAACTTTAATGGGAGTAGGAGATAAATTAAGAGAAAAATACAGCATGATACTAACTGCTATTGAACCTGCTAAAATGCCTATATTATCTGGTGGTAAGGTGTTAGGACAGCATAAAATAGAAGGTATAGGAGATGATTTTATTCCAGAATTGGTTGATAAGAATAAAATTGATAAAATTATACAAATAAATGATGATGATGCAATTAATATGGCTAGAAAAATATCTAGAGAATTGGGGATAGGCGTTGGAATTTCCTCAGGAGCAAATTTTATAGGAAGTGTATTACTTGCAGACGAAATAGAAGATAGTGTAGTTACGATATTTGCTGATGATAATAAAAAATATTTATCAACAGAATTATCAAAAGATATTGATAATAATGTACAATTTATTTCTAATCATATTGAGTTATTAAGTTATGAACAACAATAAAATTGGATTATGAATTATATAAAAATTTATAATGTTGAATTTATTTATTAAAAATATTGCAATTTATATATAACTTTTGATATAATTAAAAAAGTTAAAATAAAAGAAAAAAGGTTGAAAAATAATACAATTTTTTCAACCAAGTTTTTAAAGTAGAAGGGAATGAGATAAAAAATGAAGAACTATATAAGAAAAATCAATTTAAAAAACACAATAAATATTCTTTTATTAGTTGCTTTATTTTTATTTCCATTTTAAGTAAGGATTTTTGTTCCTTATTTTTTTTTGCATTAAAAAGATTATATTTTTAAATGCAGAAAATTAATTATTATTACATAAGGGGTAAAGTTTTGTTTTAAAGAAAATCTTTCAAACTATATGTGTCTCAGAAAGGAATGATATTTAATATGAAGAAATTCAACAAAAAAATTGTACTAGAAGATGGAGAAGAATATTTAGGATATGGATTTGGTGCAGATAAAGAAGCAATATGTGAAATTGTATTTAATACTTCAATGGTAGGATATCAAGAAATTGTTTCAGACCCATCATATACTTATCAAATGGTAGTGATGACATATCCACTAATTGGAAATTATGGAATTACAGACGAAGATTATGAAACTAAACAACCCTCGATAGGTGGTATGGTTGTAAGAGAATATAATGCATTGCCTAGTAATTTTCGTTATACTAAGACACTATCAGAATACTTAGAGGAAAACGATATACCTGGTATTTCTGGTATTGATACTAGAAAACTAACCAGGAGTATCAGAAATAAAGGGAGCAGAAAGGTTATCATAACAGACATAACAACAAGTAAAGAAGAAGCTATTCAAAAATTAAATAAATATGATATCCCAAAAGATGCTGTGTCAAAAGTAAGTTGTAAAAAGAAGTGGTATTCTAGAACAGCAAATTATAAATACAATGTAGTAGCGGTTGATTGTGGCATTAAGTTAAATATTATAAGAAGTTTAAATAAAAGAGGGTGTAATGTAACAATTGTACCATATAACACAACAGCAAAAGAAATAGAAGAATTAAAACCAGATGGAGTCTTTTTATCAAATGGACCAGGAGATCCAGAAGATGTAAAAGAAGTCATTCAACTTGTAAAAGAATTAAAAGGAAAATATCCAATCTTTGGAATTTGTCTAGGACATCAAATGATTAGCTTAGCATATGGTGCTAAAACATATAAGTTAAAATTTGGGCATAGAGGTGGAAATCATCCAGTATTAAATCTAGAAACAGATAAAATAGAAATTACAAGTCAAAACCATAGTTATGCAGTAGATGAAACATCTTTAGAGAAAACAGATTTAGTACCAACACATAAAAACATTTTAGATAATACCATTGAAGGTGTTGAATGTAAAAAGGATAAAGTATTTAGTGTGCAATATCATCCAGAAAGTGCACCAGGACCACAAGATAGTGGATATTTGTTTGATAAGTTTATTGAAACCATGAAAAAATTTGAAAAATAATCAGCGTTTTGTATTGTTACACTTTACTTAAAATATAATAAACGTATAGCCCATACCTCTCATGGATTTTAAGTAAAGTGTGCCTAGTCAAAAAACGGTTCTTTTTCAAATTTGCTAAGATATAGTAAAGGAAATAAAAATAGTAAAGAGAATAAAAATAATGTCAAAAATCGTAAATAAAAGAAAGGAAGGAATAAAATGCCAAAAAGAAAAGATATAAAAACTGTATTAGTAATTGGTTCTGGACCAATTGTAATTGGACAAGCAGCAGAATTTGATTATGCAGGAACACAAGCTTGTTTAGCTTTAAAAGAAGAAGGATATAAAGTAATACTAGTTAATTCAAACCCAGCAACGATTATGACAGATACAACGATTGCAGATAAAGTATATATGGAACCATTAACATTAGAATATGTTGCAAAAATCATTAGATATGAAAGACCAGATGCTATTTTACCAGGAATTGGAGGACAAACTGGTTTAAATATTGCCATGCAGTTATACAAAAAGGGGATTCTACAAGAGTGTCAAGTAGAATTATTAGGTACAAGTAGTGAAAGTATTGAAAGAGCAGAAGATAGGGAAAAATTTAAAGAATTATGCCAAGAATTAGGAGAACCTGTTTTAGAATCTATTATTGCAGAATCTGAAGAAGAGGGAATAGCAGCAGCTAATAAAATTGGATATCCTGTTGTGTTAAGACCAGCTTTTACTTTAGGAGGAACTGGTGGAGGATTTGCAGATAATGAAAAAGAATTAAAAGAATTAATTAAACATGCTTTAACACTTTCTCCAGTTAATCAAGTGTTAGTAGAAAAAAGTATCAAAGGATATAAAGAGATTGAATATGAAGTAATGAGAGATCATAATGATACAGCAATTACGATTTGTAATATGGAAAATTTAGACCCGGTAGGGGTTCACACAGGAGATTCGATTGTTGTAGCACCAAGCCAAACATTAACAAACAAAGAATATCAATTATTAAGAGATAGCGCTTTAAAAATTATTAGAGCTTTAAAAATAGAGGGTGGTTGTAATGTTCAATTTGCTTTAGACCCACATTCTTTTAATTATTATGTTATTGAAGTAAATCCGAGGGTGTCTCGTTCATCAGCGCTAGCCTCAAAAGCAAGTGGATATCCAATTGCTAGAGTTTCAGCAAAAATAGCAGTTGGTATGCGTTTAGAAGAAATCCCATTAGCAAATACACCAGCAAGTTTTGAACCAGCATTAGACTATATTGTTTGCAAAATTCCAAGATTTCCATTTGATAAATTTACATTAGCTTCTAATAAACTAAGTACACAAATGAAGGCAACAGGAGAAGTTATGAGTGTAGGAAGAACATTTGAAGAAAGCTTATTAAAAGCAATCAGGTCATTAGAAACAGGTGTATGCCATATTTATCATAAGAAATTTGACACAATGGAAACAGAAGACATGATGACATATATAAAAGATGGAACAGATGATAGAATTTATGCAATTGCAGAACTTATGAGAAGAAATATAGATTTGGGATTAATTTATAACACAACCAAAATTGATATGTTCTTCTTAGAAAAAATTAAAAATATTGTTGAAATGGAAAAAGTATTACAAACAAATATGGGAGATATGGATACATTAAAAACCGTTAAGAAAATGGGATTTAGTGATAAATATATTGCAAAAGTTTGGAAGAAAAAAGAAAGCGATATTTATGAATTAAGAAAGAAAAACAATATATATCCTGTATATAAAATGATAGATACATGTAGTAGTGAGTTTGAAAGTTATGTACCATATTTCTATTCTACTTATGAGCAGGAAAATGAATCGATTATTAGTGATAAGAAAAAAGTCATTGTATTGGGAGCAGGCCCAATTCGAATTGGACAAGGTGTAGAATTTGATTATTCTACTGTGCATGCTGTAAAAACAATAAAAGAAGCAGGATATGAAGCTATTATCATTAATAATAACCCAGAAACTGTTTCAACAGATTATACCACTAGTGACAAGCTATACTTTGAACCATTAACTTTAGAAGATGTGATGAATATTATTGATTTAGAAAAACCAGAAGGGGTTGTAGCAGCATTAGGAGGACAAACAGCCATTAACCTTGCAGGACCACTTTCAAAATTAGGTGTTAATATAATTGGTACAGATGTCAATGCGATTGAAAAGGCAGAAAATAGAGATGCTTTTGAAAATGTGATGAAAGACTTAAAATTATTACAACCAAAAGGAGAGGCTGTAACGAATATAGAAGATGGTATTAAAGTCGCTAAAGAAATTGGTTATCCAGTATTAGTAAGACCAAGTTATGTATTAGGTGGAAGAGCGATGCAAATTGTTTCTAATCAAAAAGCCTTAGAAAAATATTTGCAAACAGCGGTGGAAATCAATACAGAACAACCAGTATTAGTAGATAAATATATCACAGGAAAAGAATTAGAAGTAGATGCAGTATGTGACGGCAGGGATGTCTTTATACCAGGAATTATGGAACATGTTGAAAAAACAGGTATCCATTCAGGAGATAGTATTAGTGTATATCCTACATTTAGTGTTAGTCAAAAAGCAAAAGATACGATTATAGACTATACAGTAAAATTAGGATTAGGAATTGGAATTGTTGGATTATATAATATTCAATTCATTGTTGACAAAAATGAAGATGTTTATGTTATAGAAGTAAATCCAAGATCATCAAGAACTGTACCATTTATTTCAAAATCTACGGGATATTCTTTAGCAGATATTGGAACATTAGTCATGCTTGGAAAATCTTTAAAAGAACAAGGAATTGATGTGGTATATCCAAAAGAGAAAGAAAAATGGTATGTAAAAGCACCAGCCTTTTCATTCTCAAAATTATCAGGATTAGATGCCACACTTTCTCCAGAAATGAAATCAACAGGAGAGGCCATTGGGTATGATAAAAAATTAACAAGAGCATTATATAAAGCATTACAATCATCAGGAATGAAACTTGCAAATTATGGAACCATATTTGTAACAATTGCAGATAAAGACAAAGAAGAGGCATTGCCATTAATTAGAAGATTTTATAACTTAGGATTTAATATAGAAGCAACAAAAGGAACGGCAAAATATTTAAAAGAACATGGTATTAGAACAAGAGTGAAAAAGAAAATTAGTGAAGGTAGTGAAGAGATATTAGAATCATTAAGAAAAGGATATGTTAGTTATGTGATTAACACTAGAAACATTGATTCTATCGACCAAGAAACAGATGGAAGTCATATTAGAAAATGTGCAACACAAAATAATGTACCAATGTTTACAGCATTAGATACAGTAAGAGCAGTATTAGATGTATTAGAAGAAATTACACTTGGAATATCAACGATTGATGAATAATTATATTGTAAATTGTTGTTTATCCCAAATGGTAATTAAGATACCTGATTCTAAATTATTAACTATATCCAAAAACTTGAAAAATAACTAAAATTATATTAAAATATTATTGTAACTTTTAAATAACATGCAGAAAGGAGTTTTTTATGAGAAAATTCAATATTATGATTGAGGAACGGTGTATAGGTATAACGTATGATGTCAGTCAAGAAGATATCCAAAATATTATAAGGATATCAACAATATGTATGAAAAATCATTTATCCTTTTTGATAGGAGAAGATGATTTTCAGCATAGATTTTGTCATATATATGGATATGGTGAAACACTACAAAAATGTTATAATGAGTTAGTCAAGGAATTTTCTTGAGTATAAAAAACTAAAGAGGAGAGAGAATATGTTTTTTTCTCTCCTATAATAAAAAATAGAAAGGATAATAAAATGCAAAATCATGTAAAATTAGAAATAGCTTTAGAAGTTATTATTAATAAAATAGCTAATGTAATGAATAAAATCAAAACTATTAAAGATGAAAACGAAAGTAGAAAATTAGAAGAATATTTAAAAAAATTATTGGATTTAAAAGAAAGAGCATATAAAGGAGATTTTGACGCAGTAGAACAAATATTAGAAAGTAAGAAAGAGGTATAACAAATTATGAAAAATAAAGTTAATATGACAGAACATGAACTAAATCAAGCATTATTAAGAACCCCTCAGGTTATAATTAAGTCTTTACCAGAAGAACCTAAAAATTTATTAAAATATATAACAAGATTAAAAGAACCAACTATTTCGCCTAATATAAAACCAGAAGTCAAAAAAATGATGTTAGATAATTTACTAAATAATACAGAATATATTTCAACTTTTCTTGCTATAGTTGCTACATTCTTTAATAACAAAAAACCGGTAAAACAACCCCAAATGCATATAATATTGGGACAAACTGGTAGTGGAAAAAGTAATTTATCTGCTAAAGTATTGAGCGAAAATGAAAATACAGTTATTATTGATTCTGATAAATATAAACATTATAGACCAGATGCAGAAATATTAGCAGAAAAATCTCCTACATTGTATGGTTTTCTCACTGGACCTGATGCATATGGTCATAGAGATAATATATATGATTATGCTACAAATAATAAATATAATATTTTAATGGAAATTGCTCCATCAATAAAGAATGGATTATTTAACATCGATATAACAGATCTAATTAATAAAGGATATAAGATAGATGTTCATGTATTAGCTGTTAGTAAATTAAATAGTGCATTATCAATTCATGAGAGATATGAAGGGCAAATAGAAGCAGAATTACCAACTCCTAAACTTACGGATTTAGATAGACACAATGAGTCTTTTCAAGCTCTAAATGATATAATTAAAAATTTACAAAATGATAAAGCAATTGGAATAAATATATATAAAAGAGCAAAAAAATATACAGAAATGCCAGAATTAGTATTTCCAAAAGAAGGAAATATTAAATACTCATGTCCTTATCAAGCTTTATTGGAAAGTCAACAATTAGATTATAAAAACACTATTTCTCAATTTAATGATAGATATTCTACAATATTAGAGCAAATGGATAGAAGAAAAGCTCCTGAAGAACAGTATAATCAAATCTTAGAAATAAGAGAAGAATATCAACAAAAAAGGAGAGTGATCAAATGATAGAATTTGAAGAGAATAAAAAGATTTTAGATATGCTTAAATCAAAAATATTAGAATTGGGTGGGTCTCTTTGACATAGTTAAAATAGGAAAAGAATTAAAAGATTTGGAAAAACAAACATTAGAAGAAACATTTTGGTCAAATAGCAAGAATACAACTCAGGTTTTAGCAAGAATAAAAACTTTAAAAAGAAAATATACAGAATATAACAAAATAAGTGAAGAGTTAAATAATTTAATAGAATTATGTGAGTTAATTGAATTAGAACCAGACGAAGAAATAGAAAAAGATATTATAAAAAATACTAAAAAATTAGAAAAAGAGGTTGAAAAATTAGAAATAGAAACATTATTTTCGGAAAAATATGATAATAATAATGCAATTGTAACAATACATCCAGGTGCGGGAGGTACAGAATCACAAGATTGGGCAGAAATGTTATATAGAATGTATTCTAGATGGGCAAACAAAAATGAATTTGAAATTAAAGAATTAGACTATCTAGAAGGAGAAGAGGCAGGAATAAAAAGTGTAACATTTGAAATTATAGGAGAAAATGCATATGGATATATGAAATGTGAAAAAGGTGTACATAGACTAGTAAGAATCTCTCCATTTGATTCAGGAGGAAGAAGACATACCTCATTTGCTTCAATAGAAGTTTTACCAGAAATCACAGATGACATAGAGGTAGATATAAATCCTGATGATTTACGAGTTGACACATATCGAGCTTCTGGTGCTGGAGGGCAACATATTAATAAAACATCATCAGCAGTAAGAATTACGCATATTCCAACAAATATTGTTGTAGCTTGTCAATCTGAACGTTCTCAAATTCAAAATAGAGAAACAGCAATGCGAATGTTAAAATCCAAATTATTAGATTTAAAAGAAAAAGAACAAAAAGAAAAAATTGAAGATTTAAAAGGAGAACAAAAAGATATTGCATGGGGGAGTCAAATTCGTTCATATGTATTCTGTCCATATACTATGGTTAAAGACCATCGAACAAATTATGAAGTAGGCAATGTTGAAGCTGTAATGAATGGTGAAATAGATGATTTTATGGAAGAATATTTAAAAAGGGGTCGTTCCTTCAATTCTTAAAATTGCCACAGGGGACGGGTTATTTTGGCACTACTAGGGGACGTTCCTCAATCCCTAAAATTCGGGAACATGGGGACAGACCTTCCAAGTTTAATATCCCCTCCCTCACTCCATAGTAATCCCATTATCCTCAAATATGTGATTTTTCGGTTCAATATATAATTTAAAAAATTCTAAATTAATTTTTTGGCACCCTTTCACTTAGTCCGAGCTAACGCTCGACGTGAACATTTTCCAAAAAATTAATAAAGAATTTCTAAAATTATTCCAATCACATTCAAATCACATATTTGAGGATAATGGGATTACTATGGAGTGAGGGAGGGGATATTAAACTTGGAAGGTCTGTCCCCATGTTCCCGAATTTTAGGGATTGAGGAACGTCCCCTAGTAGTGCCAAAATAACCCGTCCCCTGTGGCAATTTTAAGAATTGAAAGAACGTCTCCTAAAGAGGTTGACTTTAACAGATTTAATACATATAATATAAATAGTTATATTTATAATTAAATAAACTTTTATATTATTATAAAGAAGGTGCCAAAATGGACACAATAGTATTAAAATTTGGAGGGAGTTCAGTTGCAGATAATGAAAAATTAAAAAAAGTAGCTGAAAAAATTATTAATTTATACGAGAAAGATAACAATATTGTTGTTATACTTTCAGCTCAAGGAAAAACTACTGACAGATTAATTAAAGAAGCAGAAGAATTGTCAAATTCAGTTAGTGATAGGGAAATGGATATGTTATTAAGTACAGGAGAACAAATTTCTATTGCTAAATTAAGTATATTACTAAATTCTTTAGGATATCAAGCAATATCATTAACTGGATGGCAAGCAGGTATTTATACAAACAATACCAATAAAAATGCACTTATAGAAAATATTAATACATCAAGAATTCAAAAAGAATTAAAAGAAAGGAAAATTGTTATTATAGCAGGTTTTCAGGGAATAAATGAAAACATGGATATAACAACATTCGGAAGAGGCGGCTCAGATACTACAGCTGTTGCTGTTGCTTCAGCTTTAAAAGCTAAAAATTGCTATATTTTTTCAGATGTTGACGGAGTATATACAACAGATCCTAATAAGATATCAGAAGCTAAAAAATTGTCAGCATTATCATATGATGAAATGTTAGAGATTTCAAGTGAGGGAGCAAAGGTTCTTCATAATAGAAGTATTGAAATAGGGGAGAAATATAAAATACCTATTATTACTAAATCTACTTTTAATAATAAGCCAGGTACAGTAATATCTGATATTATTGAAGAAAATACAATTAAAAGTGTTGTAAAAAAAGATTGTTCTAGAATATCTATTATTGGTAATGGTATTATTAGAAATATATCAGCAATAAAAAATGTTTTAGACATTATTGAAAAAGATAAATTGGATATGTTAGAGTTTGATGTTTCAGAAAGTAAAATTAGTATAGTCTTTAAAAATATTATAGATGATAAAATTTTAGAGAAAATTCATAAAACAATGGTATAGAGATAGGCATAACACACCTATCTCTATTTTTTTACAAATTACAAAATTTGGGCAGCAATTTTAGCAAGGTTACTTCTTACGGACTCATCGTCGTCTAAAGTAATCTGCCATGCTAAAGGAATATTTTTCATTTTTTCAGAAAGATAAACTAATCCATTATTTCGTTCATTCAGATTAGGATTATCTATTTGAGTTGGGTCTCCTAAAAAAATAAATTTACTTCCCTTACCAGCTCTTGTAACAATAGATTTTATATCTTCTGGATCAATATTCTGTGTTTCATCAATAATGAAAATTGAGTCTAAAATTGTTCTTCCTCTTAAAAAGCCTATAGGTTGAACCTGTATAATACCACGCTCAAAAAAGTATTCTCCATTCTCCTTATATTTAGTACCTTTTGAAGAATTATTATCATCTTTGGAATTAAGCAAAACCCGAAGATTATCTTTCAAGCCTCCTAGATGGGGATTAAACTTTTCTTCTATATTTCCTGGTAAAAAACCTATTCTTTCTTGTCCAACAGTTTCTACTGGAGAAGACACTAAAATTTGTGAATAAATTTTTTCAGCTTCAGTAGTTTGTTCAAGGGCTACAGCTAATGATAGGAATGTTTTCCCAGTACCAGCACCTCCTTTTATGATAACAATAGGAGCTTCTTTGGGATTAGTTAAAAGGGCTTCTAATATCATCCTTTGCCCAGCATTTATTGGAGTTATACCATATGGATGATAATCTAAAAAATTGAGTTTTACAATTTCCTGCCCATTATATCTCGCCAATGCAGAAGACCTAGAAAAACTATCAGAAATTGATAAAAATAGATTTGGATGCCATTCAATTTTATTATATTGATAGATATCTTTTATATTCATTTTACCAGTTTCAAAAAACATATCTAGTTTTTCTTTAGATGTCTGACATTTAATTCTTCCTTTATATTGTTCATCGAGAGAAGGAAATAAATTGTCCTTAAAATTTTGTGCTTTTATTCCAATAGAATTAGCTTTTAATCTCAGAGCAGCATTTTTACTAATTAAAATGACTGGGGTCTTGGGGTTGGATTTCTCAATATCTTTAACAATCTGTAAACATTTTCTGTCAAAAGAATTTAAAGATAAATTTGATGGGATATTATCATTTGACGATTCTTTAACAAGTTTCAGAATAGAGCCATTTTTCTGTCTAACTCCTGTAGAAGTCAAACTTGTTATTTTAAAAGAAGAAAGATATTCTAGTATTTTTTTTGCATTTTTTCCTTTCTCGGTATATTCTTGACTTAATTTATCAAGTTGATCTAATACCGGAAATGGGATGTTGATTTCATTGTCAGCATCAAAACATAAAGTTGCATCTTCTCTAGAAACTAAAGAATTTGTCCGTAATACAAAAATTTTTTTTGGCATAGTAATCTCCTTTAATAATAAATTAGTTAATAGTTACAAAATTGCTATCCTCCTTTTATAAAATATAAGATGTAGTTCATATATATATGAACTAATTACGTCTTTATGTTAATTATTATACAGTATTTTTGTAATTAAATCAATAAAAAATTCATACAATGTATATTTAATTTATGATATTTTTGTGTTCAACCTGTGAATTTTAAATTTTAAAGACAGAAGTTACTTTTTCTAAGTTCTAATTGAGACAAACTATGAATAAATATAAATATCAGGAAAAATATTTATCAGATAGGGGAGGATATTATGACTATAGATGAAAGAAAAACAATAAATACTGGAGTAATTCAAAATTTAATATTAGAAAATAGAGGAAAGTTAAGCATATCAGGCGTATTAGATGTTTTAAGTTTTGATGATCAAGTTGTTATACTTGAAACAGAATTAGGTTTACTTACTGTTAAAGGAGAAAATATAAGAATAAACAAGTTAAGTATTGATACGTCAGAAGTAATAGTAGAAGGTGATATATCAAATTTGGCTTATAGCGATAAAAACAGTGAAAAAGCTAATAAGGGAAGTTTAATAAGTAAGATATTTAAATAAAAAAGGAGTTCAAATAATGATTGAAAATCAAGCATATTTATTTGGAATATTTGTTATTAATGGAATTTTAATAGGTTTATTATTTGACTTTTTTAGGATTTTAAGAAAATCTTTTAAAACTAATGATTTTATTACATATGTAGAAGACATAGTATTTTGGATTTTAACAGGAATAATTTTGTTGTATTCAATATTTCTTTTTAATAATGGTGAAATTCGATTATTTATGTTAATAGCAGTATTATTAGGCTTAATTATTTATATGCTTTCAATTAGTAGATATATTATAAAGGTAAATGTTAAAATAATTAACTTTTTTAAAACAATTATTCTTAAGATTATTAGTATAATATTAATTCCTTTTAAATATATAGTGAAAATATTTAGAAAAATATTTTTTAGACCTGTTTCATTTATAATTATCAATGTAAAAAAATTTTCTACAAATTATTTAAAAAAATTCTCTAATAAATTGAAAAATAATAAAAAAAGTGTAAAAATTTGAAAATAAAAGAAGGGATTAAGAAAAAAATGTAGAATATATAATTGTAGAATTAATAAATTATATGTATGTATGGAGCGAATGATGAGAAAATATAGTAAATTAGTAAGAAGATTATTTATAGGTATAATAGGTATTTATGTTATATTTACTTTGGTTAATCAGCAAAAGACATTAAATCAATATGATGCTGAAAGTGAAAAATTAGCACAACAAATTCAAGAACAAAACAATTATAACAGCGAATTATCTAAACAACAAGAAGATGTTAATTCTTTGGAATTTATAGAGCAGACAGCTAGAGAAAAATTAGATATGTATTATCCTAATGAGAGAATATATGTAGATAATGGTATGTAATCCTTAGTGTTTATTAAGGATTTTTATTTTGCTAAAAACACTTGTTGAAGAACAATAATGGGCTCTATTGTATAAAAAATAAATTCTACTTTTGTCTTCATACTGGAATTTATTATTTTATTTAAGAGAAACGGAAATTTTTATAATTTTCTTTATTTTTCTAACTTTTTGTGCTATAATATTATTGTTACTTTTATTCGTTTTATATTCCCAGTTTAAAATTTAATATAATAAAGTAATATAAGTTTAATTTAAATATAATAAAATATCAAGGAGGAAATTAATGTTAAATAAATTAGAAGATATGACACTATTAGACTTGAAAAGTCTAGCAAAAGAGCATAATATAAAAAATATTTCAAAACTTAAAAAGGAAGAATTAATTACTATTTTAAAACAAATTTTAACTAACCAAGACGATGCTATATTACATCCATTGGATGAAAATCATTCAAATAATAAACATGAAACAGAAAAACAATATGACAGCAACGGTGAACCTGTAATTGATTATAAATTGACAAATGAAGGCGATGAAATAGTTGAAGGAATTTTAGATATATTACCTGATGGATATGGCTTTTTAAGAGGAGATAATTATTTATCTAGTGATAAAGATGTATATGTTTCAATGGTTCAAATAAGAAGATTTAAGTTAGATAATGGGGATATAGTAAAAGGAATTTCTAGATTTAAAGAAGGGGAAAAATTCCCATCTTTAATATTCGTTGGGGAAGTAAATGGTGAACATCCTGAAAAAGCAATGAAAAGAAAAAGATTTGATGAACTAATACCAATATTTCCTAATGAAAAGTTAAAATTGGAAACAGTATCAAATGATTATGCAACTAGAATTATTGATCTAATATCACCAATTGGAAAAGGGCAGAGAGGTATGATAGTTGCTCCACCAAAAGTTGGAAAAACAACACTTCTTAAGAAAATTGCAAATAGCATAAGTACAAATAATCCAGAAGTTGAGTTAATAGTATTATTAATTGATGAAAGACCAGAAGAAGTTACAGATATGAAACGTTCTATTAAAGGTCAAGTTATACATTCAACATTTGATGAATTACCAGAACATCATGTTAAAGTGGCAGAAATGGTGTTAGAAAGAGCTAAAAGACTAATTGAACATGAAAAAGATGTTGTTATATTATTAGATAGTATTACAAGATTAACAAGAGCATATAATTTAGTTATACCATCTTCAGGAAGAACATTATCAGGAGGAATAGATCCAGCGGCACTACATAAACCAAAAAAATTCTTTGGAGCTGCAAGAAATATAGAAAATGGTGGAAGTTTAACTATATTAGCAACAGCTTTAATAGATACTGGTAGTAGAATGGATGATGTAATATTTGAAGAATTTAAGGGAACAGGTAACATGGAAGTTCATCTAGATAGAAAACTTTCAGAAAAAAGAATATTTCCAGCTATTGATATTAATAAATCAGGAACAAGAAGGGAAGACTTATTATTGACTCAGAAAGAAATGGAAACAGTTTTTGCTTTAAGGAAAGCTTTAAATAGTTTGCCTGTTGCAGATGTTACTGAACAAGTTATTAGTCAAATGACTCAAACAAAAAATAATGATGAATTTATTGATAAAATGGAATTATATTTAAGAAGATTTAAATAATTGCTTATTTTTTTATTTTAATATGTTTAATTATTTAATATTATATAAGTTAAGTAGGGAGAAGATGTATTAGTTTTCTTCTATTTTTTATATAATATAACATAATAAAGCTTTTGCTATTTTTTTGCTTTTAAAATCTCTTTTAACAAAATAAAATGTAAAAGGTATATAATAATATAATTTTTATTTATTTTACATAATTTTAGCCATAATTTTCTAATTTGACAAAAATTGATTTACTACATAGTAAAACATTTAAGTAAATAGCAAAAAGAAAAAGACCAGGTAAAGTTTGACGGCTTCCTGGTCTTTTCTAGTTCATCCACAAATTGTAATTTGCTTGCTAGCTAAATATATATTAGCACATAATTTATTATATGTCAAATTTTATATAACATTGCACAAAATCAAAGTTTTGTGCAATTAGGTATAGGGGTAAAATATAAGACATCCTTTACAGATGTCCTTTACAAGCCTTGCTATTACTAGCTTTTAGCTTTCTATATGGTTTTATTTAGCTGTTTTTTATTCATTGAACTATGATTATATTCATTATTTATTATTATTTTTCTATTTGTATTACTATATTATATAACTTCAAAATTTTTTATTTTAATTTTGTATCTTAATATATTTTTCTTTTGTTTTTATCATTTTTATTTCCATACTAATATAAGTTATATTTTTTATCATATAACTTGTTATCTTTTATAAAAAAATCGCTTAAAATCGATTCTCGTGCGTCGCTTTTTTGGCACTTTTTTGCCTAAACTATACTTATATCAATACTTTGGTAATTTCACTGATTTTATATAAAAATCTTTGTTTTTTAGCTTTTATAAATTTTTATATAATCATATTATATAGTTATAATTTTTTATATAATCTAAATCAAATAATTTAATTGCTATAAATATTCTAACTATGATTATATGATATTTTAATATATGAGAAATTATATTACTTAATATCTAAAATGGCTTAAAAACGATTTTCAGGCTTTATAAATTAATAATTTATAATTTTATAATTATATTTAATTTTATATAAAATTTTTATAAACAAAATAGATTTCCATATTAATTTTTAGCAAATGACAAATGTTTGGTTTTAAAATATAATTTTATAAATTTAAAACTTTGCACAAAATTATTTTTGGAATTTTATAAATTATAAATTTTAATTTTATTTTTTAATTAATAATTTTTTATATAATTATATTTTTGTTCTAATTTTAAACTTTTCAAATTTTCCTTTTATAAATAATTAAGAAATATTATTTTGTATATATAAGTAAATTTATTTTATATTAATCTATTTTGTTATATGTAATTTTAGGGTTATCCCCCCTACTCTACTATTTCTAGGATAAATAAAAACAGAATATATGAAAAAATATACTCTGTTTAAATCCCCATACTTTGAGTAGAGGTTTTCTAAATTTTATATAGTATACTTATTTTTAATATTACTGTCAATTTTTTATAAATTGTAATTTTTAAGTAACAATGTTTTTTTATTTTTTTATAATATATTTATGTATTTACTTTTTCCATATATAAATTTCCTTCTTCATCTTTTTTTACTTTTAATACAAAGTTAAATTTATTAATTTCTGTGCACAAATAAAAATCTCTTTCAGGAAAGTCTTTTTGTTTTAATTTATCAAAAAATTTAGAACCACTAGTTATTTTTAATTTTTCTATTTCTTCTTCTATATTATTTAATGGAACATTTTCTAATAAGCCTTTTATATATTTGGCACACAATACATCTTCATCAAATGGATGTTCCTCTTGTCTGCATAAAGTTAATAACGAAACATGATCTATTTTATTTTGCATAATATATTTTACTATTGCTTGTGCATTTACTAGACTACCAGTTATGATTTCTTTAGCATTTACAGATTTTACAATCCCTTGAGTTCCACAGCTCGTTGTATGTATGACTGTTTTATTTGAAAAATCAACTTTTTCAATTTGTGAAGGAGAATTACCATAATCAAATCTTGGCAATATTATTCCATTTCTTTCTCCTATTAAAATATAATTATTATCTTTATTTTTATAATTGTATGCAATTTGGACATCACTGACTGGGATTAGTTTTTTTGCACCATTATTTATTAAATATGGCTCTACAGTAAAAGCTCTAAATACATCTATAACTACCGCTAATCCCATTGCAAGTTTTGCATCGTTTACTATTTTTATATTCAAATTATTTTCCTCCTATAATTTTTCTATATCATTATTATAAAAAATTGTTTCTTCAAAATTTTCAAAAGTACATTCATTGTTTTTTATCATTGTTTTAAATTCATTTAAACTTACATATTTACAATTTATTACTTCCCCATCATTGTATTTTAAGGAATCTAAAGGGATATCTTTTCTTAGTATATAGATATCTCTAAATTTATTTTTCCTTTTAAGAATTTTTATTAATTTTAATTCATCAATTTCAGCAGATACTCCAATTTCTTCTTGTAATTCTCGCCTGATTCCTTCAATACTTTTTTCTCCAGCTTTTAATCCACCATGCGTTTCTTCCCATTTACCACCACGATTTTTTTTAAAACTTCTTTGAGTTAATAATATTTGATTATATAAATTAATAATAAAGCAATGCACTGTTATTATATATTCATTATTATTTAAAATATTTATATCACTTCTATTTATTATTTTACCAGTTTTGTTTCTGTCTTTATCATACACATCCACCAATTCTTCTTTCAAACTATTCCTCCCTACAAATTACTATTTTATTTTATTATACTCTAAACATTTTTCTTCTAATAATTTAAAATTACAACATCTTGATTCCATATTATCTGGTAGTTTTCCACTATTATATAATTGATATAATTTAAAAGATTTATTTTTTACTTGACGGTAATGAGCATTCAACCAGTCTAATTGCTCTCTTAATAACTTTTGATACTTCAATTCTGCTATGGTCAATGTTTCTTTATTTAAATCTACTAAAGTATAATTTTTATCTGTTACAGGTATCATATTATTAAAATTAACAGCACCTAATTCTCCATCTTTTATCTTGAAAAAGTCTATCATGTTTTTCATTCTTTTATGTTTAGTTTTTGGACTAGATAAGGGAGCAAAATATTTACAAGTTTCTATTTCAAATAATATACCTATAAATGGTCTTAATTCTTTTTCATGTTTGTTATAAGCTACTTTATTATCAAATTGTCTCAAATAATCACAATAATCTGAATCAACTCTGACTATCTCTAAATTTAATATCATTATATCTGCCTCCTTAGATTTAGTCTATTATATATTATTTTTGAAAAAAACGCAATTAAGAATTGTAGCAAAAAATTAAAGATTAGAGCCTAAACTCTAATCTTCTTTTTTAAATTCCAACTTATGGCTGGATACACCGCTTTTTTAAGTTCCATTTATTGGCTGGATTCACCGCTTTTTTAAGTTCCATTTATTGGCTGGATTCACCAACTTTTTAGCTATTTTGTATAGCAATAATATTATATGCAATTTTATAAATTTATTGCTTACTGTACTTTAAATATATCATATTATTGTAAAATAATCAATATTTTTTTAAAATTTCATAAAAAACGCTCGATTATCAAAGTTTTGTGCAATAAGGCATAGGGGCAAAATAATAGACACCTTTTACAGATATCCTTTATAAGTCTTGTTTTTTATCATATAACTTGTTACCTTTTATAAAAAAATCGCTTAAAATTGATTTTAGCCGTTTTCTCTAAAATAGTCCTATTTTTTGGACAACAAACTATATGTCTAAAAAATAAAAACGGCTTAAAATCGATTCTCGTGCGTTGATTTTTGGCACTTTTTTGCTTAAACTACACTTATATCAATACTTTGACAATTTCACTAATTTTATATAAAAATCTTTTGTTTTTTAGTTTTTTTAAATTTTTATATAATTATATATTATATAATTGTAATTATTTATAGCTTTATCTCAATAATTCAATTATTATTAATATTCCAATTAAGATTATATTATATTTTAATATGTAATTTTATTACTTAATATTAAAAATGGCTTAAAAACGATTTTTAGGCTTTATAAATTAATAATTTATAATTTTATAATTACATTTAATTTTATATAAAATATTCATAAACAAAACAGATTTTAGTATTAATTTTTAGCAAATAACAAATGTTCGTTTTTGAAATATGATTTTATAAATTTAAAACTTTGCACAAAATTATTTTTGGAATTTTTATAAATTTTAATTTTATTTTTTAATTAATAATTTTTTATATAATTATATTTTTTGCTCTAATTTTAAACTTTTCAAATTTTCCTTTTATAAATAATTAAGAAATATTATTTTGTATATATAAGTAAATTTATTTTATATTAATCTATTTTGTTATATGTAATTTTAGGGTTATCCCCCCTACTCCACTGTTTCTAGGATAAATAAAAAAACAGAATATACGCCAAAAAATATATTCTGTTTTATTTAAATCTCCCTACTTTTTATATTATTGTCAATCCTTTTTATAAATTGTAATTTCTCGAGATGATTATAGTTCTAATTCTTCAATCCATTTTGTTATTTCATCTTTTGTTACAGAACTATTAAATCTTCTGCCTTTTAACCAATTTATATTACTACTGTATTTCTTTAAATCACTTTCACTTTGTGATATTCCAGTTGAGCCTGAAGTACAAAATGGAATTACTGTTTTTCCATTAAAATTATAACTATCTAATAAACTCAAAATAATTTTAGGTGCTGTACCCCACCAAATAGGATAACCCAAATAAATCGTATCATAATCATCTATATTTATTGTATTTTCAATTTCTGGTCTAGCATTTTCATTATTCTGCTCTTGATTTGCTCTACAATTATCATTGTTATAACTTAAATCTTCGCTAGTATATTTTTCTTTTGGTATTATTTCAATTATATCACTATCTATTGCTTGGCTAATAGTTTCTGCAACATTTTTTGTAGTTCCAGTTGCTGAAAAATATATAACGGCACTTCTTGCTGTTGTTTCTGTATTATTGTCCATATTCTTACTCTCATTTTCTATAACTTGTAAATTTTGATTATTCATATTACTAGATTCTCTATTACTATTTTGTTCATTTGTATTTAAAGTGTTTGTGTTATTATTTTGTAAAAATACTACTGCAACTATTCCTAATATTATAATAAGAATTATTATAATTACGATTATTATTTTTTTATCCATAATATACCTCTTTTCTTTTATTTTTAATGCAAATACTAAATTGAAAGATTTGTTCTGAAAAATTCTACTATTTTATCAAATGGAATTACATCTAAATTATCATATAAATCTGTATGAACTGCATTTGGAATAATCATAAGTTCTTTATTATCTGTGTATTTACTATCTTTTATCATATCCTTATAAGCATCTTTACTAAAATAACAAGAATGAGCCTTTTCTCCATGTAACATTAAAACACTACTACGTATTTCGTTTGAGTATTTTAATATAGGTTGATTTATAAATGACATACAACCAATTTTATTCCAACCCTCATTAGAGTTTAAACTTCTTTTATGATATGCTCTTCCTTTATAATACTCACTATAATCTTTTACATAAAAAGGTACATCTTCTGGAACTGGTAATTCCAAACATCCTCCTGCTCTTTCATAAGAGCCTGTTTTATAATCTATTGTTCTTTGTTCATTTAATGTTTTTTTGTTATTATATCTTGCTTCTTCATTATTTTCTTCATCAAAATAACCATTTGCATTTATTCTTGACATATCATACATAGTTGATGTAACTGTTGCTTTTATTCTTGTGTCTAGTGCTGCTACATTTAAAGCCATTCCTCCCCATCCACAAATTCCTATAATTCCTATTTTTTCTGGATCTACATTATCTTGTACTGATAAAAAATCTACTGCTGCTTGGAAATCTTCTGTGTTAATATCTGGACTTGCCATATTTCTTGGAGCCCCAAGGCTTTCTCCTGTAAATGATGGATCAAATGCTATGCTTAAAAATCCTCTTTCTGCCATTGTTTGTGCATATAAACCACTACATTGTTCTTTTACTGCCCCAAATGGTCCAGCAACTGCTATTGCTGGTAACTTATTTTTTATATTCTTTGGTTCATATAAATCTGCTACTAATGTTATTCCATAACGATTACGAAAAGTTACCTTTCTAGACTCAACTTTTTCACTTTTAGGAAATGTCTTATCCCATTCTTGTGTTAAATTTAATTTTTCTTCCATAAATATACCTTCTTTCTTTTTATATTATTAATTATTTACCCAATTTTTTATCTTCTCTTTCAATTTGATATAAGAAAAAATCTAAACAGTCTATTTGTTTTTGTGCCTTATGTTCATTATCTAATATTTCTTTTCTATGAACTGATAATATTTCTTTGATTTTTTCTTTTTTTCCTGTATCATAAAGTTTTATAACTTCTTCTATTAGCTTGTTATTGCATCCTACATCTTTCAAATTTTCTGTAATTTCATTTACTAACAGTTTTTTCACCTCTTTCTATTTTTATAATAATTATAGCAACAATTTTGATATATAGCAAATACTTCTTTCCTATACTTTGCTATGCTTGACAGTTATATATTTTTTATATTAAAATAATTGTAGGAGGAAAAGTAATGGAAATAAGAGTTTTAAAATATTTTTTAGCAGTTGCAAGAGAACAAAGTATTTTAGGTGCTGCTAAATATCTACATTTATCTCAACCTACACTTTCAAGACAATTAAAAGATTTAGAAGAAGAATTTGGAAAGCAACTTTTCATAAGGGGAACTAAAAAAATTACCTTAACTGAAGATGGAATACTATTTAGAAAAAGAGCAGAAGAAATTATTAATTTGGTTAGTAAGACTGAAACAGAGATGAGTAGTTTAAATAATGATATATCTGGCTGTGTTTATCTTGGCACAGCAGAAACAGAAAACATTGATATTATCGCTAAATGTATAAAAAAATTACGAACTAGTTATCCTAACATTCAATTTAATATTTCAAGTGATGATGGAGAAGATGTTTTAGATAACCTTGATAAAGGTCTTATTGACTTTGGTATTATTCTTTGTCCTTTTGATAAGAGCAAATACCATTATATCACTTTACCTTCAAAAGATATTTGGGGTATTTTAATGAGAAAAGACAGCCCTCTTGCAAAATTAGATTATATAACTCCAAAAGATTTATTGGATAAGCCTTTAATTGTATCAAGACAAGTTCCTACTGCAAGTGAAATAAGAGATTGGTTAAAAATAGATTTAGATAAATTAAATATAATAACTTATTATAATTTGGTATATAATGCTTCTATATTAGTAAAGAATAATATAGGCTATGCTTTAACATTAGATGGCTTGATTGATACTTCTGATTCTTCTATTTTTACTTTTAAACCATTATATCCAAAATTAGATTTAGAAATAAATGTTATTTGGAAAAAGTATCAAGTATTTTCAAAGCCAGCTGAAAAGTTTTTAAATGAATTAAAAAAAGAAATAGATACAGAATTTTAACTTCTGTATTTATTTCTTTTTAACTTAAATAATAAGTTACTAAAAATTTATCTCTTTGAGTATATATTTGTAATGATTCCATTTTCTTCTTTGCTTTCTTCTAATTTTAGTCTTATATAAACATTATCTTTTTGAAATAATCTAATTCCACTACCCAAAATAACAGGTATTGTAGTTATGTGGTATTCATCAATTAAGTTTGCTTTTACTAATTGATTTGCAATATTTGCTCCACCACATATCCAAATATTTTTTCCTTTCGTATTTTTCATTTTTTTTATAAAAGTAGTAATATCTTCATTCACGAATTTAATATCTTCTGCATCCTTCATATTTTTTTCTGTAAATACATAACTTTGTAAACCATTATATACCCATTCATTAGGTGATAATTCTTCTACTACTTGCTTATATGTGTTATAGCCTAAAATTACTGTATCTATATTTTTTATAAAATTATTATAACCATAATCACTTTCATAATTTTCCTCTTGTCCATTTATCCAATTTACACTTCCCAGTTTATCTGCAATAAATCCATCTACACTTGTAGAAATGTATAAAATTACTTTTCTATTCATTTTATTCTCACTTTCTATTTGTAATTTATCTCCTACCTATTAAATGAAATGCAAAACAATAGGAATAAGCAGAATTAAAATTACACCTACTGCACATATAGCAATCACTTTTTGAAAACTTCGTTTTTGTTGTTCACTCATATTATTATACCATTTCATACACTATTACCTCCTAATAAATCAAACAAAAAATTACTATTTTGATGTTACCATTATAACACTATTCTTTATAAAAGTATATCAAAGTAATCCAAAAAAATAATAAGCCAAAAAATATTATGCAAACTATATTTTTTGACTTATTTTCTTTTCTTATTTTAATCTAAATAAACTTTTGTTTTGCAATTTTCGCTCTAAAAGCTCTATAAGATTGTATAAAACTCTATTAGGTTAGTATCTTACTAGTATCATTTTTTTATTTTTTTGTACTTTTTTCAAATCTTGAAAGCATTGAAATATAAGCATCTATTAAATGTTTATTGTTATTTTTACGCAAATAATTTTTATACTATATCATATTTTTGTAAAATTTCATATAAAAACAAATATTTTTAAAATTGATTTCTTATTCATACAATAGATTCATTTTAATTTAACTCATATATTAATCTAATCCATAAAAATTTTTTAACACATGTTTATATCCTGGAAATGATAATTTATTAATATCATCAATTACTTTTTTAACATTATATTTAACCTTTAATTGCTTATATGCAATTACTTTTCTATTAATCTCTAATATTCCATATGGTGCTTCATCTGTTCTACCTGGACAACCTAAGGCACCAGGATTTATATAATATTTATTAAAATTTTCATTATAAGTTTCAACATGAGTATGTCCATATAAATAAATATCTGCTTCTATATCTTTAAACATTTCTTCATTATCTTGTAAATTAGCAATTTTAATGTGCTTCTTGAAATTCATTTTACTATCCATTGGATAATGAGCCATATATATTTTTTTATCAAATAATTCGATTATATTTTCCTTTGGTAAAGATCTTATAAATTCTATTGAAGCATTACTTAAATGTTTTTTTATCCATTCATTCCTATTAAATTGTTCTTTGCTTATTTTTACTTTTTCATCATGTACTATTCTAGGCATTCCTTCTATTATGTATTTTTCTCTGTTTCCCCTTACACATATACATTTTTCTTTTATTTGTAATATATTTTGTATTACTTCTTCTGATTTTCCAGCTCCGTCCTACAAAATCACCCAAAAAGATTACTTTATTTATCTTTTGTTCATTTAATTCTTTTAATACTGCGTCTAAAGCATCTATATTACCATGTACATCTGATAGAATAGCTATTTTCATATTTATTTATTTTTTCCTCCCTTCAATATGCTTATATAATAATTATAATATAGTACTATTCATATTATTTCGTTCATTGTTATAAAACTAATGTTTGCATTATATAGTATATATATGTGCTTGTCAATGATTTTTCTGAAATTTATAAATTTTATTAATAAAAACCGAATTCAAATGCTTATATACCATTATAATATCATAAAAATAAAAATTACTCTATAATTTTTATAAAGTAATTTTAAATCATAAGCTAAACTATCCAATCTTTTCAATATCAATACGTGCATTTGGATATGTTACATTTTCAAATGATAATGCACCAAGTTGTAATATATCTCCTGCATTTAATCTTAATATAACTGTACTTGTAAGTGTATAACGATTATTTACAATATCTTCGCTAAGAACTGCTCCTTCGTTTAAAGTATCTGTTAAAGGAACATTATTGACCAAAAGTATAGCATTAAAATTAAATCTCGTTGAAGTTCCTTGGTCAATTCCTCCTAATTGATAAGATATCTGGTAAATTCCGTTTTCATTTATATTAATTTGGCTAGTTCCAACTTCATGGCTTAATGCTGTTCCTTCTACTATTTGATTTATTCCAAAATTAATAATTGCATCTCCTACCTGTGTATTATCTCCTGATCTTGCCACTGTTACTAAAATATCTTTATTGTTAAGTTTGTTGCTATTATCAATTAAAATAACAATTAATAATATAATAGTGCTAATAAAAATCAAAAAATTAATAATAGATAGTTTTTTTATCGTCTTACAAACTTTATGACAACAACACATTTTACATTCCTCCTATATTATATAATATGAAAAATGTAGATATGTGTTGAATTGTTATATATAATATCATATTTTTATAATTTATAATATTCTTCATCACTTACTGGCTCACACCATTCATTTGAAGCATTTTCTCCTGGTACTTCTATAGCTAAATGACTAAACCAACCATCCTTTTTAGCACCATGCCAATGTTTTACATTTGCAGGTATTGTAACTATATCACCTGGCTTTAAGCTTTGAGCTTTTTTTCCTTCTTCTTGATACCAGCCTTCTCCTTCAACACATATTAAAATTTGACCTCCTCCTTCTGTTGCATGATGTATATGCCAGTTATTTCTGCACTTCGGTTCAAATGTAACATTTGCAATAAATATCTTATCCATTTTAGCTAATGGGTTTAAATAAGAATTGCCAACAAAATATTGTGCAAAATTTACATTTGGTTCTCCCATTCCAAAAAATCCACCATGTTCTTCTTTTTCTTCGTCTCCTTCATATACTTCTTTAGCTATTCTAAATGCTGCCCAAGCATTTGGCCATCCTGCATAAAATGCTATATGTGTTAAAATTTCAACCATTTCTGTCTTTGTTACGCCATTATTTTTGGCTGTTTGTAAATGATATTTTAATGAGCTATCTATTATTCCTTTACTAATTAATGCTGTTATTGTAACTATTGATCTATTTTTTAAAGATAATTTATCTTCTCTTGACCACACCTCTCCAAATAATACATCATCATTTAATTCTGCAAATTTAGGTGCAAAATCTCCTAAATCTCTTCTTCCTGCTGTTTGTTTTACCATCTAAAATCTCTCCCTTCTTAAATTATATATTTAATCCATTAACCCAATCTTCAAGTTCATTTTCTGATACAGAACTTGAAAATCTTTTTCCTTCACACCATTTTGTATTGCTTGAACAAGATGGTTTTAATTCATTAAGTGTATTTCCCATTCCACTTCCTCCAGATGTTGCAAATGGTATTACAGTTTTTCCTGAAAAATCATAACTTTCTAAAAATGTATTTATAATAGTTGGTGCTACATACCACCAGATTGGAAATCCAACATAAACAACATTATATTCCTCCATATTTTTCACTGTTCCAGCTATTTCGGGTCTTGAAGAATGATCTTTCATTTCTATAGAACTTCTACTGTTTTTGTCCATCCAATTTAAATCTGCACTAGTATATGGTTTTTCTGGAGTTATTTCGTATATATCTCCTTTTACTACTGTCGCTAGTTTCTCTGCGACTCTCTTTGTTACCCCACTTGCTGAAAAATAAGCTACTAAACTTTTGCTCATAAAAAATTCCTCCTTTTATACTAAAAAATAATTATATATTAAATAATTACTTTAATAATTGATTTAATGCTTTGTAGGTTATTTCATAAATTGACATATATTTATAATTAAAACCTATAATTTTTACTGCTTCTCTTTGCTTTTTTGTTGCCATTGTATATGGATATATGCCATACATAAATGGAAAAAATGAATAAAGAAAATCTGTTTTTTCCTCTTCTGCCATTTGAGTAAAAAATTTGTCAAGGCATTCTCGAACTATTTCCATGGACTTTGCAAATATTTTTTTAAATTCAACTAATTTTTCAAGTCTGCTATTTTCTTCTATATCATACAGATTCATAGATAATAATTTTAACATTTTGGGTCTATTTGCAATAGACTGTGCCATTTTTCTTGAAAACTCTTCTTTTGTTATATTATCATTTTTTTGTATCATATCTTGCAATTCTTCTATCCATAAATTATATTCTCTTCCCAATAACTCTAAAAATATTTCTTCTTTTGTTTGATAATAATTATAGATACTTGGTCTTGAAACAGAAATAAGCTCACTTATATCTTTTATTGTTATATTTTTAAAATTTCTAGTTTCATAAAGTTTTACACAAGCATCTATTATTTCTTCTTTTCTTTTATCTTTTAATTCATTTGACATATAAACCTATCCTTTTTATAAAAATTTTTCTAAAGCATCAATTGACACTATGTCAGTATAATTAGTATATAACTTTTCTGACACAGCGTCAATAGTTTTTTATGAATTTTTAAAATGTAATTTGATTAACAACTATATTAGGTCATAGTAAAGCAATAAATATAGTATTTTTCGGTTCAATACATAATTCAAGAAATTCTAAATTAATTTTTTGATCCCCTTTCACTTAGTCCTCGCTTTGCTCGACGTGAACATTACCCAAAAAATTAATAAAGAATTTCTAAAATTACTCCAATCGCATTCAAAATACTATATTTATTGCTTTACTATGACTGTTAACCATTTAACATATTTATATTAATTAACTTATTTAATTCATCTATTTTATTTTTATAGAAGTTTGTAATTATTTTATAAGTATCAGGATCTTCTAAGTCAACATCAACCATTTTCAATAAATCAACAGATTTTTTTGTACAACCTTGGCTCAACATGTCAATATATTTTTGTATATAACCATTTTCGTTGTTTAAAATCTTAGTTGCTATACAAATAGCTGAAGCTATACCTGTTGCATATTTATATACATAAAAATCGCTATAAAAGTGTGGTATTCTTGCCCATTCATATTTTATTTGTTCATCAATTATAATATCATTGCCAAAATATTTTTGGTTTAATTTATAGTAAAGATTATTTAAATCTTCTGATGATAACATTTGATTGTTTTCAATCTTTTCATGTACTTCTTTTTCAAATTCTGCAAACATAGATTGCCTATAAAATGTAGCTCTAATCATTTCTAATAATTCGTAAATTAACTCTGCTTTTTTTCTATTGTCTTTTTCATTTTTAATTTGATATTCACTTAATAATAGTTCATTTACAGTAGACGCCACTTCTGCAGTCATTATTGTATAATCTGAATTTATGATATTTTGATTTTTATTTGAATAATAAGAATGTATGCTATGTCCTAATTCATGTGCTATTGTACTTACATCTCTCTTATTTCCTGTAAAACTCATTAATACAAATGGATGTACTCCATATACTCCTGAACTATATGCTCCACCTCTTTTGTTTTTCTTTTCAAATACATCTATCCATCTATTTTCAAAAGCTTCATTTAATATTTTATTATAATCTTCTCCAAGTATGCTTAATGCTTCTTTTACCTGCATTTTGGCTTCTTCAAATGATATTTCATCTTGAGTTTTCTCAAATGGATTTACATATAAATCGTACATATGCACTTCATTTAAATTTAATAATTTCTTTTTCATTGATACAAATTCATGATTTATATTTAGACTATCATTTACTCCTTGCATTAATGTTTCATAAACTTTAATTGTAGAATCATCATTAGTTGTTGCTTTTTCTAAAGATGATTTATATTTTCTTAGTTTTGATGTTACTACTGTTTTTTTTACATTTGATAAATACATTTCTGTTATAGTATTTATATATTCACTATATTTTTTATACATTAACTCAAATGCTTGTTTTCTTACATCTATACTACTACTTTTTAGATATTTACTATATGTTGCATCTGTTAGTTCTACTGTATTTTTATTTTCGTCAACTAGTGTTCCAAATTTAAATTCTGCATTTGTTAATACATCAAAAATATTTTCAGGTGCTGAAAATATTTCTGAATAACTTGCAATAATATTTTCTGCTTCTTTGCTCAAAATATGTTTTTTCTTTTCTAAAGCATCGTTTATATCTCTTTCATATTTGTTTAGTCTTATATCATCTTTTAAAAATTTCTTTATTATGTTTTCATCTGATGATATTATTTCTGGAGTTATAAATGATATTGCAACATTAAATTCAGATGATATATTTTCAACTTCCTTAAATAATTTTATTCCTTCTTGATTTCCCATATCTAAATGGTAGCTAAACATTCCATATGAATAGATTTTTTCAAAATTCATTAGTATTTTTTCATATAGATTATAGCATTCATATAAATTATTTGAGTTATCGCATAACATTCCTTTATACTTTTGAATTTCTTCTAAATCTTGTTTCATATTTGTAATTGCGTTTTCAAACTCATTTTTGTCTTTAAATAAGTCTGTTAAATCCCAATTATATTTTTCTTGAGTTTTTTCCAATTGAATTTCTCCTCTCTTTTTATTAGTATGTTTCTAATATTCTTTTAAGTTATCAAATTTTTAATTTATTGCACTTTACTATTTTCTATTTGTTATTTAAAACTTCATCTACTAATTTATTCATTTCTTGCATATTAGTATCTTTAATTCTTGATTTTATTGTTACCATAGGTTCTAATACTTTTAAATCTTTCATTTCTTGTAATATATTTTTCATACATTTTCCAGCTGATGGTGCCCATGAACCATTTTCTATTATACCTACTGTCCTTTTTTGATAATTTCTTTCTTTTAAACGATTTAAAAATTGTTCCATTGGTGGAAATAAACCTGCATTATAGCTAGAAGCACAAACAATTAAATCTGAATATCTAAAAGCATCTTCTACCGCTTCTGCCCAATCTTCTGTTGTTAAATCTGTAACTACTACTTTTTTTGCTCCCTTTTCTTGTAACATTTCAGCCATTTTATTTGCGGCATGTAATGTATTTCCATATATTGAAGCACATGCTATAAATATTCCTTCTTCTTCTGGTTCATAACTACTCCATGTTTTATATTTATTTATATAATATTCTAGATTTTCTTTTAATATTGGTCCATGCAAAGGACAAATCATTTTTATATCTAAAGTAGCAGCTTTTTTTAATAATGCTTGTACTTGTGTACCATATTTTCCAACTATTCCAAAATAATATCTTCTTGCTTCACAATCCCATTCTTCCTCAGCATCTAATGCCCCAAATTTACCAAAAGCGTCAGCAGAAAATAGTATTTTTTCAGTTTGTTCATATGTTACCATTACTTCTGGCCAGTGTACCATTGGTGCCATAAAAAATTGTAATTTATGTTTTCCTATATCTAATATTTCTCCTTCTTTAACTACATATTTTCTATTTGATATATCTATATCATCAAAAAAGTTTGATAATATATTGAATGTAAATGTATTACCTACTATTTTCATATCTGGATATTTTTTAGCTATTAAACCTATATTATATGCATGATCTGGCTCCATATGTGATACTATTAAATAGTCTGGTTTTTCTCCTTTTAATGTTTCTTCAATTTTTTGTAACCATTTGTCTGTTAGTTTTTCATCAATTGTATCTAATATTACATTCTTTTCGTCTTTTATTATATATGAATTGTAACTCATTCCTTTTTCTAATACATATTGACTTTCAAATAGTTTTAAATTTTTATCACTTGATCCTATGTGAATTATATCTTTTGATATTGTCATGTCTACCATATTTTTTCCTCCTATTTTTTTATTTTTAGTATTTCCAAAATATTATCACAAATGTAGAAATTTTTCAATTTTTTTATATAAAAAGCCTGTACCTTTAAAAAGTACAGACTTTTATTTATAAATATGAAATTTTTAGGTAAGCTAATTTTATTATTTAAGGTTTCCAATAGTTACATTTTGAGCTTCTCCTGGTAACACTATAGTAACTATATCTGAACCCTTGTCTACTGTAATTGTTGCTCCTGTACCATTTAATCCAAATGAATTAATATATTCGTCAATAGCAATAATTACATTTTGATCTTCTACACCAAATACTGATTTAATTTCATCATCAGTATATTCTTTTAATTCTTTTCCATCTATATCTATTGGTGCTAATGTTTGAGCTTTTGCAACTACTGTTGAAGTTTTATCTTCATCAGCTGAAACAGTTACTGTTTTGTCTCCTGTTAATGCTGGATGTTGAATATCAACTTCTCCATTAGTTACTTCAACTTTCATTTCTGCACTTACATTTACAGTTGGTGCAGTAACTGTAACTTTTCCTCCAGTTGTTTTGATTGTAATTTTTCCTTTTTGTTCTGAAGTATTATCTGGTGTTCCTTCAAAAATAATACTAGCGTCTCCATCTGTTACATTTTCAAATGTTAAATCATTTTCTACATTATTTGCAGTTACAGTTAACTCTTTATTATTTGCAGTTATAGTTGTAGCTTCTTTAGTATTAACTATAACTTTATTGATAGTTACTTCTGAATTTGCTTCTACATTATATGTTTTATCTCCTGCAACTTCTACACCATTTGTTACAGTTATAGTAGGTTCTTTTTCTTCGATTCCATTTACTTCATTTACTGAGTAAATAGCTCCTTCACCTTTTAATACTAATTGATCAAAGTTTCCTTTAATTATTTTAGTAAATCCATTGCTTTCGATTTCTATTGTTGTATTTGATAAATCACATTGTGTAAAGTCTCTTTCTGTTTGTTCTGCTACTGAAGCATTACCTTCTAAATTTACAGAAATTGTTGAAGTTTTATCATCTATAGTTAAAACATCTCCTTCTTTAAGAGCTTTAACAACATTAACAGCTTTTCCTAATTCTGCATAAAGTTGTTCACCATTTTCTGCATTTTCAGTTTTGAATACTTCTTTATTTATAACTAATGAAGTACCATCTACTGCGATTTTTCCTGAGTTATTAGTAGCATCTTCTACATTTGAAACTGTTAAATTTTGAATTAATGGTAATGTTCTTATTTCATCACTATAATCTGATTTTACTTCATTTCCATCTACTGTTGCTATTAATTTAAATGCATATGTATTTAAAGATGTTAAACCATCTATAGTAATTTTGTTATCTTTATCAACTGTAACATCTTTTGTAGAATTTAATGTATATCTTGCTTCTGTTTGATCATTATTTGTTTTTACATCATATACTTCTACTTTGTATGATACTTTTTTATTTGCAATATTTATAGGAGATATTTCAAATGTAACACTTGTTGTTCCTTTTATAGCTGAATCCATTTTAGGAGCTTCTACTATGTAGAATTCTTCTGATTTAGCTTCATCTGAACTTAATACAGCTGTTTGGCTTTCTTTTGCATTAAGTTTTACTTTAGCTACATAGATTGTATTTGGTGTTAGATTTACTTCAACTTTATTTATAAGGTTGCCTTTCTCATCTACATTTTTACCATCTACTGAAATTCCTGAGTCTTCTAATTCTCCTTTTTCATTAACTGTATATATTTTTATATCATATGAAGCAAAGTCATCTTTACTATATGAATTTGTCCAAGATAGAACTACTTTTCCATCTTCTCCATTTTCAAATTTTACATTTTCTACAGGATTTAATTTTGTTACAGTAACTTCTTCTGATTCTACTGCTGCTGAATTTTTAGTTGATCCATCTTTAGCTCCTTTTACAACAACTGAAACTTTATATGTTCCTGCTGTTTTCATTTCTTCTTCAAAACCTTTTGTTAAATCTGTTGTTTCTTCTTCTGCTATAGCTACACCATCTCTATATAGTGTAACAATATATGTTTTATCTGCTTCTTTTTGTTCCCAACTAAAATCTGTTTCTCCAGCTTTTAAGTCTGGTGCTTCGATTTTGTCTACAGCTTTTTCTGTTGATACAGAAGTACTATCACTTGTTATAACAGCTTCTTTAATTTCAGATTTTGAGCCATATTTATTTTCTACAACGTAGAATATTTTATATGCTGTACCTGTTGCAAGATCTTGAGAAATAACTGCATTTTCTAATTTTCCATTTTCTACATTTATAGAATTTGTTAATTCTTCTTCTGTTGCTGTTTCACTTCCATTAACTATAGGTTTAACAATATAATTTACTTTTGTTATATCACTTTCACCGCATTTTTCTAAAGAAAGTGTTGCTTCTTTTGTACTTGTACGGTTAGTTGAGACTTTTGCAACATTTGGAGTTACTGTATTTTTTTCTACATTTAATGTAGCAACAATTGTTTCTCCATCATATAAATTAATTGTTATAGTTCCGTCAGGTAGATCACTTAAATCTTCTAATTGTAATCCATCAACAAAATCTGTATGTGCTGGTATTGTAATTTCCTCATTTACTAATTCTAATTTATTTCCATCTTTGTCAGATATTTCAAGCTTTAACTTTGCTTCTTCATCTAATGTTTCTTTTAAAGAAATATTTAATTTAGCATCAGAAGAATTTTTATTGTTTATATATGCACTATCTTTTAAAGATATTGTATAATTTGATTCTTGTATAACTTCTTCTTTTTCTGGTAATTCATTTATAACTGAATTACCAAAATCTCCCATATCTACAGCATATTTTCTTATTGCTAAAGCATCTAATGCGTTAACATTTCCATCATTTATTACATCAGCACTTTCTCTTTGTACATCATTTAAAGAAACGTTAGCATCACCTACAGTATTTTTTTGTATTTGTAATGCATCTAATGATGTTATTTTTCCATCTCCATCTACATCACCATATACTATTACTGTATATTCTGTTCCATCTGTAGTAGTAAATTTGTCCCCTGTACATACTACTGTTTCTAATGATGGTATTGCTGTACCATTTATAGTACTTACTTTACCTTCAAATAAATCACTTTCTACAAGGTCTTTTACTGTTACTACATCATCTTTATTTGCTAATACAAATGGTACTACAGTTTTACCTTGTACTAATTTTCTATATATTGCTACTGGATTTGTTTCATAGTCTGGTGTTGTATTTGCTAATGCTTTATTAATACCAAAACTACTTGTAACTAACATTCCAGCTAATGCGATTGATGATACTATTTTTAATTTTTTATTCAACTTTTTTTCCTCCCTTAAATTATGAATTTTGTATTATTTTCTTATTTTTCTAATTACTAAAACTCCTGCTATTGCAACTACTGCAACTACACCTGCTATTTGGAATACTGTTATTCCTGTTTGAGGTAATTTTGTTATAACATTTCCATGTTCATCAACTATTTGTGATTCTGAATTTGCTTGGCTTCCAGCTTGTTCGTTGTTTTCTGTAGCTCCTGTATTTGGATTCTCTGGTTCTTCTGGAGTTACTGGAGTTTCTTGATCTCCTGGATTTTCTGGTTCTTGAGCTGGTTCTACAACTTTTACAGTTACATTATCCACATCAAATGTTTCTCCACTTTCTGTAACTAATCCACTAGCTGTGAATGTTGCACCTTCTGTATTTTCTTTAGCTATAAATGTATATGTTACTGCTTTTGTTGATGCCATTGCATTTGATGCTGATAATCTTACTACACCAGCTTCTGAATCATTTACTGTCATAGCTCCTTGTCCTAAAGTAGAATTAATTGATCCTTTTACATATTCAAAACTATTTGCATCATAATTTAATACTAAATCTACTGCTTGTGTTTCTTTGTCTAAATTAACAGTTACTGTTATTTGTTCTCCTTTTGCAACCTCTGTATTACTTGCATTTATTGTAGCTGCCATTACTTGGCTTGCCATTATTCCTATCATTATTATTAATGTTATTAAAATTCCTATTATTTTGTTTTTCATTTTTTTCACTTTCCTTTCTTACTTTTATAATCTTATGTACTTTACTAATACATTTTTTATGCCTTTGGCATTATATTTCTTTTGCCTTACATATAAGTCTAGTTAATCCCCCAGGATTACATGTTATTAGAGTTACTTCTTTTTTTCCATCTTGGTTTTGATTTAAACAAGATAAATCTTCTGGTTCACAAGTATATTTATCATATATTTTATAATCTACTCTTTCTTTAGTTTCTCTTGTAATTATATAAAATTCATCTCCTACATTCATTTCATCTAATCTTTTTAAAATATTATTGTAATTATGACCGCAAATACAAAAATTCCCAGTTTCATTTATTTTTGGTCCATAAAATTTAGTTACCCCTAATTTTAGTGATTCATCTTCAGTCTTGTATAATATATTTTGTCTCACATTAATTTTTTCAAGTACTAATTGCCCTAAAACATCATATCCACCTAATTGCTCAGGAATATCAACATTTTCATATTTTTTTGTATCTTGATTAGTTGATATATTAGTATCTTGTTTTAATGTATTTGTATCTAAATTAGAAATTACCTCTTCTTCTTTATGATTAGATTGACTTTTAAAACTCGTAAGTAGCACTATTAATGCAACAATTACAAAAATTACTAAAAAAACCTTCTTTTTATTTATCTTCTTTTTGATCATTCTTTTCCCTTGATGATATATAACTCTTTTCACATCTTCTCCTCCTTCACCTCCTTATTTTTCAAAAATGTATTTATTTTCTTACTATATTTATAGTCAAGAAATTGATAAAACAGCTTCTTTCCTGAAACATTTAAGAGCTGTTTTATCTATAATTCTTATTTCTTCTTTAATCTGTTTCAGGTTATTCGTTTTATATTTTAACCTAATTTAGGTTAGAAGTCAATAGTAATTTTTAGATATTTTAAAATATTTTTATAAAATATGTTTTTAGCTTATTTTAATGCACTTTTCACATTTTTTACAAAAGAATATCCTCAAATATTTTTAAAAATAACTCAAATTGGGAAGCATAATTCAAAGGAGGAAATAAACAATGAATAATAACAAATATGAAAAATCTTATAATAGAATAAGATCATTACGAGAAGATAACGATTTAACCCAACAAAAAGTTGCTACTATATTAAACATGTCTCAAACGGGTTATTCCAAATATGAAACTGGCGAGAATGATATTCCTACAAAAATTTTGATTAATTTAGCCTTCTACTATAATACATCTATAGATTATTTACTTGGAATAACTGATATACAAAAGCCATATGCTCGTTCAAAAGATTTTAATTTACAAGATAATAAATAGTTATAATTATAAATTTTATTTTACTTTTATAATTCTAACTTAAACCATAAATAACTAATGAAATAGATTATTATAATAAAAAATAATAAAAATAAATATAAAAAGTTACGAAAATAAAAAATATCTAATAAGTTAGAATATTAAAATTCTAAAATTCTCTTATCAGATATTTTTTTAATGTTTTTTATAATTTTCTCTAGCATTCTCTAGTTCTGTCTAGTTTTCTCTAGTTTTTATAATTATAAATTTTTACTAAGTATTAGAATAATTATTTTTTCATTGTGTCTAAGACTTGTCTTGTTGTATTTGACTTATCAAATTTATTTACTAGAAAAATAACTATTCCTATTATAACAAATGTTACTACATATATCATTATACTAAAAATCCAGTCTCCTGATACAATATTTTCACCAGCAAAAGTTGAAGATACTACTGATGGTAATCTTGCAAAAGTTGAAATCAATATAAATCTTAAAGGTTTTATAGGTAATAATCCTCCTATATATACTAAAAGATCTTTTGGGGTTCCTGGTATTAAAAACAATATTAACATTATAAATTCGATTTTTTCTGTATTTTTCATAAGTTTGCTATTTTCTAATTTTTCTATTTGTTTTTTGTTACAAAACTCATATACAAATTTTCTTCCAAGCTTTCTTACCATAAATATGATTAAAGTTGTTAAAATAGCAACAGAAGCGGTGATAAAAATTGTTCCTCCAATCCCTCCATAACACATGCCTGCCAATACTTCTATTGGCTCTCCAGGAATTATAATTAAAAAAATTTGCGCAAATTGTATGCCAAATAACATTAATAATCCTAAAAAACCTAAACTGTCTATTTTTTCTTTAAATTCTAGTTGTCCTTCTGGAGTGCTTAAATTTATTACTATTGGAAATAAATATACTATTATAGCTATACATATTGCTAATGCTATCACTGCTAATAAAATTTTAAAAATTGTTGTTCTATTTATCTTCATAAATTCATATCCTTTCTTAGGGGACGTTCCTTTAATCCCTAAAATCAGGGACAATGGGGACGGACCTCTTGAAAATTACCAATTTAGGGACGTGTCCAAAATTGGAATTTTGATTTTATAATACCTTTTTACAATAAAAAATGCTTAATTTCATATTGTAGAACAATAGCGGGCTTTTTTTACATTTTCTCTGTTTATAACATTTCAAAGCCCGCGTTATTGTTCGTGCGCCAAATTTTACTTTAGTAAAATTTGTGTGCATTTATTAGAGCGAAGCGATGTTCTTGAATAGGAAAAACTCGATTTTTCCTATTCAAGAACAAATCGGAAAGCCTTAACATTTGTACAACTTTTAACATTCATCTTAGGCTTTCCGTAAATTTGTTCTTGCGCCAATTTTACATATGTAAAATTGTGTGCATCCGTTGTGCGAAGCATTTTTTATACAATAGGAAAGGGTAATTTTCCAGAGGTCCGTCCCCATTGTCCCTAATTTTAGGGATTAAAGGAACGTCCCCTAGTATTACTCTACACTTTTTAAACTTGATATCATGTCAATTTTCTTTAATGCAAAATATGTAACTGCATTTACAATTAAAGTAAATATCAAAGTAATTGCTATTGAATATATATAGCTTATAAAGTTTATTACTTTTGGAAATCTTAGCATTTCTATCTCACATGTTCCGATTATATAAAAATTCAAAAAATATCCTCCAACTAATCCAAATAATATTCCTATTATTGTTAATAGCATTGTTTCTCTTGATACATATTTATATACTTCTTTATCATAAAATCCTAATACTTTTATTGTGGCTAATTCTCTTATTCTTTCACTTATATTTACATTTGATAAATTATATAATACAACAAATGCTAATAATCCTGCTGATACTATTAAAATTAGTACTACGTAATTTAATGAGTTCATAGTGTCATTTAATGAATTCATAAGTGTTGATGTTAATGTTATTGTAGATATTTCTTTTTGTTGTAACATTTGTTTTGACAGCTCTTGTTGTTCTTCTTCATTTAAATCTTTGTCTTTTAATAATAATACATTTGTTGAATAATCATCTTTGAAGCTTTCATTGTACAAATCTTTTGAAATATATATATAATGTGAAACATAGTTTTCTACAATCTTTGTTATTTTGAATTCTTTAGTTTCCTCATCTGTTGTTTCAATTGAAATTGTGTCCCCTTCTTTTACATTTAAAAGTTCTGCTAATTTGTCTGTTATATATATTCCATTATTATTTAATGTTAAATTTTCTTCTGTTTTATAATCTATTAAGTTTATATATTTATTAAGTTCATCATTGTTATTAGGTACAATTATTTGAATATCTTTTTCGTTATTTTCTTTTTTTGCTACTCCTGATAACATATTTGTTTCTATTATATCTGCGATTTTGTCATTATTTTTTATGTTTGTTATGATGTTTTGTATTTGTTCACTATTTAAAGAACTTTTCAATGTTACTTGTATATCATAGTTAAATATTTTTTCATATTGATATGGTAGTATTTTTGATATTGAGTCTTTTAATCCAAATCCTGCTAAAATTAATGATGTACATCCAAATATACCAATAATGGTCATCAGAAATCTTTTTTTATATCTGAATATATTTCTTATTGTTACTTTTTGTGAAAAGTTTAATCTTTTCCAAATAGGTGTTATTTTTTCTAATAAAACTCTTTTTCCTAATTTTGGTGCTTTAGGTCTTAATAATGTTGCTGGTTGATGTACCAATTCTCTTAATATTGCATACATTGTTGCACCTACTATGCATATGTATATTAGACTTAATCCTAATGAAGAATATGCATGATTAAATGAAATCGAAATATCTGGCATTATATACATTATGCTATACATTTTCCATATTAATCTTGGTAATAACTGAAAACCTATGTTCATTCCTATTAGAGAACCTATAATACATGCTAAACTTGAATATAATATGTATTTTATAGAAATTTGAAACTTATTATATCCTAATGCTTTTAAAGTTCCTAATTCTTGTCTTTGTTCTTCTACCATTCTAGTCATTGATGTAAGAGAAACAAGTGCTGCTATTGCAAAAAATACAATCGGAAATACTAAACTAAGATTTTCTATACTTTCTGTATCTTGTTTAAAACTTCTATATCCTGTATTTTCATTTCTGTCTAATATATACCATTCTGGATTTTCTATTTCTTTTACTTTCTCTTTGGCATCTATTAATTTTGTTTCCGCTTCTTCTATTTTTTGATTAAATTCTGTTTTACTATCTTCTAATTCTGTTTCTCCTTGTTGTAATTCTACTTTTGCATTTTGTATTTGATTTTTAGCTTGCTCAATTTGATTAAATACTTTTGTTTTTTGGCTTTTTAAATTAGCTTCTTGTTTTGGTATTTCAATTTTTGCATTTTCTATTTGTGTTTGTGCATTTGCAAGTTCTTGTTTTATTGAAGCTGTTTGAGTAATTATTTGATTAATTCCTGCTTCTACTGTTTGTTTATTATTTTCTAATTCTAATTTTTCATTTTCCAACAGATTTTTGGATTGTTCTAATATTGTCCTTTGTTCTTCTGTTAAATTTGGATCTTTTAATTTTGCTAATATCTGATTATAATTTACATTTATTTCTTCTAGTCCTGCATTTATACTATTTAAATTTGTTTCTAATTGTTGTTTTTGTGTTTCTGCTGTAGCTAACCCTTGTTCTGCTTCTTGTTTTTTACTGTTAAATTCTGTTATATTTTTTAATAATTCTGCTTTTGCACTTTCTAACTTTTTTTCTGCTTGTGAAAATTCATTATTTGCTTTTTTCTCATTTGATATTATTTCATTTTCACCTTTTGCTATTTCATCTCTTGCTGTTTGTAATTTTTGTTCTGCTTGGGCTATTTGATTTTCTCCATCTTGTTTTTGTTTGTTAAATTCTTGTTCTGCTTCTATTATTTTATTATTAGCCTGTGTAATTAAACTTTGATATCTAGCTTCTTCTCTTTCTTTTTTTATTTCTTCAATATTACTTTTTATAGTTTCAACATATTTTTCATAACTATTAGTCCCTGTTTTATATTTTTCACTATTTTTTACTTTTACATATATTTCTGTGTAGAAGTCTACATTAATGTTTTCTTTTGATATATAAATAAAATAATTAACTTCTCCAGAACCTAAACTACTTGTTCCTCTATCTAGAGAAATATATAATGGACTTTGTACAGTTCCTACAATTTTTAATTCCTTTTGCTTTAAATATTCTACTTCTTCACCATTAGAATTTTCTTGATTTTCTATTTCTATTATAATTGTATCACCGATTTTTTTGTTTGTCCCTGCTAAGAAACTTTCTTCTACTACACATTCATTCATATTCTGTGGCATGTTGCCTTCTATTAATCTAGGTTTATTAATATCTTCAACAGTCATAACTTTTGAAACTATTTCATTTTCTTCTAATTCTATTAGTCCATCTTGAGTACATGTTCCATATACATTTTCGACATTTTCTATGTTCTTTAATGCTTCTAAATCTTCATTTGTTAGACCTAATGTTGATATTACTTGTATATCATATACATTTTGATCTTTAAAATATATATCTACTGTATCTAACATATCTGGTGATGTAGCTCTTAATCCTGCAAAAAAACCTACTCCTAATAATGCCATTATCATTATTGATATAAATCTTTTATAAGAATTTTTTATCTCTTTTATACTATCTTTTAATAATGCTTTTTTTAACACAATCTCACCTCAGCTTAAATATTTTACCATTCTATCTCTTCTATTGGTGTTGGTGAATTATTTATTTCTACACTTTCTGCTTTTCCATTTTTAAATCTTATAACTTTATCCCCCATTGGTGCAATCGCTGCATTATGAGTTATTATTAAGACTGTCATTTTTTCCTTTCTTGAAGTATCTTGCAACAATTTTAATATTTGCTTTCCTGTTTTATAATCCAATGCTCCTGTTGGCTCATCACATAATAATAGTTTAGGATTTTTAGCTATTGCTCTTGCTATTGCAACTCTTTGTTGTTCTCCTCCAGATAATTGTGATGGAAAATTGTTTTTTCTATCTTTTAAACCAACCTTTTCCATTATTTCATCAGGACTTAAAGAATCTTTGCATATTTGAGTTGCTAACTCAACATTTTCTATTGCTGTTAAATTTTGTACTAGATTATAAAATTGAAATACAAATCCTATATCTTCTCTTCTATATTTAATAAGTTCCTTATTTTTTAATTTAGATATATTTTTATTATCAACTATTACATCTCCTGAAGTTATACTATCCATTCCTCCTAAAATATTCAATGCTGTTGTTTTTCCTGCACCACTTGGTCCAACTATTACAACTAGTTCTCCTTTTTCTATTGAAAAATTGGTATTGTCTAATGCTTTAATTATTATTTCTCCCATTTTATATTCTTTGCAAACATTTTTAAATTCAATATATGACATTATTTTCCTCCTTTACCAATTTGGGGACGCGTCCAAAATTGGAATTTTGTCAAAAAAATTTTATATAATATGGTTTTATTTCTGGTAACAAAGTATTTAAATATATTGTATTTCCTTGTATATCTTCTATTTTTATATTTGGAAATGTTTTTATCATTTTTTCATTATTCCATAATGTATTTATTATTTTTGATATTATTTTATTATTATAAGTTTTTTCATATTCTTTTTTATATTCTTCTAAATTTTCAACATTTATGTCATTTTCTACTACCATTCTTATTATAAATTTTTCTTGTGCGTATGCTGTTAGTACACAATCTATTGCTAAAAATGCTATTAGTATTGATAAACATATTTTTATACTCCTTTTATTAAATCTACTTATTATTTTGTCATAGATTTTGTCAATTTTAGGATTTATCACTTTTACTAAAAAGACTGTCAAGATTCCCCAAAATACTGAATAAAGTAAACATATTCTTCCATTTATATTTAATATTTTATCTGAATAGTCCCACCATTGTGTATGTAGAAATATATCTGTTACATAACTTATTATATATTCTATTAATGAACCTATTATAAATCCGGCTATAAATATCGTTAGATTATTTTGTCTGAAGTATTTTATGAATATTATTAGTACAACTCCTCCCATTCCATAAATTCCTAAAAATGGTCCATATAAAAAACTTTGTCTACTTTCAAATCTTCCTGTTGTTACAATTCCAAAGATTGTTTCTATTATGTATCCAAAGAAACTATAAATAATAAAATAGAAAAATATTTTCCATATGCTGTTTCCTAATATTGTTTTTTCTTTTTTAGTTTCCATATTCCCCTCATTTCTTTTTTAGATTATATTATATTTAAAATGTAATGACAAGATATTATTATTAAATATTTTATAAAAAATTATTTTGCGAAAAACTTTATTTACATAATATCATATTATATATAAAGGTTGATTGAAAGGAGGAATGTATTCTTGGACTTAAAAGGAAAAAAAATAGGATTTGTACTTACTGGCTCGTTTTGCACATTTCAAAAAGTAATACCTAAAATGAAAGAATTAAAAAAATTAGAAGCGGAAATAATTCCAATTATGTCCTATAACAGTTATACTTTAGACACAAAATTTGGTAAAGCTAAAGATTTTATACAAGAAATCGAAAATATTAGTGAAAATGAAATAATTCATACAATACAAGGAGCTGAACCAATTGGTCCTAAAAAAATGACTGACATAATGATTATTGCTCCATGTTCTGGAAATACTATGGCAAAATTGGCTTGTGATATAATAGATACTCCAGCGGTAATGGCTGCTAAGTCTCATTTAAGAAATGAAAGACCATTAGTAATTGCACCTTCTACTAATAATGGTCTAAGTGGAAATGCTGAAAATATAGGTAAATTATTAAATAGAAGAAATTATTATTTTGTGCCTTTCAGGCAAGATAACCCAATTACTAAACCTAGGTCTATAGTTTTTGATTCAGAATATATAATTAGAACTATAGAGAGTGCTTTAAATGGAGAACAAATTAGTCCTATATTATTATAAAATCTGTGCCAATTTTACGAAAATCAAAATTGTGTGCAATGGATTTTCTCTATTAGGAAAAGTCAGCATGACTTTCCTAATAGATATCAAATCATTTATTAAATTTGTAATAACTGTCCTGGATAGATTATATTAGGATTTTGAATCCCATTTATTCTAACCAAATAATTTACTGAAACTCCATATCTCCTTGCTATTGATGTTAAGGTATCTCCTCTTTTTACTACATATGTACTACTAATATTTTGTATAGGATTTAAATCCTGTATATTACTTTCTGTTATTCTAAGTTTTTGACCTGGATAAATTAAATTTGGGTTTTGTATGTTGTTTAATTCTACAATATGATTTACTGTTACATTGTATGATTGTGCAATTCCTGACAATGTATTACCTCTTTGTACTGTATAAATTATATCGCCTGTACCTCTTGTTTCTTCTCCTCTAACTGTTGAATTAGTTAATATTCTGATGGTTTGACCTGGAAAAATTAAATTTGGATTTTGTATATTGTTTATATTAGCAACCTCTTGGACAGTTGTTCCATATTTTCTTGCTATTTCCCATAATGTTTCTCCTCTTTTTATTGTATAATTTATAGTTTTAGTATTTGTTATTTCCTTTGGATTTTCTATTACAGGTATTTCTGAAACTTCATCTAAAAATATTTCTTCTGAATATTTATCCATATCTACAAATCCATTTATTCCGCGTACTCTACCTCTATCTGAATATTGAATTCCTAAAAATTTTTCCCAGTTTGTTTGAATATTTTCTAGCTCTCTATAATCTCCATAATATGCAAGCCATAATCCATAATTTTCTGATAATTCTCTTCCAAATAAATTTTGTGCATTACTTAGATCACTATACAAAATAACTTCTTTATTTGTTAGTCTTTTTGTAGTTTCTAAAAATACCTCTGCAATTTGGTTTATTTCTTCCACTCCTACTCCACCAAATACTTCATAGTCTAATACTAATTTACAATCTGGAGCTTTATTAGCTATTACAGAAACAAAAAACCTCGCTTCTTCTATAGCTTGTTCTGTATTTGTCGCAGTTAAAAAATGATAAAATCCTACTTTTAGTCCATTAGCTTTTGCATTTTCATAGTTTATATCAAAATATGCATCTTTTATATTTGAACCTTGGCTTGCTTTTATATATACAACATCTACACCATCACTTTTTACTCCTTCATAATCTATGTATCCTTGCCAGTTACTAACATCAATTCCTTGATATTCTAAAGTTGATATTGGAGTTATTGCATATACAAAATTAGTATTCATGAATAATATGACTGTAATAATTACTAGAAAATTTAAAATAATACTTATTTTTTTCCTCATAAAAAACCTCCATTACACATATTTAATTTATTATATGTAATAAAGGTTTTAGTGTTAATTTGCTGTATTAGTATTTGTAATATTTCATCAAATAAATCAATACTATTTTTAGTTAAATTAATAGTTCTTTTTTTACTCATTTTATAATAATATTTAATGGTGATATTTTGAGAAAAGCTAAAGTTTTATTAATAAATGGATCAATACTTACAATATCAGCGCTTTTTATGCGTTTTGTTGGATTAGGTTTTAATGTTTATTTATCTAATAAATTAGGTGCTGAAACAATTGGAATTTTTACATTAATTATGTCTGTTTATTTATTTTTCGTAACTATTGCTACTTCTGGCATTAGCATGGCTACTACTTGTATTGTGTCAGAAGAATTAGAAAAAAATAATAAACAAACAGCTTTTCAAAGTCTAAGAACTTCAATGAGTTTAAGCCTAACACTAGGTATAATCTCAGGTATTTTAATAATGCTTTTTTCCGATTTTATTATTTCAGTTTGTTTAAATAATTTAGTTAGTAAAAAAATACTTTTCTATATAGCTATTGGGCTTCCTTTTATTGCTATGTCATCTTGCATTAATGGATATTTTTCTGCTATTAGAAAAGCTTATAAAACAGCTTTTGTGCAAAGTTTTGAACTTGTTTTTAAAATTATTGTAACAATAATTTTATTACCAAAATCTATTTCAAAAGGTGTTGAAGATATTTGTATTTCTTTAATTTTAGCTGATGTTATTGCTGAGATTGCTTCTTTTACTGTTATATATATTTGCTATTTATATGAAAAAAATCGCTATTTTTCTTTTAGAAGTAGCTATGGCAATTTTAGAAGAATTGCTAAACTGTCTGTACCTGTTGCTTTGACTTCATATATACGTTCTGCTTTATCTACAATAAAACAATTAATAATACCTACAAGACTTGAAAAATCTGGTCTTTCTTCTTCAATGTCTTTTGCTAGCTATGGAATTATCCAAGGTATGGTAATGCCTATTTTAGTTTTTCCTAATATATTTATAACTTCATTTAGTAATTTACTTATACCTGAATTTTCTAGATTTCATGCTACTAGCTCTAATAATAGATTGTCCATTATATGTGATAAAATATTTAAATTAACTTCTGTTTTTTCTATATGCGTATCTTTCATCTTCCTATTATTTGCAAATGAACTAAGTTTAGCAATATATCAGAATTTAGAAAGTGCTACATGGATTAGGTTTTTATCACCTTTAGTATTTTTTATGTATATGGATACTGTAATAGACGGCGTTTTAAAAGGTATGCAAAAACAAGTTTTTGTTATGTTTGGAAATATTACAGATTTAATTGTTACTATTATTTTATTATACTTCTTACTACCTGTATTAGGCATTTGGGGATTCATCGTGTCTATCATAGTTAGTGAATTGTTGAATTTTACTATAAGTTTTATACAATTATGGAAACTTATAAAATTTAAAATAGATTTTAAAAATTATCTTTTAAAACCTATTTTTGCTGGATTATTTAGTTACTTTATATTACATATATTTTCTTTAGTAAATACTAATTCTACTTTTACACTAATTATTACTATCGCATTTTTTTGTTGTTTTTATTTTATTGCATATATCTTACAAAATTTAAAGGATTTACCAATTTGGGGACGCGTCCAAAATTGGTAATTATTTAGTAGCTATATGTATATTTTCAATTGCTGCCTTCATTTCTCTTGAAATAATATTTTGAATTTGTGCAACTTCTTCTTGTTTTAATTCTTCTGCTTCAATTATTACACTTATACTATCTCCATTTACAAATACAATGTTATTTGAAAATCCCTTTGTTGTTATTAAATTTTCACAAATCATTATACTATTTTTAGTTTCATTTATTTTTGTTATTTCTTGTGTAGCTGTTTGTTTCTGAGTTTCTAATGAATTACTACTATTTAATACATTTTCATATGTTTCTATCATTTGTGAATACATTGTGTCTCTTTCTAATTTTGATTTTACAAAATAGTCATTATCATTATTATTTTGTTGAGTAGTACTTGTATTTATAGTTGTTTCATTTGTAGTTGAATTAGTATTTCCATCTGTATTTATAGTATTTTGATTCAATTGTGTGTTTTCTGTTAGAGCTGTTTCATTCGTACTATTTGATATTGTGTTTGTTTCTTCTTTTGATACTACATCATTACTACTTACTAATTGTGCATCTCCTATATCCGCTAACTGTGTATCATCATTTGATTCCATTTGCATACTTGTTTCTAAATCTGTATTTTTTGTGTTTGTTGTATAATTTAAATATCCTGCTGTAACTAACATTAAAGCTATAATATAAATAATAACTTGATTCTTTTTTAATATTTTTTTCATAGGCTTTCTCCTTAAAATATATTTTTTGTTCACTTACATATATAGAATTTGTTCATAAAATTTTTTTTTCTTAAATGAATTCTTATTTTTATTTTGTTTTTAATATTAATTCATTTCAAAAACTTGAATTTTATGTGTGGCAAGTCCTGTTACTGCTTCAACAGCCTGGATAATGCTTGTTTTTACTGTTGCGTCATTTGCTCCTTTTGCAGTAACTATTGCACCTTCAACTTTTGGCTGGACTATTTTTTGGGTTATGGGTGTTTTTTCTCCATTTTCTTCTTGATATATTACTTCTTTTTGTGAATCTGTTTCTTGAATTTTCCTTGTCCCCCCTGATGTATCACTTTCTTCTGTGTTACTTACTTTTGAATTTTCATTATACATCGGTACTATTTCGTTTGATTCAGAATAATTTATAAAAACTTGTACATCTCCTACCCCTTTTATTTTTGTAAGTATTTGTTCTAGGCTTTCTTTTAGATTGCTATTAGTAGTGTTCTGTATATTATCATTCATGTTTATAGTATTATTAGTGTTATTTGATGCTAATTGTTTTGTAGATGTATTGTTAGTATTTTTACTGGTGTTTTTATTTCCATTCCATATTATATTTATTGCTACAATTGTTATTATAAGTATTATTAAAAATACAACTAAATTTTCAATTTTTCTTTTATTATTTCCTTCTTTTCCTTCCCCTTCTTCTTTGTTAAAGACGTTTTTTAATTTATCTCTAAACATTTTTCACTCACCCCATATTCTTCTATTAAAAATTTTTTTATATTTTGAATATCTGCATTGGTAATTTTTATTGTATTTTCACTATTATTCGTTGTTTCATTATTATTTGTACTTTTACCATTATTTTCTGTTTTAGTTTCTATTGGTTTTATTTTTTGGACTTCTACAACTATTTTATCTTCTATTGTATTATCTTGTTCTTTTTCGTTTTTCTGATTGTTTTCTCCTTTTTTTACATTTAATTTGATTTTTGTTATTTTTGTTTCTTCTTCTTCATTTCCTATTTTAGCTTCTACATCACATTCTGTTACATCATATCCTTTTTCTTGCATTTTATTTTTTATATCTTTTTCTAATTCTTCTGAATATAATTGTATTATTCTTTTATCCATAGAAGTTTGATCTACAGGTGTTGCTTGTGTTGTTTTATAATTTTCTAAATCTATATTTCCTATGTCCAATATTTCCTTATTCTTTATGAATGGTGATATTATACTAAATAATATATATATTCCCATTATCATTCTTATATATTTTTTTGTTTTATTATTTGGTAACAACATTTCTAAAATAGACACTATAACTATGGCTACTCCTAAACTTTTTGCCCATGAACTTAAAAATTCTACCATTTTCTCTCCTTATCTATACATCATCCCTGTATTTGATATTTTTAATACTAAGGCTGTTCCAATTATTAACAATACAGAAAGTGAGCATAATATTGCAAGAAAGATTTTAAATATATCTCCTATTTGTTCTAGTAAATCAACTATCTTGCTATCCGCTATTGGTTCTGTTACGGCCGACAGAATTTTGTATGCTATAGTAAGGATTGTAAGTTTTAATATTGGTATTATACATATCCCAACTACAATAATTACTCCTACAAATCCAACTGCATTTTTTAATATTATTCCACATCCTAAAACTGTATCCACTGCGTCTCCTAATATTTTTCCTACTACAGGTATTGCTGAACTTACTACTGCTTTTGTAGTCTTAGCCGTTATTCCATCAACACTACTTGATAGAGTTCCCTCTAATGAAACCATTGCTACAAATACTGTTAATATAATTCCTAGAAACCACACTATTCCTGATTTTAAAAATTTTGCAATTTTTCCTATTTGTACTTTATCAGATATTTTTGAAATTATTACTAAACTTACAACAACTAGAACTAATGGTATTAAGATTGTTTGTATTATATTTCCTATAAAGTTTATTAGAAATAATGTTATTGGTTCTAATATTGTAGTTGTAGCTATACTTCCTGTATATATCATTAAAGTCATTAATAGTGGGACTAAAATATTCATAAATCCTACTAAATTATTGCTTGTATCTTGTACAATTTTTACTATGTCAGAAAAATTGGACATTATTATTGTTATTATTAATATGTATTGAACATAATATATTATTTTTGATATATTATCATTTTCTAAGCCATCACTTATGGATTTTAATATACTATGTATAATTATAATTGCTAATATTCCAGCTATTGCACCTAGTGCTGATGTGAATTCTTTTCCTAATAAATTTAATATTTTATTTATAATTGTATTGTTATTTATCTCTCCTTTTAATGCATCTTGTAAAATTTTATTTATATCAATATCTTCAAAAAAATCTCCTGTGTATTGTTTTGACTCTTGTATAAAATTATTAATTCCAAATTCTTCTTGTTGCTCTGTTAATGTCTGATTTTGATTATCAATTTCATTTGTATTTTCATTTGCATATATTTTTTGCATTGGAAAATTTATTAGTATTATAGTTATAAATAAACAAACTATTTTTCTCATTAGTAGCTCCTTTTATGGTAATATTTTTAATACTATTTCTAACAATGCTGATATTATTGGAATAGACATAGCTATAATTATTATTTTGCTTCCTATTTCTACTTTACTTGCAATTGCTGCTTCTCCTGCATCTCTACAAATACTTACTGCAAATTCTGCTAAAAATGCTATTCCTGTAATTTTTAATAGTAATGCAAGAAATTCTGTATTTATTGACGCCTTATTTGCTATAGAATTTAATAATTGTACTATGTCTGCTAGTTTGTCTGCAATTAATAAGATAATTACTATTCCTGTTAATATACTTACATATATAGCAAATTCTGGTCTATATTGTTTTAAAATTATAATTATTATTAGAGCAATCAGAGCAATACCAATAATTTTTATAATATCCATTTTGCTTGCTCCTTTCATATACTGCTTTTATCTCGTATAAGAAGAATCAAAGATTGTTATTACATTTATTATAGATTAAATATTGTCCTTACTGTATCAAATAATCCACTTATTTCTTTTATTACCATTGTTAATACTATTACTAATCCAGCTAAAGTCGTCATCATTGCTTGGTCTTCTCTTCCCGCTCTTACTAAGACTTGGTGTAATACTGCTACTAGTATTCCTATTGCCGCTATTTTGAATAATAAATTTATATCCATAAACTTCTCTCCTTTGTAGGTTCTTTGTGAATTTTACTTATCATATTGACTATTTTCTTTTTGATTTTCTTTATTTTTGTTTTATATATTCTTTGATTTTTTATATTTTTGATTTACTAAATTTACATTAAAATTATTACTATTACTAAACCAATTGTTGTGCCTAATCTACTATATAATTTTTCGTTTTTTACTTTTTCTTCTCCGTGCTTCTTTTATTTGACTCTCTAAGAAATTTTGTGTTATTTCTATTTGACTAACTTGTCCTTCTACATCTGTTTGTCCTAGTAATTTAGATAAGCTTTTTAATATGTTTATATCTTCTTTTTTTAAGTTTGTTTTATTTTCTTCAAGTATTTCATCTAATGTTTCTTCCCACGCAATAGTAGCTGTTAGAGTATTCATTTTTTCTTTTGCTTTTGAAAAAATAAGACCTATATTTTTTCTTGTATTTTGTGATATTTCTTCAAATATTTCTGGTATTGGCTCATATGTAAATTTTATTTTGCTTTTGAATATGTTTAATGAATTTTGTATTTCTTCTAACTCTTCTAATCTATATACATATTTTTTTGATAAAAACTTTCCTATTAATGCTGATATTATAAATACTAAAAATAACATAAATATTTTTATCATTTCCATTTTTATCTCATTCCTTTCTGATGTATACTCTTTACTGGTTGTCCTTTTATATTTCATATATATTATATTCAGTTAATATTCTTATAGAACCTATAAAAATATTATTTTTTCTATTTGCTTATTTTCTATTAATTTATATATTTCTTTATTATTTTTAACATCTTCTATATTTCGTCCATGCATTGTAAAAATTCCTTTTATTCCAGCTGTTGTTGCTTCTTGTATTGCTTCTATATCTTCTTTTGAGCCTATTTCATCACATGCTATTATCTCTGGTGCCATTGTTCTTATCAAAATTTTCATTCCTTTATATTTAGATACATTTTCTATTACATCTGTCCTCATTCCTACATCATTTTGTGGTATTCCTTTATACATTGCTGCAATTTCTCCTCTTTCGTCTACAACTCCACATGTTTTACCTTTAAAATTCAGATTTTCCATTCCATTGCTTAGTCTTCTTATTGTATCCCTTAATATTGTGGTTTTTCCTTTTCCTGGTGGTGATACTATTAATGTTGTAAAAATTGTATGATTTTCTATATCTAGTATTTCTTTTATAATTTTATTACTACAATTTAGTATTTGTCTTGCTATTCTAAAATTTAGACTTGTTATATATTTTAAATTTATTATTTTCCCATTTTCTTCTACTGCTGTTCCTGTAATTCCTACTCTATGTCCACCTTTTACAGTTATAAAACCTTCACATATTTGATTTTTGTATGCATATATGGAATTTTCACATATTTTTTCTAAAGTTTGAAGTATTTCTCTTTGATCTACTATATGATTTATTACAACATCTTCATATCTTAATTTTAAAATTATTGGTTTTTGTACTCTTATTCGTATTTCCTCTATGTTTTCTCTTATTATTTTATTGTCTTCAAATATATTTTTTAATATATTGTATATATCTATTGGGAAATACCTTATTACTTCATATATTCCACTCATTTTTTCTCCTATTTTTTATTTATTTTATGTTTTTTTATATAACAATTTATTTATATGATATAAATTATATTTCATCACATTTAACACAAAAAAACATATAATATTATTTTTCATAATATTATATGTTTTAGATTTTATTTTTAGAACTATTATTTTTTATTTATAACTACTCTATATATAATTCCTGTGTCTGTATCTTTTTCAAATTCTATTCTATAATAACTTTCTGGTTCTATTGAACTTTTTATAAATACTATATTTTGATCTGTTACTTCATATTCTGTACCATCAAAATTTATCTCTTTTATTTTTTGAGTTCCTTCTTCTTCATTATTTGTTTGAATTACTGTCAATAACCCTCTTGTTGTTGTTCCCATAGAGTTTGTACTTTGATATGGTTCAAATTTAGCATTAAATGCTGATATCTCTATTCCTTCTAATTCTGATATAGAACTTTCTGCTATACTATTTGCAGAATTTAAGATTGACATAGTTGGGATAAATTTTAGTAATGGATTTTCTGTCTCACTAAGTCCTAATTCTTCCATTTGCTCTTTGTTTACTTGTGTAATCCTTTCTATTATTGAACTCATTAAATTATCTACTTGTGATTGGTCATATTCACTTAATATTATCGCATTTCTGTTTGTCAATTCTTCTATATTGGCTGTTTCTACAAAATTTACTTTATTATTTAACTGATATTTATATGCTATTTTTTGTGTTTCTTCATTATCATTTTCACTAATGTTTGTGTTATTACTTTCAATTTCGCTACTTTCAGATCCATTTTCTATATTTGTATCTTCTTCATTAGAAGTATTAGTATTTTCAAGTTCTGCATTTATATCCTCTTCGCTATTTAATTCATTATCTGTTGATTCATTCTCATCTTGATATGATGTTTCTATATTTTTAGTTTTTGAATTCATAATATTTAATTCTAAAGTGTAAGTCTCTTCAATATTTTGTAATGAATTTAGTCCTTTATATTCCATAGTAAAAACTATATTCTCATTATCTTCTATATTTGCTAAAGTTATTGAATATTTTAAATTTTCATCATCACTATTTTTTTCTATAATAAATGAGTTATCATTATCTTTTATTTCAATCTTAGATAAACTATTATTGCTTGTATATAAAATAATATCAATACTATCATTTTGGTTGTTTGTATCCTCATTAAGCTCTACAATAATATTATCTATATCAGCTGATGTAAGATTTGTAGAAAACATTTCATTTATATTACTTAATAATTGTTGATCATTTTTCAAATTTTCTAATAAAACAATTTCTAAATCATTTAATTCTTGGTATGTTAAAGTCAATTTGTATCCATTATCAACTTTTGAAAATTTATCATCTGATAATCTCGAATTTATTATTTCAATATATTTATCTAACTCAACTTTTAGTTGTTCTTTGTTAATAGTTTTTGATAATTCTAAATTCCCAATATTATTTGATAAATTACCTTGTACTTGTATATCTGATATATTTTCAGCTATATATTTACTTCCAATATATTTTGTTTGCACTCCCATAGTATCTGATAATTTTCTTACTGTAAGAGGGAAAACAACATCTGGAGAATAATTTATATTTATATTTTGTTCAAAATTTTTATTTTTTAAATCTAATATACCATCAAAAGATATGTTCATTTGATTTAATATTTCATATTCACTTTGATTTGCTTCATTTGTTACATTACACGTTAAATCTCCACTATTTTCATATGGTTCACTTATTATCTTATTATAATATTCTATTATATCATTCGAAATAAATCCCTTTTTTTCATCTATTATTTGTGAAGCATACTCAAAAAATATTTGTTTTTTACTTCTAATTAAATCTGTTGCAAAATACATATATGCAACACCTGATAAAATTAATATTAATAGTGTAACTATTATTAAAATTATCACTATTTTTTTGCTTTTGTTTGATTTCATAAAAAACCTCCATTGGAACAACTTATTATATTTTGATAATTTTATTCTTCCCAATTATGATAAATGTTAGCAACATCATCTAAGTCTTCTAATCTTTCAATTAGTCTTTCCATTTTTTCTACACCTTTTTCATCAAGAGTAACTGTTGTTGTTGGCACCATTTGAACTTCTGCTTCCAAAAATTTCAATCCTGATTCTTCTAGTTTTTCACGGACAGATGTAAAATCTGATGGATCTGTTGTAATTTCATATATTTCTTCTGATGTTTGAAAATCTTCTGCCCCTGCATCTAATGCTAACATCATTAATTCCTCTTCATCCATTGAAGTTTCTGCTTTTTCTATTATTATAACTCCTTTTTTGTTAAACATATATGATACACAACCTGTTGTTCCTAAATTTCCTCCTGATTTGTCAAATGCATGTCTTACATCTGCTGCTGTTCTGTTTTTATTGTCTGTTGCTGCTTCTACAATAACTGCTACACCATTTGGTCCATATCCTTCATATGTAATTTCTTCATAGTTTTCGTTACTTGTTGATGCTTTTTTTATTGCATTATTTATTGTGTCATTTGGCATATTTGCTGCTTTACATTTTGCAATTACATTTTTTAATTTTGAGTTTCCTGCTGGGTCTGGTCCTCCTTCTTTTACTGCTATTAATAATTCTCTTCCTAGTTTTGTGAATATTTTTCCTCTTGCTGCATCTGCTTTTCCTTTTTTGGCTTGTATGTTGTGCCATTTTGAGTGACCACTCATTTTATTTCCTCCTTCATTTTTCTTTTATTATTAATATCTATTTTTTAGATTAAATAAACTTTCTAGGTTATTCTATCATATTTTTTTAGTTTTGTGTAGTATTTTTTTATATTTTTACATTTACGCAGTTAATTTGCATGTTATTATTTTATTATTTAAATTGTAATTTATCTCCTACCTATTAAATGAAATGCAAAACAATAGGAATAAGCAGAATTAAAATTACACCTACTGCACATATAGCAATCACTTTTTGAAAACTTCGTTTTTGTTGTTCACTCATATTATTATACCATTTCATACACTATTACCTCCTAATAAATCAAACAAAAAATTACTATTTTTGTTTAACTATTGCCTCATCTTTTTACTAATTTCTTTACTTCTTCAAACTTTCCAAATCCCACGTCACCTAAATGATATACCGTATCTGTATTCTTAACGACGGAATTCCATCTTTCAATTATACATTTGTTCATTTCTTCAATATTTTTAAATGGTCTATTACAGTATTTAATTATATTTGTATGATTAAAATGTGTATCAGCTATAAAATATATCATACACTCTCCCTTTCTGCTTAAACAGTTGAAACTTCTATATCTAAACTTGAAATAAATTCTTTTAGTTCTTTTATTATTTCTTCAAACTTAATATCATTTGCATATTTATTCTTTTTAGCATATCCATTCCATAAACTTACAATTCTATCATATGAAGATATATTATCTAAAATCTGTTCATAATCCTTTAAATATCCAAGCGATTCTCTTTTATCAAATGTATTTTTTATTGATAGTTTTAAATTCTTAATATCAATATTATCTTTAAATTTGCTTAAAAACATATGTACATCATAGTAATCCTTCATTCTGCTATTATACTATCCTCTTCTTAAAATGGTTTCAATTTTTTCAGATATGATTGTTTCAGCGTTATATGTATAAATTAATATCTTTTTATTTTCAAATAATGATGGATAACTATACTCCAACTCTTTTGGTACAACTTTATCTCCTGTAGAAATATCAATATCTAAATTAATTTTAACATTTTCTAATTTTCCAATTAAATGATATTTATTTCCACCATATTCATCATCTTCTCTTATATCAGTTATATCAATTAATTCAAACTTCACTCCATCTTTTAAATCAATATTTAATATTTCGTTTAAAACTTTTGCCATCTGTTCTTTAGAAATATCTAAACCCTTGATTGTTGTATCCATATCTCTTGTAGTTCTATTATTGATTCCAAATAGTGCTGATAACAGTAAACCACCTTTTAATATAAAATTTTCTTGATATTTTGAAAGTGAAATTCTTTCTAAGATTCTTTCAAACATAAATCTTTGTAACAATTCATAATGATTTAGTTGGTATTTTTTCTCTAGTTCCTTTGATTTTTGTTTAAGTTCTTTATATTTTATCACTCATCAAAACCTCCATTATAATAGTTAATTTCTCATATACATTAAATATTTTAGCATATTCATCTAATAGTTTTAAATTTTTATCCTTTAAATTAAAATAACTTTTCAAAATTTTATTATATAATTCTATATCGTACTCATCTTGTTTTTTTAGCATATCACATATACATCTTTCTAAATTATATACAATTATAGGATTACCATATGGACTTGTTATAGTAATTTTACCTATATTTAACTTTTCTTTAGATACATAGTGAATTTTTACATTTTCTCTAATTCTTTTATGAGAATATGTAGTAACATCAAGTTCATATGGTACTCTTTCACTAATTCCCAGCAAGTGAAACGCAGTATTGTATGAATAAATAATATTGTTATAACGTTTTTGCAAAATATAGTATTCATCTTCAATTAATTTATTATCAATATATAAACCTCTTGATACTCTTCTAATTATTCCTTTTTTAATTAATTCCGGAATATATATTCTTTGAATTCCGTTTTGCTCTATTTCACTAGATGTTATATAACCATTATTTCTTTTTAAAAATTTTTCTATTTTTTTTATATTCATATTAACCTCCATTACAAACGTACTACCATTTTATCATATTGTTGTACGTTTGTAAATGTTATACTTGAAATTTATTAAATTTCTTATTAACCAATATAGTTTATAGTGTATTTTTACACCATATCATATCATTTTGAATAACAATACATTTTATATCAATAATTTACTTGTTTCAATTTTACTTATTTCTTTGTTATAAACTTACTTTGAAATTTACAAACATTTACATTTTTTAGCAAAAAAATATAGCCAATAGTGGAATATTTTTATTCCACTATTGACTACTTTTTTATCTATTTTTTTCATTTGTGTAGTATTTTTACAAATATTTTTTGTATTTTACTTATGTGAGTTGTACATTTTTTATTGTTTAAATTTATTTATAATCTTAATCTCATTGATCTTTCAAAAAACATTATTAATTGTACAAAAAGCTTTGAATGAAAAAAATTCAACCTACTTTTTTGTTACCTATATTAAATATATTTTTTTATAAAAGCCATAAAATAAATTTTATTTATAAATTCATTTTATAGCTTAATTCTAATCAATTTGCTCTAAATTAATTAATTCATTTTCTTTAAATGTTAATTTTAGTAAACATGGTGATTTTATATTTAGTATTTTTTCATTTTATAAACAAGTGTAAATGTTAAAATAAGATTTTTAGTTTATCAAAAACATAGGAAATGGAGAAACCACAAAGTGGTTTGTCTATTGAAATATGAAAAATACATCTACAACAGTCAAATTACAGAGGTGTTTTTCTTTTGTTGGTTATTTTTGTTTGCTAATATTATTACTAATGCAATAATTAAGGCAAACGTAATGATAGTTAACCCTATTAATGAATAATATAGTTTGTATAGCACCTAAAATAATTCCAAGTTCTGTTAGAGTTCTTGATATTATTCACTTATTGTATATCCCGTAGTATCTGGTTTCGTAATATCTGTATCTTTAACCACACCAAATTCATATTTATAATCTGTTGTTCTATTATTTTGATTATCTATCATCTTTATTGCTAATCCAGTATCTACATCAATAAATTTTTCTGTATTGCCATCTCTTATTAAATAACATTCTTTTCTATTAAGTTCTATTTTATCTATACTTGTTGTAATTGCCATAAATAAGTTTTCGAATATATTTTGACCAGTAAAGTAAACAGGATTAATGGTTATATCCGTTGAATTATTCAAAGTTTTTGTTGTCCCATTATCTATTAATGCTATTTTTTCTGTTTCCGACTTATATAATATTATGTTAATAGTATCGTTTACTTCTGAAAATATACTCATTTTTCCCAAAGTTACGCCATTCTTATTAAATGATTCTAAAATACTCATTTGCCCATTAGAATATGTTTCTGTTTTGGTATGATAATTTGTTTGATTTTTCATATCATTTGCTCGGTTTGATAAATTCATAAGTATCATTGTTTTTCTTCCTACTACTATAATGAATAATATAACTACAATTAGTAAAATATTTCTTAAAAGTTTAAGTTTTCTGTTAAATTTTTTAATATATTTAACTTCTCTATTATCTCTTTTTGAACTATTTAGTTTTAAATCCTTTTGCATATTTTCAAATATGTTTTTACATTCTGTACATTCATTTAAATGTTCTTCAATGTATTTGTTTGTTTCTTCATTTGTAAGTTTTTCTATATAATTTGGCAATAAATCTTGGATAATTTTACAATCTTTTTTTTCTTTCATACTAATCAACCTCCTTTAATTGATTTTTTCCACGATAAAATGTTACTCTAGCCCAGTTTTCTGTTTTATTCAAAATAATTCCTATCTCTTTAAAACTTAGTTCTCCAGTTATCCTTAGATACATTACTTCTCTTGTTTTATCATCTAAAGTTTGCATTTTTTTATATAATGAAATTTTTTCATCATTTGCAATAACTTGTTCTTCTACTGTATCTAATGCTTGTACATTTATTAAATATTTCTCTTCTGTATTTATAACTTTTTTATTCTTTCTGCATTCATCATACCATAGATTTTTAGCTATCTGACATAACCATACTGCCATTTTACATTCGCCTTTGTATGTATTTATTTTCTTTACAGCTTTATAAAAAGTTTCTTGCGTAAGTTCTTCAGAGATATCATTATTATGACTTAAACAGAATAGATATTTGTTTACTATTTCAAAATACTCTTCGTATATTTTTTCGATATCCTGCATAACTTTTGTCCCCCTTATATATGACGTATAAAAATTCGATTCGTTACAAAGTTTGTTAAATTTTTTCATTTTTTTATTCTATTATATCAAAAATAGCAGATTTTTGTACTTAAAATGAAATCTCCTTATTAAACTTTTTTGTCTAATAATTTGAGTTCACTTCATTTTTTTCTGCTATTAATTAGAACTATAAATTATTATTTTGTAATTACAATATGTTGACTATTTAAACACATTTTATAACTAGTTAAGCTTACTAAATGGCTAATTTTGTATTTATTATTATATGTTTTATCTTTATCACAACTCCATTTCTTGACTATCTAATATTTTTGTACATTTTTCTCTTTCTTTTTTTATTCCTTCTTGTATTGATGTTTTTATCAATGCTTTTAAATGTTCTGGTTCTGGATAATCTTTCTTATCTAAGGCTGCAAGAACAAACTTGTCTCTTATACTAAACCTTGTTATTTTTCCTTGTTCATTAGTAACTCTTAAAAGTTGATCTAATAAAATTCCAATATCCATAGGAAAACCATGCTCTCTTGAATATCTCTCAGCAAAAGCAAGTGTTGTTCGTGTATTACCATCTCTAAAAGGATGTACTCTCCACATTTTTACAATATTGTCTGTAAATTCTGCTGTTACTTCATCAATATTTTTACCTGACCAATTAGAATTATTCAGTACAGTAAGAACTTTATCTAACTCTCCGCTCAATATTTTGTGGTTCAGAATATTCTAAGCTTAGACCTGGAATAACTACTTCTTCTTTGTATATAGGAACTGTTCTAAACTCTCCTGCCCATTCAAATATATCTTCAAAAATATGTTTATGGAGTCTTTTTATATAATCAATATCATATTTTTACTTAAATTCTTCTCCTACATCTATTAATTTTACAAAACCTATATCTTTTTCAGCACTATTTAACTCATCATATTCTTTAATTCCTAGTTTATTTTTTAGAGTTCCGTTATCTTGAATATATGGATCTTTCATATTTTATTACATTCCCCCATTAACAAAATTATAATTTAAAATCATCTTATTTGTTCTTATTATATCTATTAATTACTCTTTCTTGCAATTCCTTTAGTTCTATTTCTCCTTTTATATATTGTTTAGCTAAAGCGATTGTTTCGTCTGTAGGTATATCCGCACCTGACATTGAAATACCTAAAGCTTTTTTTAATAGTTCTTTTCTCTCTTCAACACTTGTTTCATTAACTTTATAACTACTCATATTAACTTTCCTTTCTCTTTCGGATATATTTTATCACATTTTATTTATTTTGTGTAGTATTTTTTCTATCTATGGTCTTACATATATTGTGCATATGTAAATCTATCATTATCAATATTCATTATCTTTTACTTTTCTAATTATTTTTCTACTCCTAACAAAAAATCATCAAATAATTTTTCTATGTATTCGGAAGGAATATCTTTATCCTGATTTTCTTTTTTATTTTTTAGCATAGTTATCAAATCATTCTCATTTAATGTTAATATTAATTGCCCCTGGTCTCTTAAAATTCCTTTGCATATGCTTTTAGCATTTTTATTAATTCCTTCCCTACTTATCACTATTGCAACTGTTCGTAATGTATTTTTATTTAAATATTTATTTGTAGTCTCAATTTGGTCCTGTGTAATTTTACTATTGTAATTTTTAAATTCAAATATAATATATCTAGATTTATATATTTCATACAACATTTTCCAAAATCCATCTTGCTGTTTTACTTTTCCTAATAAATCTATTCTATGCAAATTATTATCACAATTTATCTGTGATTTCCAACCATATATATAATCTCCAAATAGATATTTTAATACTTTTTCTCCTATTTTTTCAAATTCTTTTGAGCCTTCTTTTCCTTTTTTTATATTCTTTATCTCATTTATATATTTGTCTTCTATGTTTATACATTTCTCTTTTTCTGGATTTTCTACATAGTTCATATATTTTTCTAAATCTATTTTTTGCGGAACATAATCTATAATTGAAAATGTTAACATATTCTTTAGCTGTTCCAGTAGATCTTGATTGTTCTTTATCAAGTACATAATATTAGCAATATCTATTATAATTATATTGTCTTTTTTATAATAATCCTTTTGTTGTTCATCAACACTTCCAAATATAATAACAAATGAATACTTATTTAGTTTTTCTTTTGGATAAATTTCTCTATAACTTTTCAATTGGTTTATTGCACTAATAATAGTATTTTTTGAATTGTTCTTTACTTCTTTTATTTCTACTAATATATCAAGATTATTAGCACTTTTTAAAACAAAATCTATTATTTTATTTTTGATTCGCAATTCTTTTTTATATTCAATACTTAAATATTGAAACATTTTTTCTATAAAATCATCTACTTGTTGAAAAAAGAAAACAAACATATTCATTCCTTCATCTCCTATCTCTATATATAGATTATTTTTCGATATTTTCATTTATCTTTTTTTAATTTATTAACAGCTTTAATAAATACACTAAAAAACATACTCTAAAAATACTATTCCATCTAAATGATTACATTCATGTTGCACTAATCTTGCAAAAAATCCATTTAATTGTTTTTGTATTTTTTCCCCATTCTTATTATAATAAGTTATTCTTCATCACATTTTTTGTTAAGAATAGGCTCTCCTACTTCTCTTACTTTTAAGACTTTTTCCATGTATATTTTCCTCTTTTAAAATAATATTTCTTTATAAATTTCTACTTGTTGTAGTATAAACTAATATTACATTTAATTTTTTCATTTATAATCTTCTCCAAAATTTTTTTATATATTATCAGTATTAATTCCTAATTTTTTAAAATTTGCATTAATTCTTGTCATGTCTCTATATCTTCCTTCTTTTAGTTCAAATCTGTAATTTTCTTTTTCTATATTTATCTTCTCATCATTCAGTTCTTTTTCTATATTATATGGGAGTTTTATAAATTGAAAAGAAATCTCTGATGTATAATCTTTACTTCCATATTCTCCTTCAATAATTAAATAAAAAGCTTTTGTTGTTTCTAAAACATTGCTATCTTTATTCCTATTTCTAATAACATCAAAAGAATTTCCTACACTTCCAACATTTATTATTGTTTTATTATATATTTTGTCCATATATGGGTGATGAATATGCCCATATATTACAACATCTGCAATATTTTGTGATACTGTTTTTTCAGTTGGTAAAAACATTTGATATTTAGTATCTATACTATCAACATTTAATATAGCTTTATTATTTACTTTTGGTGTTGCATGAAATACCCTCACTAAACTTCCACTCATATAAAACTCATAACAAAATGGTAGGTTTAATAAGTATTCTTTATCTTCTTTAGCTAATAATGACTGATTCCATTTAATTCTTTTTTGCTCTTGTTTAGGCATATTTCCTATATTTTCATGACTTTTTGAAAAATGTTCATCACAATTTCCTTGTAATACCACATCACAGTTTTCTTTTATCAATTCAACACATTCTTTTGGATGTACTCCTTTGGCTATAATATCACCTAAACATATAATCTTATCTACATTTCTTTTTTCTATATCTTTTAAAGTTACCTTTAATGCTTCTAAGTTGCCATGTATATCTGAAATTATTGCTATCCTCATATTTAATTCGACCTCTTTTCCTTATAACCAATTTATATCACAAAAAGCTAAATTTTCATAGTATTTTACCAATATTTCCAAACATATTTATCCTTAAATTTTAATATAATTTTATAAGTACACTTAGTGAACTTTTTCTTAAAAATCACTTCTTTTTTGTTCATTTAGTGAACTTTTGCACTCTAAAAAGCGTTTTTTATCCATTCACTCGGTGAATTTTTGCATCAGATCTGCATAAAATTTTTGTTTTTTTATTAACTCTTGAAGGCTTGCCCTTCAATGTGTATATGCGTTGCGTAATGCACGCTATCCTGCCTTTAGTATTCACTTTAGTTCACCTTATCAAAATTAATTTATGTAAATTGTTGAATTATTTCCTTTTTTATGCTATATTAACTGTATCGTTTCAAAATCTTCTTTATAAAATTTCTACTCAAAATTATTTCAAAGGAGGTGTATTTGTGGATTTAAATCTATTGGAACCTATTATTAATAATCTTGATAAAGCAATTCATAAGACTAACTTAAAAGACTCTTTTATAGACGAGTTTATTCATGATTTACAAAGAAGTATTTTAAGGCAAAACCTTGATTATGATTATAGTAAATTACCTAAAAATACCATATTTGAAGTCGACTATATTGAAAATGGATTTGCTTCTTGTTTAGATACTGCACAAAAACATTCAGAAAAATATTATATTCCAGAAGAGTTACTTGATGAAACTGCCAAAAATGCAGATTATATTCAACTTGACGGTAACAAATATACTGCTGTTTCTAATCCATATAAAAATTAGTTTCTGCATAAAAATAAGAACATATTTGAAACATGCTCTTATAACTTATCTTATTTGCTCCATCTAAATTTAAATCTTTTCTTTTTTCTATTATAATATTATTTCCATCACTCTTTAGCCATATAGTTCCATCATCTTTTGTTATAAATATATTATCTTCTTCTATTCCAATATTTTTTAGTCTTTCTAAAACATTTAAGTTTGGATGATTATACCCTTCATTATTTCCAGCAGATATGATTGCATAAGTAGACTTTACTATATTTAAAAATTCACTAGATGTAGCATCTTCTGCTCCATGATGTGCAACTTTTAATACATCAATTTTTTCTAAACCTTCTATTTTACTGTCTAAGTTATTTGTTAAATCTCCTGTAAATAAATATTTTGTATTTATATATTCAAGTTCAATTACTATTGATGTATCATTTAATTTATTTTTGTCAGTTGGATCTGAATTATCAACATTTAAACACTTCCACTTTGCTTTTCCTAAACTATATTCGATGTCTTGCGATTTCTCTATCTGTTGCTTGTTAATATTATTTTCTTTTATATAGTCTTCTAATTCAGTATAAAATCTTTTTCCTTGATATGTACTATATGGCATATACAATGTTTTTACATTTATATTTGTTAATACTTCTTGCATCCCACCAATATGGTCTTCATCTATATGTGTTCCAATTAAATAATCTAATTCAACTATTCCCTGTTCTTTCAAAAATTTTGATATATATTCTCCATCAGAGCCATTTCCACAATCTATCAACATATTGACATCATTATTCGTGACTAATATACTTTCAGCTTGTCCTACATTAAAAAAAATTATATTTAATTCTGAACTATCAATTCCAATATTTCCATATTTATTATTTAAGTTCACTTCTATAAATATTAAGAAGATTAATACTAGTATAATTAATAATACTGTTAAAATAGATTTTAAGTTTTTCTTATTCATACTCTCCTCCTATACATTTGCAACTTGTAATGTTTCAAAATAATCTAGTACACTTTTAACTACCTCTTCTATTGGTAGTTCTAGCCAATTGTTTTTAGCAGTATTTAAACTCTTCAAATAATTTTTGTTATGTAATATTCTATTTAATCTTTTAAATATATCCTCTAAGTTATTTTCTTTCATAGTTTCATCACTAAATATAAAAGTATTAAAACATTTTATCAATTTATTCTTATTTAAATTTTCATTATTTATTAAATAATAGAAATCAAATATATCTTTGTATCTTGTAGAGATAAAACCAAATTTTAATAATGATTTCAATTTTTCTGAAAAAATTTGCTCTTTAGAATTTATTAGTAAAGTAACACTTTCTTTGATATTATTTAGATCAAAACAATATTCTTCTTGTTCAATATCAAAATTTTTATGCACTCCTATATCTAATTTTGTTTCAATTTTATTATGTCTTTTATCTTTTAATTCAATATATACTCTTTTTCCATTATAATCTTGATGACTTAATTCTTCAATTGGAGCTATAATTTTTATTGTTATATCTGATTCTTCATGATTCAACTTATCTATAAAATTTTCTATGGACTCATTTGATAAAGAATACTTTATAAAATCTAAGTCTAAATCTCTTGTAGCTCGACGACTATCTTTAGAAATATTATGCATAACTACTCCACCTTTTATAGTTATATTTCTATTTAAAGAACTTTTGGATATTTTGGCTAGTATAATATCTTGACATACTTTGGCAGATGCATCTAAATGTTCATATCCATCTTTAATATAGTTATCTCTCATTTCTTTTAAATTCATTAAAACACCTCTCTTTGTAATGATTCATATATGTGTTCTTCATGTGGGAACATTTCTATATATTCTTCAATTTTACTTATATCTAAGCTATTTATAATTTTTCTGTAATTAGAAATTATTTCTTTGTAATAGTCAAATGCAAGTTGTTTTTTATTTCTGATTAGTTCTATTAACATTCTTTCCTTATCATATATATTTACTGTTACACCTTCTATATCAATTTGAGCTTTACCAATTTCAAATAATTTTTCTGAAACAAAGACTTGTACAATTTTATCGTCCTTAATTCTTAATGCATTTCTTTTTGTTGCTAAGTTTAATTTAGTTGGGATAACATCTGTTAAATTATGAAAATAAAATGCACTATCCATTGTAAAAATTGCATTTTTATACTTTTTTGATAATATTTCTAAATAATTTACATTTTTTGTATCTGAATATATATTTTTTTCAATTTTATATATTTCTTCTCTTTGAATTGCTTTCCTTATTTGATAGTCTGATTTGTATTTTTCCTTTATTTCTTTATGATTATATATCATTTTTACCACCCATATGTATTTTAAACTAAAAACTCACACTTGTCAAGTTTGTGTGAGTTTTTAGTTTAATTTTTATAAATAACTTACTATATCTTCAAATGTATCATGTCCACTTTCACTATTGATATGCCCACCATTTGGTATCAGAACTTGTTCTGTAGCAATTTTATTTGCAAAATCGTTTTCTACTTCATATTTTACATATGGATCATTGTCTGAGTAGAAACATATAATTTCATTAGCATATTTTTTTACATTTTCTAAATTATCAAAATACATTGTTCTATTTACTGTGTCATATTCTTCATTTATTCCTAAATAATTGTTAAATCCACATACAAATATTAATTTTTTAACTTTTACTTTATTTTGGGCTAAAAATTTGGATATAAATACTGGTGCAATACTATGCCCTATTATTGTTGTGTTTTCGTTTATTAATCCTAAATCTAAGTAATTTTTCAATAATTTGCTCCAATTCTCATAATTTTGAAATCCTACTCCAATTGGAAAGTCTGGTACATATACTTGTTTTCCATCATCTTCTATAAAATCATGTAACCAACCAAACCAATTTGAGTATGGGCTTCCAAATGATCCATGTATTATAAAATAATTTTCCATTTACTTTTCCTCCTTAATATGTTGCATCTTGTATTCTATATTCTGTATAGTCAACAAGTTCAACCAATTCATCTAATATTTTTTCTTTTAATTCGTTGTAATCTTTTTTATTGATGTACGAATCTTCTCTTTCAAACTCATTTTCTGCTGGGTTTATATTATTAATTTTTATATCATTATTGCATAGCAATTGTTCTACTTCATATAAAATTTCTTCTGCTATTTCTTCACACCATGAATTACTAACTAGCATTTTTTAATACCTCCACATCATAACAATATTTTTTTAAAATTTTTAAATCTAGTTCTATTACAGGTAACAAAATTAATTTAACAGCAATTCTTTTAACTATTTTCTTCATAATACCTAGTTCCAACAAAACACTTATTAAGTTTGTATTTGAATAGCTGTCTATTACAACTTGATTTTCTGGTAAATCTTCTTCTACATCAACTGTTACATTTGAAATTTGTGATAAGTTTGTATCATCTTCTATATAACCATATATACATAAACTCATTTTTCCTTTTCTGTATTCTCCTTTATCAAAAAAACAGTTTTTGTATTTTACGCAATTTGATTCATAGTTAAATGTTTTCAAATAACTCCCTCCTTTTTTATAAATTTTTATTATTGTATTCAAAAACAATAAACTACCCTCCTTTCTTTTTAAAACAAAAAAATAACAAGTTAGATTTCTCTTTCCTGTTATTTTATCTTGTTATATTTACTTTTAAGCACAATTCCCCTATAGCCATGTTAAAACTATAAGAGACATTTTATAAAGTGCCACTTACTTTACCTTTGCTTGTAAGCAAAGGTATGCTGATAAATCAGCTTACCCTATTACTAGGTGTTACTTCATCAGTAACTATTTTTGAATACACATATATTATAATACATAATTTTTTTTTGTACAATATATACATATAATTTTTTTAATTGCTTACATATCAACTATTTAAAGTCTTTTTTATATCCACAATATTTTGAAGTAAACTTTTTATAACTATTTCTTAATCAATTTTTTACTATAAAATTCATAGTACTTATCATCTATGTTTTGGATCTTTTCTATCAATTTATTATATTTTTTTCTTCTTACTCCTATTTTTAAAGGTTTAACTATTTTCAATTCCTCTTTATCCATACCATCAGATTTATAAAATCTCAATATTTCATACCTTATTGTGTCAAATTCACTTTGTGTATATATTTTATTCTTTTCTATTTCTATCCCTAATTTTTTTAATATTTTTAATTCTTTACTATTTAACTCATCATATAAACTTATAATTTTTTTATTAGTGTATTCTTCATACCATTCTTCATATTCCATACTTATCTCTCCTTTAATTACTTTATCATTTTTAAGTAGTTTCTCTATTTTTCTTATCTCTTCTATTATTATTGTATCATCATAATACGGTTTTTCTATATATCCTCCTATTTTTAATTTTTCATCTTTTTTAATAATATAATCTTTTTTGTCTGATGAAATAATCAAAAAATATGGTGAATATTGATTTTTACTATATTTTTTAATTATGTCTAATCCTGTATATTTATAGTTTTTTCTCATTAAATCTGTAATAACTATGTCTGGTTTTAGAGTATCAATCATTATAACTTCATCATAATCATTATTAGCAAGTCCTACTATCTCTATTTCTTCAAATTTACCTAAATATTTAGCAATTTGGTTACATATTGTTGAGTTATCATCTGCAATCAATACTTTTATTGTATCATTTTCCATACTTTCTCCTTTCTCGTATAAATTTTAATTTAACATTTTTATATAGACCATGAATATGGTCTATATTTATGAAAAAAATTGCTATATTATAAAAAGAAAGGATTTACAAATATGTTATTAAATGATGCAATTAAAATACGAATAGAATATTTTTTAAATAGAAATGGATTATCTTCATTATGGGATTTATATAAAGTATCTGGTGTACCTAAATCAACTATTAATTCATTGTTTTCTTCACAGACAAATTCTCTCCCACGTCTTTCAACATTACTGCATTTATGTGAAGGTTTAAATACAAACTTGAAAGAGTTTTTTAATGATGATATATTTCTTGATGTTGAAGATTATACAGAAGATAAAAAATAGTTTTCTGTATTGTCTTTTTTTTGTAAAATTTCTTTATTTTATATTTTTATAGCACTTTTTATTTTATTCGAATTTTATCATTTTTTTATCAATACTTATATTGTATTTTTGCCATAATATCAATATAAGTTTGTTCTGTTTGACTTAAAATTCCTATATTATTGATAAAAAAGGAGATTTTTGATGAAAAAAAATGACAACTTAAAATTTATTGGAAATAATATTCAACTTGCAAGGCTAAAAAGAGGCTTAACTCAAGAGACTTTAGCAGAAAAGTGTGATGTTTCTACTAATTATATTAGCTCTTTAGAACGTGGTCTTACTTCTGGTAGTATTCCTCTTATAATAAGCATTTGTAATGTTTTACAAGTTACTCCAAATTATTTATTTAATTATTCATCTAATACTGAAAATTTTAATGATAATGTTGATATAATTAATCCTGAAATACTTATTTGTTATTCTAAATTAAAGGATGAAAATAAAATATTTGTAAATCAAACAATACGCCATCTATATGGTATGCAAAAAAAGAGATAAATAAAATAAAGAGGGAGTAGTATATATTTGTTAAATCAACATTTATATCTACTCCCCTTTCAACTTAGTCTTTCGGGTCTTTAATAACAATTCTAAAAGAGATGTCTGGACTTTCTCTTTCTGGGTCTGCCCATGTTCTGAAAATAGGAGAATGTTTTTCACCTGTGTTAAAGCATGAGCCATGTCCTCCCCTAATAATTCTATGATGGTCATACAGTTCAGATTTTTCTGTTGTCCATGTATATGCATTTCCCCAGAAACAATCTAAACGGTTACGCATCCAATTAGGATTTGAGCCTGTTTTCTTTAAAATAAATGGATTGGTATAATTCCCAATATCATCATTTCCTTTAATAAAAACTTCCTCAAAAGTTGCTGCACCTGTTTGTACTAACCACATAGCAATTCGGTTATATTCTTCGTTTCCTATTACAGTTCCATCCATCTTTTTTGCTAATTCCATTGCATCAGGAAATTTAATATTTACACATGGATATTTTCCTGCAATTGAATATGGATTTCCTTTGTTGTCTATAGATATCTCATATCTTGAAATCCAAAAACCTCTTACATATAACCCATCTGCTGTGTACCCTGATGGAATTCTTAAAAGATGATTTCCATTATCATCTTCTATTACATATCCATCATTAATAGTTCCTTCTTTGAAGTGATATTTCTCTAAAACATCTACTTCAATCCGATCACCATCACAATACTCTACAAATCTTTCTCTCATGTTAATGACCTCCTATATAAAGACTTGTTAATAAGATACCAATTAGCTTTTGCTAATTGGTATTATTATATATTATGGTATTGATTTTGTCAACATAATTAAATTTTAATCAATTTATACTTTTAAAATTACTTTCCAAAAATTCTACTTGCTTCTACTTGATTATATAATGCTTCTTCATTATCATAATAGAAAGCCCATTCTTTATCTCCATATGAAAAGTGCCACCACTCACCATCATATGGAGCAAATCCTTCTTTCATCATAATTTTTCTTAATAATTTCCTATTATTTTTTGCTTCCTCTGATATATTTTCAGTTTCATAATAGCATTGTATAGTACTATAATCTAATATATCTGAACCAAAATCTAATATTTTATTTTCAACATCATCATATATAGCTGCATCAACTGCTCCACCTGTCGGATGTCCTGAAACAACTGGTACAGCAATTTTCTCATGTATGTATTCATACATCTCTATTTCATCTTCAAATTTATCCTTTACTTCTTCTAGGATTTCATTAAAATATTTCTCTTGTTTTTTCATATCTCTAAAACCATATACTACTATTATTTTATAATTTTCATTTACTTCTTTTAACTTTTTTGCAACATTTATAAGTTTTTTATAAACAGTTTTTCTTACAGCTATTTGATGTCCATATTCCAACATATTTCTTCTTTCTTGATATTTTCCAATCACTAGGTCATCTTCTAATGGAAGTAGTACAAATTCTTCTTTGTCTGTTTCTTCATTAAAGTTCTCAATAGTTATCAAATCTTCATATCTTACAAAATTATTTGCCATTTGTATATTTGTCCTTTCTTTCCTATTTTTTATTTTTTTGTAGTATTTTTATAGTTTCATCTAGCGTTATAGTATTTTGTTCCCCTGAATTCATATCTTTTAATGTTATTACATTATTTTTTATTTCTTCATCTCCTATAATTATTACATAATTTGCATTAATATTATTAGCATACTTGAATTTTTTTCCTATCTTTTGTTGTTCAATATTAATTTGTACATTTATACCCTTTTCTCTTAGTTTTGCAGCTACTTTTGCACACATTTCACAGTCATCTGTCATTGAAATTATTAATACTTCTGCAATTGTTTCTTCAGTTGCTGAAATTATTTTATTATCTATTAGTTGAAAAAATAGCCTTGATAATCCTATTGAAATCCCTACTCCTGGCATTTTTCTATCAGTATAAAATTCTGTTAAATTGTCATATCTTCCTCCTGAACATATACTTCCTAAGTTTTTATATTGATTTAAAAATGTTTCATAAACTGTTCCTGTATAATAATCTAACCCTCTAGCAATACTCAAATCAATTTTATAATTCTCTTCTGGAACTCCAAATATTTCAATAAATTTAGAAACTTCTTTTATTTCTTTTATACCTTCATTAAATATTTCATTATTAATTTGCATATTTTCTAATTCTTTTATTTTTTCTTCATTGTTTCCTCCTATACCCAAAAATTTAATTATAACATTAGCTTTTTTTTCTGGCATAAGTACTAATAATTCTTTTTTTACTTCTTCTTTTCCTATTTTTTCTATTTTATCAATTATTCTTAATATTTCAGATGATATATCTTCAAGTTTTAAACTTGAAAAAAGTCCATTTAATATTTTTCGATTATTTATACATATTGTAAAATCATCAAATCCTAACTTTTTAAAGGTATTATATATAATAGATGGAATTTCTGCATCATTTATTATTGACAATTCACCATCTCCAATAATATCAACATCACATTGATAAAATTCTCTATATCTTCCTCTTTGAGGTTTCTCACCACGATATACTTTTCCTATTTGGTATCTTTTAAATGGAAAACTTAATTTATCATAGTATTCAGTTACATATTTAGCTAATGGTACTGTTAAATCAAACCTCAAAGCTAAATCTGTATCTCCTTTTTCAAATCTATAAATTTGTTTTTCCGTTTCTCCTCCAGCTTTGGCCAGTAAAACATTTGCATCTTCTATTATTGGTGTATCTAATGGTACAAAACCATATTGTTCGTAAGATTCTTGTATTATCGCTCTCATTTTATTAAATAATATTTGTTCATTAGGTAATAATTCCATAAATCCTGGTAAAGTTTTTGGTTGTATTTTCCCTTTCATTCTAACTCCTCCTTAATAATCTCCTTTAATATTTTTTTTCTTTTTATTTCCTTGTTTTTTATGTCTTTCAATTAATTTATCTTCTATTTCTTGTATTGAAACATTAGATTTAAACATTAATACTAGTGTATGATATATTAAATCAGAAATTTCTCCTATCAATTCTTTTTTATCTATGTTTTTCGCAGCTATTACTGTTTCAGTTGCTTCTTCACCAACTTTTTTGCATATTTTATCTATTCCTTCATCTAATAAATAATTAGTATATGAATTTTCCTTTGGATTAATATTTCTATCAATTATCTGATTATAAATATCCTGTAAGATATTTGTATCATCATTATTTTCATAAGAAACTATTTCCTTAAAAAAGCATGAATAGTTACCAGTATGACATGCTCCTTTTCCTTCCTGCTTTACATAAATCAACAATGTGTCGTTGTCACAATCTAAATACATGCCTTTTATTTCTTGAATATTTCCTGATGTTTCTCCTTTATGCCATAATTCTTTTCTACTTCTTGAATAAAAACATGTTTGTTTGTTTTCTATCATATATTTATAACTATCTTCGTTTACATATGCTAACATCAATACTTCTTTTGTTTTATAATCTTGTACTATTGCTGGAATTAACTCCATCTTTTTAAAATCTGGCTTCAATATTCTTCAACTCCTAAAATATTTATATTACTTATATATTGTTATTTTTATTGTGGGGAAAATAATACAATTATTTTCCCCTTTGATTAAACACTTTAAATCTTAAAGCTCTTTATCAAGGTAGATTTTTAAATCTTCCTCTTTTCTCTCTTTCTGTAATCTTCTCATCTTGTCAACACTACTTACACCTTCAAGTAATTTAAATCCTAATTTCACGGCAATATTATAGGACATAGATTTACCTATTTCGAGAGTTTTCATATATACTCTTTCATAACCATCCTCTTTCATTACTTCAATAGCATATTTCATTAACTCTGTCCCAATTCCTTTTCCACGAAACTCTTGTAAGACTGTTATATCAGCAAGATATGCTGTTTTTTCTGGATTATCATAATGGACAGGATGCCTATCTTTTAATAACATTTTTCTAAAAGTTACTGTTCCTATACATTCATCTCCAATATAATATCCATAAACATGACCGTATTTTGTTAGTTCTTCATATTCTTCTTTGATTAAATCATCTGTCCAATCCTCACAATATGGGGGATTACAAAATACTTTATATGCTTTTATAAAGTCTTTTATTTTATCTGGTGTTATTGCTTTGATTCTCCGTGCCATCATAGTTTTTTCCTCCTCTAATTCAATTGAATATTTTTTTCCATCAGTTTCAACATTGCCTAAAATAGTAGCCTTTTCAAAATTCCCTTCTTTATAGATTATGTCTGCTGTAATAATCAATCCAGAAGGCTGTAAAACATCAATTTTTACACTTTCATTTTTTAAATAAGCTTCTACAATACATGTAGCTGTTGTCCCAGACCCACATGCTGTTTCATAGAAAAGTGTATGAATTTCCTTAACCCATACAATTGGATTAATCTTTATTACACCTTTTTCTTTTTCGCAGAACATAACTCCTACTGCTTCACTATATTCAAGATGATATTTATGAATATAGTGCATCCCCATTGCTTTTAAATCCTTCTTATTAATAAGATATTTTTTAGCAATTTCATCTTGAATAACTACAGTTACCATACCATTCATTTTTACAATAAAAATTCCTGGCTCTTTTTCAGTGATTACATCATCACCATGATAAAGTGGAATTTCGCACCATGCCTTTCCTTCTTCATCAACTCCTGCATTAATCAAATCTTTAGAATTTACAAACATTTGTAAATTCCCTGATTTACCATTTAAATAAATGGTTGCTGCACTTCTTGTTGCATTACCACAAAACTCTCCCCCTGCCATTTGCAATTCAGGTTTATGATTTAATTCAATAAACCCAACCTGCTCAACATTAGAATGTTTTGCCATAATCAAATCGTTGATTTTCTTTCTCTGTTTTTGTGTATATTCCAATCCATAAACGAATGCTGTATCATTACCAGCTGGTCTATAAATTGAATATTCCACATTAGTTACAGATGCTTTGCAATGTTTTTCGTTCATAATGTTCTCCTTTCTTTGAATTGAAGGTAAGTATAAAATATTTATACTTAGTAATGAATAAATTACATTAATTATTATATATTCATTTTATGTAAAAGTCAAGAAAATCCAGTATATTCAAGACTTTTACGGTTATTTATTATTTTGTTTTTCTATTAAATCAATTAAATTTAAAATTTCTTCCTTCTTATACTTAAATTTAGTCTTATTACAAATTAATCTTGTACTTACATCTGCTATTTTCTCTATAACTTCTAAGCCATTCGCTTTCAATGTTGCTCCTGTTTCTACTATATCTACTATTGCATCTGTTAATCCAACTACTGGTCCTAATTCAACTGACCCTTCAAGTTTTATTATTTCAACATCTTCATCTTTACTTTCAAAATAGTTTTTAGCAACACTAGGATATTTTGTTGCTATCCTTTTTCTTCTATTTAATTTTAGATTTTTATATTCAGGATAACTACAGACTGCAAATGAGCATTTTCCTATTTCCAAATCTAGTAATTCATAATAATTTTTAAAAGAATTTTCCAGTAATGTATCACTACCTACAATTCCTATATCAACAATACCATGTTCAATAAAGGTAACTACATCGTTTGACTTTGCAAATATTATTATCATTTTATCTTCTACGTTTATTTGTAATTCTCTTTTTTTATTTATCATAGATTCTACATTATATCCTAATTTTTCTAACATTTCTGTCATCTTTTTTTCTATTCTACCCTTTGTTAAGGCTATCTTTAACATTTTGTTCACCTGCTCTTTCTACTGCTTTTAATATATTATCCATATAATAAGCCATTCCTATGGCTGGTACATCCTTTCCGAAATTGTTATATAATTTGTCATATCTTCCACCACTTATTATAGGTTCTTCTACAAATTTACTATATACTTTAAATATAATTCCTGTATAATATTCCATATTAGGAACACAAGCCAAATCAAACAAATCTTGTTGTTTCATATTCATGGTTTCATACAATTCTTTCAATTCTATTAGACTATTCTTTAATTCATTATCTCTTAATTTTTCTATGGTTCTTACTAATATTTCTATATTTCCATTAAGTCTTGGTAAAGATATTAAAAAATTGCTTATATTTTTATCTATATTATATTTATCACAAAATTTTTTTAATCCACTTATATTTTTTTGTAGTAATAGCTGCGAAAACTCTTTCTTTTTTTCAGATCCAACTATTTGGCATAATCTATTATAAAAACTAGCTGAACCAAGTTCTATCTTTAAATCCTTTAATCCAAAAAGTGGTAAAGATTTTTGTAATAATGATATACACTCTACATCTCCTTCTATTGCTTTTTTTCCAATTAATTCTATCCCTACTTGGTATATTTCGCTATTCTTTCCTTTATGTTCCTTTTCTTTTCTATATACTTTTCCAAAATAGCAATACCTTTTTATTTCATCTTTTTTTTGTGATACATAGTATCTAGCTATTGGAACTGTAAAATCCCATCTTAAAGCAACATCTTTTCCTTCTTTATTTATATATTTGAATAAAGTACTCTCATCTAAATTCTTATATACACTTTTATATAATTCCACATATTCAAATGTTGGCATCAGCATTTCTATATATTTTTCATCATAGAATATCTTTCTCAATTTACTTTCAAAATTTCTTAATTTATTAACATTCTCAGTAATTACCCCACTACTTTCTTCTGGTATTGAAAATTTGTATAATTCCATAAAAATTCTCCTTTCACATTAAAAAGCTATATAGTTAAATAATATCTTTCTATGAATATTATCTACCTATATAGCTTTATATTTTTATATAGGCACATCAAAATCGACTTGTGCCTATACATTATATTAGACACAAGTTTAAAAATGATGATGCACTTTATTTATATTTTTAGTTATATTCTTCATTTTTATTCCTCTTTTTTCTTATTTTTAATTATAATACATTATTTTTTTATATATGTCAAGTACAAAATTCATTTTTTTTAACATGCTATAACCAATTATGATTATAGCATGCTTTAGATTTTACTTAGAGAAAGATATAATTGCATAATGTCGCTTTGCATCAATTTGATAATAAGAATGCCCCCTAATATTAATTGGCTTTTCTATTGTTTTAATAGAAATTTTCAGCCCATTACCATTTGCCCAGCTTGTTAGTTCTCTTTCCATAGCAACATCTACATCCCTTTTTTCTTTTTCAATCTGAACTTTCTTGAAAAATACTAATGCTACTTTTACTTTGAACTTAATCCATTCCGTATCAAACCGTGACCTTTCTCTTCTTTTTCTACTTTCAAATTTTGACATATAGATTTACCTCCTACTATTTATTTTATTTATTTTATCACATACACTTATATTTTTCAATTAAAATTTTAGGAAGCCATGCATTATACACAGCTCCCTATGATTTTCAGTCCTTATTATTAGTTTCGATAAATTGCATAATCCCTTCATAGTCAAAGATACCGAACTCTCGATTGTTTCCAGTTTCCATATCCTTGACTTGGATTTTTTGCTGTTTGATTTCATCTTCCCCAATAATAATAACGTAAGGAATGTTCATTTTGTTGGCATAATTCATACTTTTTTTCAGTTTCTGAGTCTTTTTTTCCATTTCTGTTTTGATTCCAACTTCACGCATTTTAGTAACAAACTTAAATGTCTGTTCTTCTGTTCCCATTGGAATCACAAACAAATCAACGGTAGAAAACTTTTTGTCAGAATTCTTTAAGACTAAAATTTCATATATAACATCTAATCCAAAAGACATTCCAACTGCTGGATATTCATTTCCATCATCAATGAATGTTGTAATAATTTTATCGTATCTGCCTCCTCCTCCTATGCTCATGTTGAAATCTTGTACACCAACTTTTCTGTCTTTCAGGAAAATCTCCCAAACTGTACCAGTATATATATCAATCCCTCTTGCCAAATAAGGAGCAAATTTCATGCATTTTTCGGCCTCTGTTCCTGACAGATAATCATATAATGCATCAATTTCTTTTATCCCTTCGGCAATCATTTCATTATCATATACTGATAATAATCTTTTTAATGTTACATAATCAGAGTTTAGAACATTTTTCAATGCCTCCACTTTATTGGCATCAATACCAATAGCTGCAAACTCTTCAAATAATTCTTCCTCTGTGAGTTTGGCAAACTTATCAATCAACATGATTGATTTTCTTAATATTTCTTCCGAAACATCACCAAAAATAGAGAAGATGATACCACTCAATAGCTTTCTGTTGTTGAATTCTATTTCAATGTCAAGTCCTAGCTCTTTATATGCTTCGCTTGTCATTGTCATGTATTCTGCTTCTGCTAAAACACTTTTAACTCCAACAACATCAACATCGCATTGGGTAAATTCTCTGTTTCTACCTACCTTAACTGGACCATCTCTAAAAACTTTTCCAATCTCATACCGTTTAAAGGGTAAGGTAACTCCTTTATTTGAACTAATCAATTTAGAAAAAGTGATTGTCAAATCATACCTTAAACCCAGTTTTCTTTTTCCTTGATCACTCAATTTGTACATCTCGTTCAGAATATCTGCACCTTCTGAATATTTAGATGCCAATAAGTCATACATACAAAGAATTGGTGTTTCGACTGGTGAAAATCCGTACTTTACAAAGATGCTTTGCAATACACTTTTGATTTTTTCCCGGATAATTTGTTTTTCCGGCAAATAATCATAAGTCCCCTTTAAGTTTTCAAAATTTCTGCTCATAAAATTACTCCTTTCTGAAAATCATGGAAAATCATACTTTTAATTTTCCTTAGTCTATATGAACATTCTTCGCAATTATTATACTGTATTTTACTAAATTTGTCAATTATTTACATAATTTTTTCACCTAAAAAAGCACATTATATCAATACTTTTGATACAATATGCTTTAATAATTTTAATATAAATTATTATTTTATATTTAATTATTTATATAGTATTTATAATTTTTATATGTTACATTATTAAAATTCCCTTATATCATATCTAAAATATAGTCCATCCATTTTTATTTTATGAAAATCTTTTATTATATTTTCTTTGACTTTATTAAAATCTTTTCCTACTCTTCTTAATGCAAATACTCTACCTCCTGAAGGATATAGTATATTATTTTTTGATATTATATGTTCCCCTATAATATCTGTTGTATTTTTTACTTTGTTCATACCTAAAATTGGTTCATCAAAACTACTTCTTTCTACTTCTGGATATCCTGCTGAAAATCCATACATTGCTATAGAAAAGCAGTCTTTTTTCCAACAATTATTTATCTTTTCTACATCTTCATAAAAGAAATTTATTATATCTATAAAAGGTTTATTCAGTAACCCTAATAAAGCTAACCACTCTGGATTACCTGTTCTTGTATTATATTCTAATACATATACTTTTTTATCTTCGGTAACCATTATTCCTATATATAAAATATAGTTATATTCCATATTTTCTTTTTTCATACCTCTTATAGTTGGTTCTATTATATCTTTTTTTAATTGTTCTTCTTTTTCTGTGCTAACTCTTGCATAAGCACATACTCTTAAATTACCTTTTATAACTTCTCCTGTTGTTCTATTAATTCTTCCTTTTTTCTTCTCTATTACTTGTACTTTCAAATTTAACCTCTCTTTCTCAAGCATAGAGAATCTTTATGTTTGTATTATATACTAAAATTTTATATTTTTAAATACCTATGTGGATTAAATTATATTCTTTTAAAATATTTTGTTTTAGTTCTAAATATCTTTTCTCTTTAATTAATCCTGCATTATATGTTTTATTTAGAATTGCTATTTTAATGCTACAATTAAAAATATTTTCATTTAGTTTTACATTTTTCGTATTATCAAATTTTACTTCGTACAACATAAAAATCCTCCTCTGCTTGAATTAAATTTCAAAAAAGAGCGACAAAAAAGCCAGCCGGCTAGCTAGACTGACTTCTTTGTCTTACATTTTTTGATAATACAATTATATTATGCTGTTCTATAAAGTTCAATTCCCGTTTTTTTCCCTTTTTTCTATTTTAATTGATAAAGCGTTGACTTTTTAGTTAGTACACTAAGTAAACTTGTGTAAAAATTTTTTTAATTATTTTTTACTTTATTATTTTTGAGTTCACTTAGTGTACTTTTTGTTTTGTATTTAAAAACCTTAGTTCACTTAGTGAATAAAAAACTAACTTTCAAGTACACTTGGTGAACTTTTTCTTAAAAATCACTTATTTTTCGTTCATTTAGTGAACTTTTGCACTCTCAAAGGCATTTTTTAGCTGTTCATTCGGTGAATTTCCGCATCAAATTTGCTTAAAATTTTTGTTCTTTTGTTAACTCTTGAAGGCTTGTCCTTCAATGTGTATAGGCGATGTGTGCACACTCGCTTTCCTGCCTTTAGTATTGTTTTTTATCATATATTAATTACTTTTTGTTGACTCATATATAATTTATAATAATTTCCTTTTATGCTCATTAATTCTTCATGAGTTCCATATTCTACTATTTCTTTATCTTTAATAAAAAATATTCTGTCACTATCCACTATTGTAGATAATCTATGAGCAATCGTTATTACAGTTTTATTTTTAACCATTTCTTTTGTTAGATTTTGTAGCATTTTTTCTGTTTTTACATCAATCTTACTTGTTGCTTCATCGAAGATTAATATTTTAGGGTTATTAATAATTGTTCTTATATAGCATAATACCTGTTTTTCTCCATCTGATAGATTTTTTCCATTACTACTTAATTTTGTATTGTATCCATCTTCTAAACTCATTATCCAATTATGTACATTCAATCTTTTACATATTTCTATTACTTTATCATCAGTTATATTTTCATTTCCATATTTTAAATTTTTCATAATGCTTGTACTAAATAAGTAATTTTCTTGTTGCATAATAGCTATCTGTTTTCTAAGTCTATTTAGTTTTATATTTCTAACATCTTCTCCATCAATAAAAATATTTCCTGAATCTATATCATAAAATCTTCCAATTAGATTTGTAATAGTGGTTTTTCCACTTCCTGTACTACCTACAATAGCTACTTTTTCTTGCGGTTTTACTTTAAAAGATATATTATTTAAAACTTTATTATTTTCTATATAAGAAAAACTAACATTTTTAAATTCTATTTCACCTTTTATTTTGATGTCTTTAGCATCTATTTTATCTTTTATATCTATTTTTTCATCCATTGTTTCAAATATTCTCTCTAAATATGTAATTGAATTAATAAAATCATCTAATGTTTTAAATAAGTCTTCTATAGGTTGCCAAAAGTTAGATGAATAACTTCCCATAGCAACAATAGTTCCAACTGATGTAGTTGGATATAAAAACATCGCTCCTACAAAATATATTGTTGCAGTTACCCAATGTGACATTGTTTGTACACTACACCATCCAATATTGCCAAATTTTATTTGTTTGCAACTTGCATCTTTCCAACTTCTACTTAAATCATTAAATATATCTTCATTCTTTTCTTCTCTATTAAATGCTTGGGTTATTTGCATTCCTTTTAATGTTTCTAATAGATATGCATTAGTATTAGAATTTTTATTATTAATTAGTAATTTATTTTTTCTCTTTATCTTAGCTGTTGAAGCAAATATAAAAATAAGTATTACTATTCCAACTAATGCGATTAATGTTAGTTTCACACTTGTTAAAAACATAAATATCAGAATAATAAGCATATTAAATATGTTTAAAAATGTTGTTACTAATTTATCTGTAATTAGAGTAGAAACATCTTCTGCATATTCTGTTAGTCTAACTAGTATTTTTCCATGAGGTCTTGTGTCGTAATAATTAACTGATAAATACTGAATATGTGAAAACAAATCATTTTTTATATCTTCTACAATATTTTGATTTACTTTAGCCAACATTTTTTTATACACTTTAGTTACAATAATAGACAATAATACTAAAAATAATGCTAATAATATTATGATAAACAATTTTTCATAATCGCTATTAGGAATAACATCATCGATTACATATTGTAGTATTTTAGTGATAAATAAAGTAGCTATAATAGATATACAATTTAAAATAAATATAATAATCAATTTTGATTTATATTTTTTTATGTATGTTAAACCTCTTTTATAATTAGAAAGACTGAATGAAGTATTTTTTTCATCTTGGTCATATTTGTTTACACTCATATACATTCCTCCATATTATTTACTTGAATATCATAAATTTCTTTATATTCTCCATTCTTATTCAATAATTCTTCATGTGAACCACTCTCTATGATTTCTCCGTTTTTCATTACAAATATGACATCAGCATTTTTTACAGAAAGAATTTTTTGTGCAATTATAATTTTTGTACATCTATATTTCAAATTATTAATATTTTCAGTAACTTCTAATTCAGTTTCAAAATCTAGTGCGGAAGTTATATCATCTAATATTAATATACTAGGTCTCTTAGCTAATGCTCTTGCCAAAGATAAACGCTGTTTTTCACCTCCTGATAAACTCACTCCATTTTCTCCTATTATTGTATTAATATCCTCTGGTAAATCAAATACATAATCAGCTTTAGCCAATTTTAAACATTTTTTTATTTCTTCTTCTTTTAAATCTTCATTTCCAAAACTAACATTATTGGAAATAGTATCAGAAAACAGAAAAGGAGTTTGAGAAACATAACCGATATTTTTTCTTAATGATTTTAATGTATATGTATTTATTAAATTATCGTCTATTTCTATCTTTCCACTTGAACATTCTATCAGTCTTAACATCAGTTTTCCAATAGTAGATTTTCCACTCCCTATTTCTCCAATAAATGCATAAGTCTTATTGGGCTTTAAATCTAAATTAATATTTTTTATAACTTTCCTATTATTAAGTTTGACATTAACCCCTTTAAAAATAATATTTTCCCAATTATTTAATATTAAACTTCCTTTATCTTTTATTTTAGGTTCAGTTTCTAATAATTTTCTTACTTTTGATACAGATACTCTAAATTGTTGCCATTCATTTATAAAACCACTTAATTCTATAAACGGTTTTCTTATAGTGCCTATAAAAGAATTAATAATAATAAATTGTCCCATTGTCGTGTAACCTTTTATAACAAATATTCCCCCAAATAAAGTTAATAATATTTGCATACAATATGATAAAAATGTGACTATATTGTCATAAGAGATATTCATATTTTGTATTTCTAAATTCTTATTTTTCAAATTTCTATTCTTTACTTTAAAGTTATCTATTTCTTTTTGTTCTGTTGCAAATGTTTTGATTAATCTATTTCCTTCTATATTTTCTTGTATATAATTATTTAGGTTTGACAAACTTTCTCTTTGATCTTTATATAATTCCTTTGATTTTTTTATATGTTTTTTAGATATAACTGCAATTATAGGAGTAGGTATTAAAATAATTAGTGTTAAAATTGGGTTTATATATAGGCAGTAAATTGTAGTTAAAATACTAGTAGTTAACATGCTTATAGATTGTTTTATCACAAAACACATATTATGATGAATAATGCTATTATCTGTTGTTAAAAGCGTGCTTATTTCTCCCAAAGTTTTTTCTTCGTAAAAATCTTGATTTAATTCATTCAATTTTTTATAACATTCAACTTTTAACTTATGTGCTAAATTAAATCTAACATGATCCATTATTAATATTCCAAAATAAGTTATCAGCCTACCTATAAAATACATACTAATAGATATAATAAAAAGGTATGGAATAATAGAAAAATTACTCTCATATATACCTTTATCTATTATTTCTCCTAATAGTATAACTGGTAATATTTTAGAAATTCCTCCACCTAATATTATCATTAAATTTGAAATCCAATATCTAAAATTATATTCTTTAATAAATTTTAATACCCATCTCATTTATATTTTTTCTCCAATATTTATTATATTTTTATATTACTTTTCATATTCTATCATAATTTTATTTCTTTCTCAATAAAATTATAAAGTTTCAAAATATATTTATCCTTACATTTGCTTAATTATGAAAAAATCCGCAATAGAAATAATGTCAAGAGCGAGTGATAATGAGTTTATTTACTCTTGATATTATTTTTATTGCAGATTAAATTTACCCTGCAAATGTATGAGGCAAAAAATAAGTATCAGTACATATCTACCGACACTTAAATTTATAAAGATTCTCTATTACTTATTTCATAAATTCTTTCTAGCAATTGAAATAACTGATAATTTTACATATCTACAATTAAACACAACCTATATATGTCATGCTTATCATAGACACAATCTCAAATTCCCTAGTATTTCAAACACTTCTATCAATTTTCTAAAATTTAATTTATGTGTTTCCACTTACCACATCTGCAACTACTTTAACTTTCACATCTGAATTTTGATGTTTTTCTCTTCCATATCTTCCTTTTTTCTCGAAAGTTATAATCTCTGAAAACATATCAAATTCAAGTATTACCTGTCCTGTTTTAGTTGTAGCACTGCCACACATTCCACATGTGTTGGTCATCTCTGGTTGCAGTAAGTTTTAAATGTTGTTTATCTCCTGTTGCAGTAAAATTGTCTTTACAATTTATTTCTGTTCCGTTTTTACAAATAAACCTTATTGTATATGGATTTATTGTACCATTTTCTAATGTTTCCCCAATTATTACTTTCTCTATTATACATTCAAAAATATCTTTATCAAAATTTTTCATTATTTCCATATCTTTAAATAAACCTTTAAACTTGTTTAATCTATGTTTAATACTTTCATTTCTGTTTGTGTCTTTTAGTAGGTTTTGTATTTTCTGTTCTACTTTTAATAGTTCTATGTTTAGCTCATCATATTTTAAAGTATATTGTTCTTTATTTATTCTGCCTTCTAAGTTTAGTTCTAATAGATTATTAAGTTTCTTGTTTATTTTCTCTTTGTCTTTTTCTAGCTTATTTACTACTGTTTCTGTAGTATTTTCTTTTAAGACATTTTCTATTTTTTCTAAAAAATCTTCTACTACTTTTTTATTGTTGTTACAGAGTATTCTATATCCTTGTACAAAACAATCTTCTAGTATTTCTTCTGGTATTGCTTTACAGTATGGGCATTCTTCTTTTCCATGTTTTGCTCTTTTGATACATTGCCATACTGCTTTTTCATATTTTCTTTTTGAGTTCCAGTTTCTTCTTGTAAGTAAGCTACCACAAAATCCACAATATAATTTACTACTAAAAGCATATTTCTTACTATAGTTATTATTTCTTCTTCCTGTTTCTCTTGTTCCTACTCGTTTTATTCTTATTTCTTGTACTCTATCAAATAACTCTTTACTAATAATTGGCTCATGATGTTCTTTTATATAATGCTTTTCTGCTTCTCCTAAATTGCTTAATCTTTTATGTGATATTGGATCTATTGTAAATGTTTTTCCCATTAGCACATCTCCAATATATTTTTCATTTTTTAGTATTCCTCTTATTGTTGATTCGTTCCAATTATCATTACCTTTTGGGGATTTAATGCCTTTTGCTTTTAGTTCTTTTGCTATTGTACTTGAACCTATTCCGTCTACATATCTTTCAAATATATATTTTATAACTTCTGCTTGTTCCTCATTTATAGTTATCTGTTTTGTTATTAAATCATAGTTATAACCGTAACAACCATTATAGCCAATTAACTCTCCCCTGTCTTTCTTCATTTTTAGTCCAAGCAATACATGTGAAGATATGTTCTCACTTTCTTGTTGTGCCATAGCACTTAATACTGTTAGTAGCATTTCTCCTGTTCCTGATAGAGTATTTAGATTTTCTTCTTCAAATAAAACTGCAATGTTCTTTTCTTTTAGCATTCTTACATATTTTAAAGTATCTAATGTGTTTCTAGCAAATCTTGATATGGATTTTGTTAAAATCATATCAAATTTTCCAGACATTCCATCTGTTATCATTTTCATAAAGTCTGTTCTTTTAAAATCTAATGTGCCACTTATAGATTCATCTGCATATATTCCTGCAAATTGCCATTCAGATTTGCTATTGATTTTTTCATCATAATACTTTAATTGTGATTGGTAACTATTTAATTGTTCTTTATTTCCTGTACTAACTCTACAATATGCACATACTCTTAATCTTTCTTTGATTGTTGTACCTGTTACTCTGTTAATTCTTCCGTTTGTTTTCTCTATGACTTGAATTTCCATCTTTCCTCCGTTCCGCCTAGAGATAAAACTTAATAATTTTATTTTATAGAAAAGTGCATTTTAATGCATCTTTTCTATAAAACAAGGTTAATTTACCTATATTTGCCCGAGCTTTAGCTCGTGGCATTTGAGCCTAGAAATCTTTGATTTCGTTAAGGCTCAATTATCTTATATCATTTTTTAGATAAAAAGTAAATTGTTCTTACAAAAGTTTATAATCTTTTAAGATTTTTCTTTTTATTTCAATATATTCTGAATCTAGTATTAAGTTTTCTCTAAACAAATTATTTAAAAACAATAATTCCATGCTACAGTCTAGCATATTATTATCTTTTAGTTGTTTAGAGTTATCTACTTCTATTTTATAATTATGTAGCATGAAATTGCTCCTTTTCTTTAAATTTGAAAAGAAAAAGAACAAAGAAACTAGAATCTTTCTAATCCCTTTGCTCTTTCTCTTTCATACTACCATTATATTATCGTGTTTTTATATAGTCAATTCCATTTTTATTCCCTCTTTTCTATTTTTGATATAATTCTAGTATCTAATTTTATAAGTACACTAAGTAAACTAAAAATTGTATAATTTTAAATTGCAGTTCACTTGGTGTACTAGAAAAATATAACAAAAGTTCACTAAGTGTATTTGTAAATTTTGTTTTATTTTCACATTCACTTAGTGAACTAAATTCAAAAATATTATTCAATATCAAGTACACTTGGTGAACTTTTTCCCAAAATAAGTGAATTTTTTTAATTTTTTAATTCACCATTTTTAATTTTGAACGAAGAATAGCGGGTTTGAGCCAGTTCACCGAGTGAATTTTTACATCATATTTGCATAAAATTTTTGTTTTTTTATTAACTCTTGAAGGCTTGTCCTTCAATATGTATAGGCATTTTGTTAAGAATGCTATCCTGCCCTCATTTTCAATGAGGTATTTTGCTCTTAAAATGTACTTATTCTACTTAATTAAATATACTTATCCTTAAATCCTCTTAATCGAAAAACAATGTGCTTTTAAAAATAAGTCAAGGTTGTGCGATAGCACATTTATTTAAACCTTGACTTGTTTTTATAAAGCACATTATACTTTTCTAAAAGGATTTTAACTATTTATAAAAAATTGAATTATTGCAAATATTCCCATATCTGAAATTGTTTTTATTGCATCTACATTAGCAATAACTTTATAAGGGTGATGAATTACTAAATCTAAATAGTTTTTCATTCCTTCATTATTAAAACATGTCTCCCATGCTCTTGAAATAGTATCGTCATCAATAAGATTTTGTTTATCTATTGATATTTTATTTATAATCTTCTCTAATCTCAAGTCCAAATTATTATTTGCAGATTTCCATTTTTCCCATTTTCCTTTGTTTATTAAAAAATAGATGCTTGATTGTTCTAATAATGAGCGGATTAAAAAGCAATATGATATTGGGTAATTTTTATATAAATTTCCAAATGATAAATGCTGAATTTCATAGCATAGATTTTTAATCCCTTTAGCTCTATCATTACTATATTTTAGTTTGCTACAATTAATATTTTTAAATAAAATACTATTGTCTTTTCTTGTTAATCTGATTTTATTAAATGCTATACTTTCATTTATTTTATTTTTTACTATTTCACTTTCATTGGCATTATTATGTTTTTCTTCTCTACCATTAGAAAATATCTTCATTTGTTCATTTTTATTTTCTAAATTTTCATTTATTTTATCTTTGCTGTCAAACCTTTCACTAACATTATTTTCTATATTGCCATACAAATATTTTTCTATATTAGCATTATTTTTTATTGTGTTACTTGTAATCCTACCACTTACAATATCTTGAACAATTCGTAATACTTTCTTGTCTAATTCATTTATTGAAGACAATGGCATTAAAACATTGTTATTAAAAGAAATATTCAGATATTCTTTACCAACTTTTGAAGAAACAATCTTTTCAAACTTATTTACTGAAAAATTATTGTCAACTCCATCAAATGCTTTTTTACAAAATCCTTGTAATTGTGAAAATATATTTTTTACTCCCATTTTATCTTCAAATCTTTTTATTGAAGCTGTATCCCATTTTAAAGCTCCTGTATCAGTTGTATGTACATTTCTTATATATCCAGCACAATCTTCAAATGAAGTGGCCACATAACAAGGAATTTGAAAATATTCTTCTCCTTGAATTCCTGCACTCATTGCATATATGCTTCTTATTTGTGTATATGAAAAGTATTTAAAAGATTCTACCAATTTAGGATTTTTTAAGATTTTCATTGCTGTTAATCTTCTATTACCATCCCATGCCACAAATTTTTCTTTTTTCTCATCATAAGTGACTGTAACTATTGATTGTGGATACCAACCATTTGTGTAAATATCACTAATTAACTTATGCATTGCCTTCGCTTCTTTAGAATTTCTCACCAATTGTTGCATTATAAAAAGTTCATCCGCTATCATAATTTGTGTATGTCTTGGATTCTCTGGATTTACTAATATTTTTTCTATGTCTATTAGTTGATGTTCTCTCATATATAATTCCCCCATTTTTTACCTTATAAAGTCTTTCGTAAATCCCTCATCATTCTTAAGTATATTATTCTATTTTTTTGCAATATATTTTTGATTTTTAGTATTTGGTTTATCTGGTATAGTCATTTGCAATTTTCCACTATCTAATAATGGTCTCATGTATTTTAAATAGAAATTTCTTCTGTCTTTTAATCCTAAATATGCCATTATTTCTTTTGTTGTTTTTGGTTCTCTACAAAATTCTAATATTTTATCTTGATGGGTATCTTGGTGGATATCTTGGTGGGTTGTTGGTCGGTCTTTTATCTCATTTTCAAATCTATCATGTATAAATATTGTTGTAATAAAATAATCTCTTGTTTCATTTGTTTCAAACTCTGGTTCTTTTGAGCCATTATTTTTCAATGCTCTTTTTATTTTTGGAATACCTGTATTTCTACCTTCTGTTAATTTTAATTCTTTTAAAAACTCTCCAATTCTACGATTTCTATATTTTCTTGCTATCATATTTTTATCTTCAATTGATTTTTCGCTTATTGAACGGTCTGGTCCTGGATAACTTACAATATGAATTCTATCTTCCATTATTCTTACTTCTACTGGTTCCCTTACATCATATCCTCTATGATAAACTGCATTTACTAATGCTTCTTCTATTGCTTGATATGGATAATTAAAAAATCTTACAGCCTCCGCTTGTCCATCTATCTTTAAAATTTTTTCCATAATAACAGTATTTTTAATATATGTTAAAGCACTTTTTATCATAGTATCAATAGGTCCTTTAAATATTTGCTCTGTCATATCATCACCTTCTGGACCGTTTCTTAAATCTACTACTTCTATTTGTGAATATGGAAAGAATTTTTGTGGCTCATCATTAAAAAACATTAACCCTACATTTAAAGGTTTCATATATTCTGGTGTTCCATCTACTATTCTCATACTTTTACATAAATCTATAAAACTCATTGTTTCGGATTCTTTTAATAGTTCACTCTTTATCTCATATAAGTAATTTTGAATTAGTGGTAGTTTTAAATCTTGAATTTGTGCCTCATGATTCATTCTATCATCGAATGGTATTACTCTTGCCATATCATATAATTCTTTTTGCTCTACTTCTGTAGCTTTTACTGTACTGGACATTTTTCTAATATAATATGAATATCCTTTTGAAAAATCTTTATCTAGTGTTGTTGGACATTTGTATGGTCTATTCTGACCACCAAAACACCATACTACTAGTATATTTTTACCTTTATATTGAGCAACATCTACAATTGGTGTATAGGCTGGCTGTATCATTTTACATTTTGTTAGCAATTCTTTTTGAATTTTATCTATTTCAGATAATTGTAGCCCTTCAAAATCTTTCTTAGGTCTACCATTTGCTTCTTCAACACCTATTAAAATATATCCTCCACCCCAGTTATCTATATCATTTGCAAAAGCACAAATTGTATGTAATATTGGTTCTGGATTCCAGTTTCTCTTTAATTCTAATCTTGCATTTTCTACAATGTTTTCATTTAGTATATTTTCTATACTTGTAGGTAATCTCATCTTCTCACCTTTCTTTTTCAAATGTCCGTTTTTTCGGACTTATAAAATTTTTTATTTCATATAATCTCTAATTTTAAATAATAACTCATCATCTAATATCTCTGTTGAGGCAAAATTATTTAAAGTATTATTATCTTCCCAATCTATATCAAATAAATTTATCACTTTATCATATCTTGGGAAAGCATGATAATGAACAAATGGATCATGCATCATCATAATCATATAATTAAACTTTATTGCTCCAAACCTGTCTCTACATAGTTCTTCATACCATTTTATTACTTTTGGAAATTCAGCACCTTCATCTTGTAACATTCCACTTACATTTTGTGTTTCTCTTTTCAATAAAATAACTACATCTCCTAATGTTGTTTGTTTTTGCCTAACACAAACAATCCAATACTTAAACTCTTTAATACAAAGTTCCTCTGGTCTAAATTTTTTCATAAATTCTAAATTGTCCATTGATAAGACCTCCTCTTACATTTTTATTTTTTAAACATATCATTTAAATTATGTGATATTAATTTTAAATTATCTATATTTTCCCCTTCAATAACATAAGGCGTACAATGTTGTATTTGCAATTCAAATACTCTTTCTCTTGGTTCAATCTTAAACATATTTAAAAATAAGCACCTTATTGCATGATAATGTGAGAATATTCCTATTGTTATATCATCATTAAAATCTAACGAATCAAGAAATCTTTTACATCTTATACTAACATCAGTATAGTTTTCTCCTTTTGGTGCTTTTTGTACGAAATCTGTTCTAAATTTATTAAATTTTTCATCTGTAATATATTCATTATATTCATTAGAAGCTAATAAATCCTTCTTTTCCTTCAAATATTCCTAAACATCTTTCTCTTAAATCTTTACTTAAATTTAGTTCATATCCTGGTTTAGCTAATTTTGCTGTTTGTATTGCTCTCATTAAATCTGAAGAATAAACTTTTTTAATACTTTTAATAATATCATTTTTTGCTAAAATACTTGCTTGATTCTTTCCTTATTCTGTTAAACTCGTCAATTCATTATCTAAAGTTCCTGTGTATAAAGCTGTTCCTTCATCATTTATCACGTTTGCCATTGTTTGTCCATGTCTAATTATAACTATTCTCATTAATTGTTACCTTCCTTTTTATTCTTTATTGTTTCAATATATTCTTTAACATATGCGTTCATATCTCTATCAAATAGTTCTTTTGAATATTCTAATCTTAATAGTTCTTCTCTTAAGATTGGCAAATATACTTCTATAATTTCATCTAACGCCTCTGGTTCTTCTTCAATACATCTTTTCCATCTATTTTTTCCGATATAAGCAATTTTGTCTGCATCTCTTACAATTTTTCCTTCAACTGTTGGAGGAATACATTTTCTCTTATGATTTACTACTGCTGAATAACATTGTTCTATTATTTCATTACTATAACTTAACTTTTCCATTTCTTCTTTTAGAATTCTTCCGCTTTCTTCTTCATGTCCTTTATCTGTAACAGACCTTCCAACATCATGCCAATATGCAGCTATAATACATATTTCTTTATTAGCTGGTATCTCTTCTAATAATTCTTTTACATAGTTTACGACATCAATAGTATGACCTATAAAATGTAGAGGATCATTTTCACATACTTTCATTTTTTCTATAGCTATATCAATTAATTTTTTATTTTTATTATATATTTCTTCGTAAATATCCATTCTATCTAAATTCTCCCTATCTCTATTCTTTTATATTTTGACCATATTTTACCATAAAACAATAAAAAAATAAAGCATATAACAAATTAAATTATTACATACTTTACCTTTCAAGTTTTATCTCCAAACATTTTTATTTTTCGTTGACAAATCGTTGACATTATCAACAAGAAATTATACTACTCCGCACACCATGTCAACTTCTATCGTTACTTTAATTTTATGATTTTCTGTTCTTTTAACCTTATTTTTGCCTTTTCTATCAAAACTAATAAAATCTTCAAAAGCAGTAAATTGGGCTATTGTATCGAATCTTTCAGACATAGCACCGAGCAACACTCCACATGGCTCACACCCAGTCTGTAGATAGTTTTGGCTTACCTCGTATGATGACTGTTGCAAACTACCTTGATTTTTATCTTTTTGACATTTGATTTCGTTTCCAGATTTTAGGATAAATGTTATTACTCTTGGATTTACATCTCCATTTTGTTCTTTTTCTCCTATTATAACTTTTTCTATCATTAATTCAAAAACATCTTTATCAAATGTTGGCATTATTTCATCATCTTTAAATAGACTTTTAAACTTGTTTAATCCTTGATTTAAACTAATTGAATCTTCTAACTCTAGTTGTAAATGTTCTTGCTCTTTTTCTATTTTGTTTATCTTGTTTTGTAATTTTGCCTTTTTATCTTTTAATGTTTCAAGTGTTATTGTTCCATTCAAGTTTAAATCAATTAACTTGTCTATCTTTTCTTTTAAAGTTTGTTTTTCTTCTTCTAATTTTTTAATAGAACTTTCATTACTTTCTTCTTGTATGATTTCTTCCATTTGTTTTAAGAATGTTTTGATTAGTTTTTTGTTATTATTACATAAAAGTTTATAACTTTCTGTAAATGCTTCTTCTATAATGTTTTCTTTCATTGCTTTACAATATGGGCAATTTTCTTTTCCATGTTTTACAAATTCCATACAATGCCATACCGTAATACTATTTTTTGTTCCAGAGTGCCAGTTTCTTCTTGTTAATAAACTTCCACAAAAACCACAATATATTCTACTACTAAAAGGATATTTTCTGCTAAAGTTTCCTTTTCTTCTTCCAGAGCCTCGTACTCCTCCTCGCTTTTGTAATATTTCTTGTGCTTGATTAAACATTCTTTCTGAAATAATTGGTTCATGATGTTCTTGTATGTAATACTGATTTTCTTCTCCCATATTGACTACTCTTCTATGTGAGATTGGATCTGTTGTATATGTTTTTCCTTGTAAGACATCTCCTTTGTATTTTTCGTTTTTCAAAATACCTCTTATAGTTGAGTCATGCCATTGTTTCTTTCCTGTTGGTGTTTTATATTTCATAGCAGTTAGTTCTTTTGCAATTGTTGTGCAACCTACTCCTTGACAGTATCTTTCAAAGATATATCTTACTATTTCTGCTTCTTGATAATTTACTGATATTTTCTTTGTTTCTTTATCATATACATATCCTAAACATCCATTATATCCAATTAATTCTCCTCTTTTTTGTTTCATCTGTAATCCTAGTTTTACATGAGAAGATATATTTTCGCTCTCCTGCTGTGCCATTGCACTCATTACTGTTAGCATTACTTCGCCAGATAATTCTAAAGTATTGATGTTTTCTTCTTCAAAATAAATAGTGATTCCTTTTTCCTTTAATAATCTTACATACTTTAAAGTATCTACTGTATTTCTTCCAAATCTTGATATTGATTTTGTAATTATCATGTCAAATTTGTTTTCTGTTGCATCTTGCATCATTCTCATAAAGTTATCTCTTTTATAGTCAAGTGTTCCTGTTATCCCTTCATCTGCATAAATCCCTACATAAGTCCAATCACTTCTTGATTTTATTTTTTCTTCATAATATTTTAGCTGAGAATTATAACTATTTATTTGTTCTTCTTTTTCTGTACTAACTCTTGCATAGGCACATACTCTTAAATTGCCTTTTATAACTTCTCCTGTTGTTCTATTAATTCTTCCTTTTTTCTTCTCTATTACTTGTACTTTCAAAATTAACCTCTCTTTCTCAAGCATAGAGAATCTTTATGTTTGTATTATATATTAAAATCTTATATTTTTAAATACCTATATGAGTTAAATCATATTCTTTTAAAATATTTTGTTTTAGTTCTAAATATCTTTCCTCTTTAATTAGTCCTGCATTATATGTTTTATTTAGAATTGCTATTTTAATGCTACAATTAAAAATATTTTCATTTAGTTTTACATTTTTCGTATTATCAAATTTTACTTCGTACAACATAAAAATTCTCCCTTGCTTAAATAAAATTTCAAAAAAGAGCAATAGAAAAAGCCAGTCGGCTAGCTTCGACTGACTTCTTTGTCTGACATTTTTTGATAATACGATTATATTATGATGTTCTATAAAGTTCAATTCCCGTTTTTTTCCCTTTTTTCTATTTTAATTGATAAAGTGTTGATTTTTTAGTTAGTACACTAAGTGAACTTGTGTAAAAATTTTTTTAATTATTTTTTACTTTATTATTTTTGAGTTCACTCGGTGTACTTAGTTTTTTATTATATCAATTTTTAGTACACTTAGTGAACTAATTATAAATTATTTCATAAAATTTAGTACACTTGGTGAACTTTTTCTTAAAAATTACTTATCTTTCGTTCATTTAGTGAACTTTCACACTCTAAAAGAGATTTTTTAGTCATTCATTCGGTGAATTTTTGCATCAAATTTGCTTAAAATTTTTGTTCTTTTATTAACTCTTGAAAGCTTGACCTTCAATGTGTATATGCGTTGCGTGATGCACGCTATCCTGCCTTTAGTGTTCACTTTATATCCTTTAATTAGTATTAGATTCTGATGTAGTTTTATTTACAACACCCAAGTTCTTAATACTATCTTGTAAACTTTCATCTGGAATAAAGTTTCTACAATTTTCTAATTTATAAAATTCCCCTAATTTATCTATATCTTTATATAAGAAATAAAAATAGTTTTTTAATGCATTTTCTGTTGTTTCTAATCTAGGTCTTAATGAGTATGCTCTTTTCTTCTTATAGAAATAGTTTTCATTAAATAATTTATATAAATTATTTAGTTCATCACTATCTAATGTTATTTTGTGAAATCTCGTTTCTTTGAAAATATAATTTATTTTATCAATGTCTATATTTAAATCATCAACATATTCTCTAATGTTATTCTTGCTTATTATAGTTATTATAGATAATGTAATACTCATAATTATATAATCCATAAATTCTTTTGATAAATTCATTGTCCTAAATATTTTTATTGATCTAATATCATTGTTTTCAATCATTTTTAAAAACATTATAATGATTGGTTCACCCTTTATAAGATATGGTATAAATATTTCTTCTTCATGTATATTTTTTCTTTGCAGAAAATCATTAATACTTCTATCTGGAAATTTTTCCCTATGTTCCATTAATCTAATATTATCGTATAATTCTTCTAGTACTCTGTACTTTTCATTTTTAGTTAAATTCTTATTTTCAATAACACATGTATATACAGATTCTAAATATCTATTACTAGTAAACATATATATAGAATCATATTTATATAATCTACAATAGCTAAAATCTATAACATTTTCATATAGAAAAATTAAATACATATCTAATTTAATAATTCTCCATACAAGATTTATATATTCTTTTTCTTGACTTTCAGTTTGAATATATTTTATTTTATCTATTAAATTTGCAATATTTTGCATTTTATAATCATCATGAACAGGCACAAATTCATAATAAGCAAACATTGTATAAAGTTTACAATATATATTTGCAGCCTCTATATGTTTATTATATAAAATCAAATGCGAAACTATTTCATGTATAGCACTAATCAAATCACTTCTAAAAATCATTTCTGTATAATATTCTTGAAGAATTTTTTTGTTATTAAATAAAGTTAAATCTATAAGATTCATTATGTTGTGAATATTATAATTATAATCATTATCATTTTTTTGTATTAATACTAATGTTTGATTCTTTAAGTCTGTGATATCTTTGCACCCATGGCTATTTAGAGGAATCGCCTTTTTTATATGCTTCTTTTGTTTCTCTAAATACATACATAGTAAACTGTTTCCAAACCAATTTTTATGAGTGTAAAACCAAATCATTTTAATACACATATAAAATATAACTACAAGAGAAAGCAAAAAATTTATTAATATTAGTATTTGACTACTGCCTTTTAGGCATTGTATAATATTTACAAATAATAGGAGAACTAAAATTATAAAAATTTTTAGCAATGATAAAAAACTATTGTTAGGGAAAATAACATTAATATGTTTTTTTCCCAATATATAACTTTCAGACAACCCAGATAATAAAGATATTACTGAAATTATTATCAATGTATTACTAATTTGAGCTACTAATATATCATTTGAATCAATGTTAAATTCTTTATTCAAGTCTAATATATTTTCAATTTTGTAATCATTAATAGCATAAAAAATTACAAACATACTAAATATAACTATACTAAACATAAAAATAATCATTAAAAAATTCATAATTTTTTGTTTAACTACAAAATATTTTTTATTATCATATATTTTATACCATTTTAAAAATTCTTTTATTTTATAATTTTTATTTAAAATAAATCTTCTTATTTTTTTTAATTTACCATTAGAATCTTCCATATTTTGCTCCCATTTTCATATATTCATTTAATTATTCTATGTATGTAGTTATTAGATTATTTTTTTAATTCATTCTTTATTTCTTCTAATACTCCCATCGTATCTTCATAATTAATATCTTCTGCATAACTAAATTTAGATTGATAATTCTTCCAATGCTCTTTCAGAACATCACTTTCTTTTATAACTTCCATTATCTCATTTATATTATTTAATTTATCCATTGAACCTCTATATTCAAATTTCTTCAATATAGCTTGTCCTAATAATTCTTTATTAAAATTTTGTTGTTGAGTAGTCCATAATATATAAATATCATAAAAATCTCTCGCTCTTGTAGTATCTATATTTCTTGATATAATTGTTTCAAATTTATCAGCTATTACTGTTTCCATATTATATGCTAATATTTCTATTGAACGATTTTCAAACATTAAATCGAACTTATAATTTACTTCTTTTGGAACAATTACATCTCCTGTTGTTATATCTAATTTCATTGGTACAACTAACTTATCAAATTTAGCATCTAAAGCTACTCTGTATCCTCCATATTCATCTTCTTGTCTTATTTCTTTTATACTTCTAAATTCAAATGCTACTCCATCATCTAAATCTATATTAAAAATTTCATTTAAGATATTTTCAAGATTATCCTTTTCTAAATCAAATCCTTTTATCGTTGCATCCATATCAAGAGTATTTCTCATGTCTATTCCAACTATTGCTGTTATTAACATTCCTCCTTTTAATACAAATTTATATTTGTATTTTGATACCGAAATTCTTTCCAATAGTCTTTCTAGCATATAGTTTTGTAAAATAATGTTTTCATTCACATCTACTTTATCTGACATATTCTTTATCCATGCTTTTAATTGTGCTCTATTTTTTGCTATCACAATAACACCTCCAAGTATTTTCTTACTTCATCTTCAATATTAAATAATTTTGCATATTTGTGTAGTTTAATAGAGTTTCTATCTTTTCTTTCAGCATATCTTTTCATCGCATCTGTAAATAAGGCAATTTCTATTTTTTTCTTATTTCTGATAATGTCACATATTGTTCTCTCTAAATCATAAACTTTAACTTTGTTTCCATATGGTGTATTCATTTCTATTATTCCTAATTCATATAATTCATCTTTTAAATAGAAAAATTGATAGTTTCTATCTTTTAGTAATTTAGTATTATAGTAACTAGGTATAGTCAATTGATATTTTATGGGAGTTCTATCACATAAATCATGAAAATACAAAGCTGTCTCATGAGAGAATATCCCTTTTTTACAAATTGCTTGTGTGATAAAATAATTATCTTCAAATGTATCTGCTCCAATATATACTCCTCTTGCTACTCTATCTATCAATCCCTTTTCTATCATCCTTGTTAAAATCTTATTATTTATCCCAATATCTTCTACTTGATATGTTTCAATCACTCCATTATTATTTTTTAATAATTTTTCTACTTTTTCTATATCATCCATAAATTTTCTCCTTTGCCGTTTTCATTCGTAAATATTATATCATTTACGAATAAAAACGGCAACAATATTTAAAAAATTAATAGCACAAAATTAAAATTTGTGCTAAAATCTAACTTTCAAAGTAAAATGCTAACCTTGAATTATTTCTAATATATTTCTCCTCAAAATTATTATTTGTAAAATTTTTTATAGTCTTTCTCCAAAATTTTTGAGCTCTTTCATTTTTTAATAATGTTCTAACTTCCCATTTTCCTTTATATAACTCAAACATTTTATTTGCCATATATGTACCTGCTCCCATTTTTCTATACTTGTTAAGAATAAAAAATTCAGCTATTTCGTTCATATTTTCTTCATTAAATCTATGTAAAACAAAACCTGCTAATTCATTATCACATTTTAATATATATGGATGTCTATTTTCTTCTTGCCAGTATCTTTCAACATATTTATTCATTACATATAATCCAGAATCTAGCATTGTAAATGTTGCTGTCTCATCTTCAAAAAAGCTAAGCTCATATGTATATAATTGCATTAAATTATATATTATATTTTTGTCTTTTTCATCAACTTTTATTAAATCAAATCTCATTTTCTTCTCCTTATTTAAATAATAAAAAACTATTTTTCAATTTCATTATCATATATACTTTTATATTCTTCAAACTTAGCCTTTGCTCTTGGTAGTCCTGCATCCACTGCCATCTTTAAATAATATTCTGATAATCTTAAATTTTTCTCTGTTCCAACTCCATTATAATAAAAATTTGCTCCTAAATCATAAATTGCTGGAAGATGTCCTTGTATTGCACAGTCATGTATTAATTCAAATGCTTTCTTTTCATCTCTTTCAATATTTCCAAATCCAAAATAGTAATAAGCTCCTAAACAAAATTTTGAAAATGCTTGTCTTCTCGGTGTTTCTTGTTCTTCATTTATAAGACTTAATAGTGATTCATAAGCCTCAATATGTATCTGTTTTGCTTTTTCTTTATCTTGTTCCACTCCATCTCCAAAATGATAGCAAGCACCAACTCCATATGCACAACGAGGATCTCCTAAGTCTTTTCCTTTTTCATACCAGTACATTGCTTTTTCAAAACTTTGCTCTGCTCCATTTTCTTGACTATCATAACTTCTTCCTAGAATATAGCACGCAAGTCTATCTCCATTTTTAGCTTTCATTTCTAAATCTTCTATGTTAAATATCATTGGCTTTATTATATTATTCACTTTTAGCTTCACCTAATTTCTTTAATAAAATATATCTTTTTATATTTTCATCTTTTTTATACCAAGTTTGTTCCTCATATCCTAAGTCTTTTAAATTTCTTAAACTATAAATATTTCCAAAAGTTACTTCTGCAATAATGTTACTTATTCCTTTTTCTTTAGCCCTTCCTTCAAGATATTTTACTAATGTTTTCTGTAATCCATATCCTCTATACTCTGGTAATACAATAACTCCATCTATATCAGCACAATTACCTTTGATATTTGTAATCATTTGCTTTAATTCTTTCATTCTGCTTGAAACTGATAAAAAAATCCATGCAATCATTTTATTATCTATAAAAGCACCATATATCTCTCCATCATTTATAGGGTTGTTTAATATCCTTAAATATGTTTCTTTTTTAAAAGGTAAAAAATAACCTTTTTCCTCCTCTTTAAAATTATCTATTACAATATTTTGAATATTATATATGTCATCAACGTCATTCGAATTGCATTTTCTAATTTTTAGTTTTTCCTTAGAAAATTGATTAATTTCCATATTTTAATTCACCTTCGTTATTTTGTTTTTTCAAAAATATCACTCCAAAAGTCATTGTTGCTAAATTCTAATCCTTTTTCACTTTCATAATACCAAAATTTATCTTCTTCCGATATTTCTCCTTTACTCATCAAATGACTTAACTGTAAAATTCCCATTGCATTTGCAATATCAAATAATATTGGAAATACTTCTTTTTCATAGCTTGTCAATTTATTATATTTCTCATACTCATTTAATATCATCCTTATCTTGTTTTTGGTATCTTCAGTATCATTTGGGTTTAAACATAAGTTACAACTACTTACAGCTAAATCAATAATTCTAGGAAGATAATTTGACACTGCAAAATCTATTATCCATAATTTTCCATTATTATCTTTCATAACATTTGTACTTATTATATCTCCATGTGTAAAAGCATGTGGTAATTTTTGCATATCAATATTTTTAAATTTTACTATCAATTCATTTAACCTTGTGTAATCATTTTCACTTAAATGTTGTTTTTTATCCTCAAACTCTTGTGCAAAATTTATAATTGCCCATTTGTCATAAATAAACTCTGAATCTAATTTTTGGTTATGTATAATCGCCATTTGTCTTATAATTTCTTTTATTTCTTCTTCACTTGGAATAATTCCTAAATCAAAAAAGCTATTACCATTTATGTACTGAAATACACATAATCTATATTTGATATTTTCTATTTCAATTACACATTCACTTTCATTATTTACTTTATACAGTTTTGGTGTATTTATTTCTGTTTTTTCTGCTAATTCAATTCTCTCAATATAGTTTTTACAATCTGTATCTGTTCTTTCTTTATGAAATATTTTTACACAATATTTTCCTGTTGTTGTCTTTAATATATAATTGAAATCTTCATACCCAACTGTAATAATCGTATCTGATACATATTCTCCTAAATTATACATATTACATATATGTTTTGAAACTGTACTTAAATCAGTGTTTAGATTAATCCTATCTTTAAATTCTTCTTCCACTAATATTTATACCTCCATGTACCATTGTTTAAGAAATATACATTTATTGCTCTTATTTAATTTTATTTGATATATCATGTCATATAATATTGTATCTTTCAAAATAAAATTAACTATACAACATTCATCATTTTCACATAGTATATTGAACTCAATATCATTTGTGTTTTGCCCTTTTATTTCTTCCCATATTTCTCTAATTTTTTTCATGTTATTTATTTTTTCTATAGGCGACTCATAATACTCCACTTTTTCATCAAATAAGTTAATTATCTTGTCTATATCTTTCTGTTTCCAATTATTTAGTAATTCATCACACCATTTATAATAATCTCTCATATTCTATTCTCCTAATCTTTACTGTATATAATATATCATAAATTCCTTAATTTTACAATGAAATCGCCAATATTTTAATATTACATATATCTTTACATTTGCTTAACTACCCCAAAATCTCCAATAGAAATAATGTCAAGAGCGAGTGATAACAAGTTCATTTACTCTTGACATTATTTGTATTGGAGATTAAAATTGCTTTGCAAATGTATAGCACAAATTTTTCGCTTTTTTCGTGATATAAAATTCCATCGGACGAAAATTTCAATTTTTTCGTCCGATAAATTTTTATAAGCCGAATTTCATTAAATTTTCGTCCTATAAAAAATAAGCATCAGCAGATATCTACCAACACTTAAATTTATAAAGATTCTCTATAACTTATTTCATAAATTCTTTCTAACTATTAAAATAACTAATAAATTCACATATCTACTAACCACCTCAACCTATATATGTTTTTCTTGCCATAGATACAATCTCAAATTTCCTAGTATTTCAAACACTTTCATCAATTTTCTAAAATTTAATTTATGTGTTTCCATTTACCATATCTGCAACTACTTTAACTTTCACATCTGAATTTTGATGTTTTTCTCTTCCAAATCTACCTTTTTTATTAAAAGTTATAATCTCTGAAAACATATCAAAATCAAGTATTACCTGCCTTTCTTTAGTTGTAGCACTGCTACACACTCCACATGTGTGGTCGCTTATAAATTCAATTACAAAATTTTTTTTTGAATATTAAAAATTTTTTATGTTTATGCTCTTAACTTAAATGTTTTTGGTGCATATTTATATGCCACAAACAATGAAATCAAAGAATAAAGTATGCAAAAAACAATTGTTGCTATTCCAAAAGAAAATGTAGGTAGTTGTATTTGTATCATATACCAACATACAAAATAAGTTATTCCTTGTACCACTGTATATGTACTACTTTTCATTTCTGTGCTAACATTATAAGGTTGAAGTAAATAGTACATTACTAAATAGTGGACTGAAAAAAATACACTCATTGCTATTATAGATATTATCAAAATAGCATAATTTAATGAATTATTTGTTCCACCAGATAAGTATAGTAATAAAGCTAATCCTAATCCTATTAGTGTTGCTGGTAATAGATTTATTACTATTAAAGTTTTTAATCTTTCTTTAAATATTCCAAGTATAACTTTTGGTGTTCTATATATTCTATATGTAAGCATACTGTAGTCGCAATTCATGAACATTGCTTGGGTAACAGATGAACTCCTATTTATACAATACATGATAAACACAAAATATGGCAAATATACCATTAATATTTTATTTATTCTATCCTTAAGTCCGTTATTTATCAAAATCCCAATAATTAGTGCAATAAAAATAAATAATATAACAATCGATTGTTTTTTTACTGCTTTTGTTAAAATCTTGCTATGTCTTTTTACAAATAAATCATGAAAATATGCAAATCCAGATTTATTACTTGTATAGTTTTCATTCAATTCTATTTGTTTTAGACTTACATTTTTTATAGCTTGTGTTCCAGTATTTTTCTCTTGCATATATACATTGTTTTCTGTCAATATTTGTTTATACATCTTTTTATAATCTTTAAAATTATGTATTTTTATTAAACTGTAAATTCCTATTATTATTGAAATAATAAATATAACTAAGAAAATATTCTTGTTTAATACTATATTTATAGCTGGTAATCCATAAGCTAATAATAGACACACTCCTACAAATCCCCAGACAAATTTTGTTGGTAAGTTTTCATTTGATGCCTTGTTTGTCTTCTTAAAGTAATATATGCTGTAATTCATTACAATTAGCTTTATTGCTACCACAAAAAATGGTAATACTATTTGAATCCACAAGGGTACTTCTGTTATCATTCCAAATAAAATTGTAAATGGTAAAAAGCCAATAATCAGTTTTAATAATTGATAATAGTAATTAGATAAGCCATATTCTCTTGCATTTATATTCATTAAAACTATTGCATAATATTTGTCTTTTGTTGGATTTAACATATATGTGTTTAAAACTCCTCCACATAGTGTTAAAAAGGTAAATAAATGTATAAACATATCTGATTGATTTGTTTTATACCATGATAATGCCATAAATATCATGGCTACAATATATATGATTTTTCCAATAAATATACTTAATATTTCATATAATATACTTATAATATTTGCAAATATTTTTAATCCTTTATTTTTATATAAACTATTTGGCAATATTTTTTTAATAATTGGGAGTTGTTTTATAGAATAAATAATACTATTTATTCTATATGTATTTTTTAATTTAAAGGATGTTATAAATGTTTCTATCATATTAAATTTCATTCCTTTCTCGCTTTACTATAAAGGCACAAATAGTTATGAAAGTAATTTTATTTCAAACTAATCTTATCCCTTTCTAGTAAAAATTTAATTAGAAATTAATCTTATAACTTTACTCTTCTTTTAATGCTTCTATTATTTTATTTTTCAAATGTTGATTATCTAAATTATTTTTATCTATTTCTTCTAACATGCCTTTATTTAAAATAACAATTTCATCACATAAATCTAGTGCTAATTCCATGATATGTGTAGAAAATATAATAATATGGTCTTTTTTTATTTCTCTTAGCATTTGTTTCATTTCTTCTGCAACAACTACATCAAATGATGTTAAAGGTTCATCTAATAACAATACATTTGGACTTGCTATTATATTAACAAGCATTTGCATTTTATTTTTCATACCATGCGAATAATCTTTTAATAATTTATCCCTATCTTCTTGCTCTATCTTCATAAAGCCAAAATATTCATCTATTGTTTTCTCATTTTTTATTCTATTTTTATTGATATCTATGAAAAATTTTAAAAATTCTCTTGCTGTTAAAAATTCTGGAACATTTGGAGTAGATAATACATATCCTATGTCTTCTGCTTCCATTTTTCTTTTATTATTATTGTCTTCTATATAAAATTCTCCTGCATCTATTTCTATATCTTCATTTAAACAATTAAAAAATGTTGTTTTTCCTGCTCCATTTCTACCAAGTAAACCATAAATTTTACCTTTTTCAAATTCAAAATTTATGTCTTTTAAGACTTCTTTTTTTTCAAAACTTTTTTTTAGATTTTTAACGACTAATTTCATACACTTCTCCTTTAATTCTATCTTTAATTATTTCGTCAATAGAATACCATATATATATAAATTAGTCTAGTATCTTTTATTATAATTTTTTCATTTTTCAACTTATTCCTCCTCTTTAATAATATTTTTACTTCCAAAATATGTTGCTAAAAAATATATTCCATAAATTACTCCTATAATAATTGCTGTTGCTATAGTAGAAGGCAACAATTCGTCTGGTGAAGCAAGTACAGCAAGCATTGATAATATAAATTTAATTCCAAATATTGAATGTACTATTGCTAAAACAAGTGGCAACATAAAGAAAATAAATATCTGCCTAAATAATGCTTTATTTATCATTTTTTCATCACAACCTATTTTTCTTAAAATTGTATATCTTTGTTTGTTATCAGAACTTTCAGTTAATTGTTTTAAAGCTAAAATTGCTGAACTTGCAATTAGAAATACAATTCCTAAATAAATTGCTATAAATATGATAATTGTTGCTAATCCTTTACTTGCTTCTTTTAAACTAATTTTAGATGTTCCATCAAGGTTAATTCCTTTTTCTTTTATATTATTAATAAATTCTGTGTCTCCATTTCCTATTAATGTATTTTCTATTTCTTGTTTACCCGCTTCTGTATCTGCATTATAGTTTGCTACTAAAAGGTATTGTTCTGTATATTGATTTTGTACCTCAAAACTATCTGGTACTAATATAATTCCTGCATTCATATTACTTGAAGACATAAATATAAATCCATATTTACATTCATTATATTTTGAATGATATCTTTTGCCATTTATTTCTATATCTGAGTTATTTTTTAATGCTTGATTTCTTAAATTGGTCATTTGGTCAAAATCGCAAAGTACCATATATTCATCATCATTTAAACTATATTGTTCTTCTCCATATAATGTAGCTATTTTGTTATAATCAGAAAGTTTTATAACTGATTCTGGTGTATCATAAGTTAGCATTGAAAATTGATTTTTAGCTGTTTCGTAATAATCTCCCAAACTAGTTTTTAAAGTCCATTCTGGTATTGCATAAATTGGAACTTCTACAACATCTTTTAATGTATTCATATCATAGCCATTTGTTTCTAAAGTATAGCTTACAGGATGTTTTGAATCTTCTATTTGTGTTTGCGTATTATATATTGTTTTTCCACTATATGAACTCACATAACTTTCTGGAAGATATGCTGTTTTATATAAATTTACATCTACTGGTGTAAGTTCTTCTAGTTGTGAATCTAATGCCGATTTTATAGATAGACTTCCAGATAATACACTTATTGTCATAAATAACATTAAACAAATGATACTCATACTGATTATATTTGTATTAACTTTATTATTTAATTGCCTTAATACAAACATATTTGTTCCTTTTAAATATACTTTTTTACTTGATTGTATCATTCGTAATATAAACCCTGATAATGACCAAAATATGCCGATTGTCCCTATAATGCCCATTAGTATAGGTTTTAATAATTTATCTGCTGTATTTAATTCATATACTCCGCCTGTTACTCTCCAATACGCATATCCTAGTATTCCAGCTGATATTAGAAATACAAGTATTGAAATAATTGGATTTTTCATTTTTACTTTTTCATTTTTTCTTATAGCAGTTAATAAATTAATTAATTTATATCTTGAAATTGTTAGTGTGTTAAAAATAATAACTGCTAAATACATAACTGCAAAATAAATACATGTTTTTATGCAAGCATCTTTTGAAAATACAAAAGTAAATTCGCTCATATCTGCTTCAAATAGTTTTGCAACTAAAATAGACATAAATTGTGAAGCAAATACACCTATAAATATACCAACTGCTAATGATAAAATTCCAATTAATATAGTTTCTAAAAGGATAATTCCTGATATTTGCCTTCTTCCCATACCAAGTGTCATATATATTCCAAATTCTCTTTTTCTTCTATTTACTAAAAAGTTATTGGCATATACAATTAAAAATCCTAATACGATTGCTACAAAAACTGACATCATTCCAAGTAAATCAACTAATAGAGTTATCATTTCTCTTGTTGAAGTAGATACTTTTATCATTGCTTGTTGACTATCTAATGAGTTAAACATATAGAAAATTGCTACTCCTAATACTAATGTTAAAAAATATATTGCATAATCTTTAAAACTTTTTTTCATATTTCTTATAGATAATTTAAATAACATCGTTCAAATCACCTCCAAGAAGTGTTTGCACCTCAATTATTTTTTCAAAGAATTGTTTTCTTGTGTCTTCACCTTTAATTAATTCATTAAATATCTTTCCATCTTTTATAAAGATAATTCTTTCTGCATAACTTGCTGTGAAAGCGTCATGTGTAACCATTAAAATGGTTGCTCCTAAATTTTTATTTAAATGTTCAAACGTTTCTAGTAATTGTCTTGCTGATTTTGAGTCTAATGCTCCTGTTGGTTCATCCGCTAGAACTATTTTAGGGTTTGTTATAATTGCTCTGCTACTAGCCACTCTTTGTTTTTGTCCTCCTGATATCTGATATGGATATTTATTTAAAATATCTGATATATCAAGTTTTTTTGCTACTTCTTTTACTTTTTTATCTATTTCATGAGAATTTACCTTTTGAATTGTTAATGCTAGTGCAATATTTTCATAAGCAGTTAAAGTATCTAGTAAATTAAAATCTTGAAATATAAAGCCTAATTCTTCTCTTCTAAACTTATTTAGCTTATTTCCTTTTAATCTTGTAATGTCTTGGTTATTAATTATAATTTTTCCGGCTGTTACTCTATCAATTGTTGATATACAATTTAATAATGTTGTTTTACCAGATCCGGATGCCCCCATTATACCAACAAATTCTCCTTCTCCTACATTAAAACTAATTCCATCTATTGCTTTTGTTAAATTTGATTTGTTACCATAGTATTTTTCTATGTTTTTTACCTCTAATACATTACTCATTATAAAATTTTCCTCCTTTTTCTTAGTTAAAATTGTAATTGTTTTTCGACTTTCTAGTTATATTATAAAATATCATATATTTTTTTGCCATTTATTAATCTTACAATTATATTACATTTTTGTAAGACTTTAATGTTAAAAAAAAAAGAATATGATTTCTATTTTAAAATCATATAACTATTTTTTGGAAAAATTATTCTTACTTCTGTTCCTTTATCTTTTTCCGAATTTAATTCTATTCCTAACCCTAATTTATCACATAATTTTTTACATAAATACAACCCTATTCCTGTAGACTTTTGGCCAATAATTCTGCCATTTTCTCCTGTAAATCCTCTTTCAAATACCCTAGTAATCTCTCCTTTTTTTATTCCTATTCCATTATCTTTAATATATAAAATAACCTTATCGTTTTTCTCTTTTGAAGAGATTATAATCTTCTTATCTTCTTTTTTAGCATATTTAATAGCATTTTGTATAATTTGATTTACAATAAATATAGCCCATTTACCATCTGTATATACTTCCTCTGATTTTAAGTTATTTAGTTCTATAGATATCTTTTCATTAAGTAATGTTGTTTTATTTTTTAGAATTGCACCATTTACAATCTCTTTTAAGTTTGTTTTACCTATTATATAATCTTTTTCTACTGCATTGCTTCTAGCATAAAACAAGGCTTGTTCTGTATAGTTTTCTACTTTGTCTAATTCTTCGTCTATACTTCTCATTATTTCATTTTTATTGTATAAGCGACTAGTTTCTTGTGTTGTGAACTGCAAACTCTGATTATCCTTTTGATCTATGTTCTTATTATTTTCTATAATCAACTTACTAGCTGCAATTGGTATTTTAACTTCATGAATCCATAATTCAATATATTCTTTATATTCTTCTTGTATATTTTTATAATAATTTACATTTTCTAGCATTGATTTGCTTGTATCTTGCAAAACTTCTTTTAATATCTTCCCTTCAATAAAATTTGGTGTTTTTATAATTTCTGAAATTAAATATTTTTCTTTTAACTCTCTCATATTATTCATTAATTCATTATAATAGTGTTTTTTCCTTTTATATTCAATTAAAATGGCAAGAGATACTACAAAAATCACTATAACTGCGCAATATATTCTTACCAATATTCCAATATGATATGCTAGTAATAATATTTCTATACTACAAATAGCTAATGCTATTCCAATAATTAATATCATTTTTTCTTTTATGAAATCTTTAAAATTCATTTTAATAAATACCCTTGTCCTCTCCTAGTTTCAATTCTATCTATAAGACCTAATTCTTCTAATTTATCTCTTAATCTTTTTACATTTACACTTAAAGTATTGTCATCTATAAATTCTTGGCTTTCCCATAGATAGTCCATTATTTCATCTCTTGATACTATTTTTCCTTTATTTATGCTTAAATAATATAAAATACTATATTCATTTTTTGTTAATTCTATCTTTTGACTATCTTTTTCAATTATTCTTTCAGATATGTTTAAAATAAAGTCATTACAGTTAATTTTTTGTATTCCTTTTTCTGATTTTTGGTTTCTTTTCAACAGTCCGTTAATTTTTGCTAATAATATTTGAATATTATATGGTTTTGTTACATATTGGTCAGCTCCGCCATATAAACTCATTAGTTCGTCTATCTCATTGTCTCTACTTGTTACCATGATAATTGGCACATCTGATGTTTTTCTTATTTCTTTACATACATATTCTCCATCTGTATATGGTAAATTAATATCTAATAATACTAAATCTGATTTTTCATCTAATATATCTTGTATTGTATTATCAAATTTTTCTAAACTTTTAGCTATAAATCCATTTTTGTTTAAAAATGTTTCTAATTCTTTTCGTATTTTTTTATCATCTTCTACTATTAATATTTTTTGCATAAATTTTAACCTCCAAAATTACTATATGAATTTTTATCATAATAAAGCTGTTCCTTTTTTCGGTACAGAATATTTACTTATATCTACACCTTCTAATTCCAAAAGTTTCAATTTGTTATTTATTCCTCCTCCATAGCCTGTTAAACTTCCATTACTTCCTACAACCCTATGACATGGAATAATAATTGAGATTGGATTGTGTCCTACTGCTCCGACCCACTGCTTGTGCTGACATTTTCTTTATTCCTCTTTCTTTTGCTATTTGTTTTGCTATATCATTATAAGTTATTACTTCACCATAAGGAATACACATTAATATTTTCCATACATCTTTTCTAAATTCACTACCAACAGGTTCTATTTCTAATTCATCTATTTTTGGTTTTTCTCCACCAAAATATCTATCTAGCCATTTTTTGGTTTTATTTAGAATCTTAATATTATCTACTTCTTGTAACTCTTCTTTAAAATTTGATAAATAGTATTTTTGATTTTCTATCCATAAACCAATTAATTTATCATTCTTTGAAGCTAGTAAAATATCTCCGATTGGTGAATTATAGTTCATTATATATACCATTTTTTCACATCCTATCTTATATTAAAATCATAAAGTTAATATTATTATTTTGAATATTTCTTGTAATATTTTTGTAATATGATTAAATTCCCCTGTAAATTTTATTCATTTTATTGACTTTTTACTCATAAATAAATTATAATGAGTATAGGAAATGACAAATCCACAAACGTGGTTTTGCCGAAATAGATATAAAAACTCACATCTAAATCGTCAAATTTTTACAGATGTGAGTTTTTTATTATTTATGTAGTTGCTTATCAACCTAGCTCTTATACAGAACTGCTGTCAAGGCAACGTTTAATGTTAAAGATAACATTAGAGACAATATTAAAAATAGTATTACTTTAACCATAAACATCACCACCCTTCCTACGAAGATTCGTAAAATCAGGTGGCAAAACCACATCTGCTTTTCATCATTTCCTATAGTCGTTATTTTACATTATTATTCTAATTTTGTCTATAATTTTTATTAAATCTATAAATATTTTTTAACTTTAAAGACAAATTACTATCTTGTGTTTCGATTATATCATAAAGGACAAGTAATTTTTAACTTAATTACTTTCCCTATTTATTGTAATTTGTAAGAATGATTACTGTTCTTCATACCATTTTGCAAATTCTTGCATCGCTTGTACTGAACCATCAATTTTTCTTCTATTTTCTCTCTCTTCTGAATCCATTTCAGCCAAAGTTTTATCAAAACCTAATGGTTTAAAGATATACCATAAGTCTGACCATTTTTCTGCCCTGTCTAATCCTCGTATTTTTTCTGATAAATTTCCAGGATGTTTTCCGTAAAAATAATGAATATTACTTTTGCAGTTGCTATTTCTTTTATATCATCACTTCTTGGCTCATCTAATTCATAATTAAATGTAGTAAATTTTAAATTTCTAAAACATTTTTCTGCTGATTTTATTTTTCCTATATTATGTGTTACAAAAATAATTTCTTTTTCCATTATTCATTCCTCTCATTCAAAAAATATATCTAATCTTTTCTTTTTATATAATTGTTCCTTTCATAAGATTATATATTTATACATAATAATCTCTACAAATCTTAGTAGCTGATCTATTCATTAAGGGTATCTATTATTTTATAACTCTCATCTACTATTTTTATAATTTCTTCATCTTTCAAAGTATCATCTAATATAATCGCAATCCAGCTTTTCTTATTCATGTGATAAGCTTTATAAAATCCCTTTTGCTGCAAGAGTTCTTCTACTCTATTTTCCACAAGTTTTAAATCAATTATTTCAATTTCTTCATTCCCAACATCTATTTTATTTCTTAGTATGTTCATTATAATTCCATACCATTTGTTGTTGTTTTGGTTTCTAAAAACTCCATAGTCTGGAAACTTTTCCCATAAAAATTCTGGAACACTTCCATATTTTTTTATTATCAAATTTGTAATTCTATTTGCCTGATTTGAATGAAAATAGAGTTTATTGCAACAATTTTTAGCAATATCTTTTAAAATATTTTCATATTCCTTTCTAACTTTACCAACAAATTCCCCTGTCGAATCTTCTATTCTAAAATTAACATACTCATCTCCAAATTCTGCATCATATACTTTCCCAGTAATTTTACCATCATCAGTCATTGAAATTTCTGCCCTGAAACTATTATTCATAAATTGTTTTGTAAAAAAATATATATCATTTTTCTTTATAAAACCATAATCTTGTAATTTACTATAATCTATTTTCATTTTGCTGAAAATTGTTTCCTCTATACTCATTTTTATATTACCTCCACAATCTAAAGAAACTATTATTTGTTTAGATTATATATTAAAAAACCAATAAGTTCAACCTCTTATCTGCCTTATTTATTGTAATAATTTATTATTCTAATACCAATTCTTTTTTAGGGCAAAATTAGAGCATTTTCCATATCTTATGTACTTATTATAATCTATTTAAAGACATTACTCCTCCTTTTATAACAATATTATTAGTTTAAATTATATCCTAATTTATCAATAACCGTTTCTATATCATCTTTTATTAAAATCAATTTATCATCTATATCTAAAACCCAATTTGATACATTTTCTTTATTTATTCTTGATAAATTCCAATTTTTATTTTGATAAGTCATCTGTTCAAATGGAAATCGTATTATTCCTGGAGTATTAAATCCCACACCCAATTCTAATAACAAAACTTTTTTATCTTTATTTTTATCTAAAAACTCTGCATACTTTTTATCTTGCTTATACCAATAATCATCTTGAACAAAATAAGCATCTTTTCTTAAATTTACTTCCATGTTTCCACCACATACCGGACATTTTGGTACTAATTCTTTTGGAATTTTCAAATCTTGATTTATATTTTTTATCATTTCTTTTATTATGTCTGAAGCATCATATAATTTATTATGACAAGCTTTTGCGCATTGTATCATTTTATAGCTTCCTTGTGTTGCAAATATTTTTTCTTTATTAAAACCAGCCTTTTCAAATTGGTCATCTACATTAGTTGTAATTACAAAATATTCTTTTTCATTTACTAATTTTAAAATATCTTTATATAACTTAGTTGCTTCTATTCCTACATCATTAATATAAATATATTTGGCAAAAAATGCCCACTTTTCTTCTTGTGATTTAAAATCATAAAAAGATGCTGTGTACATATCTTCAAAACCATATTTTTTTATAAATTCCACAAAATTTTTTTCAAATCTTTCTCCAGAATATTCTAGACCTGCAGAAGTTGAAAGACCTGCTCCTGCACCTATTAAAATACAGTCAGCATTTTGTATTAGTTGTTTTAGGCTTAATATTTTATTTTTATTTTCCATATTTACTATCATTCCTTTCTCAGGCACAAATCTGGTTGGAAAAGAATTAAATTTTGGCTAGGCAAACGAGTTTGAAATTTATGAGGCGTACTTTTTGTACGTTGATTAAATTTCAAATGAAGTTTAACGACGCCAAAATTGTAATTATTTTTCAACCTTTTCACCTAAGTTTCTAAAATAAATATCATAATCTTCATTTGAGAATACATTAAATACTATTTTATCAAAATATTTTTTATTTTCTTTTAAATATTCTTCTACTGTTTCTATTGCAATTTTACTTGCTTCTTTTTTTGGAAATCTAAATTCTCCTGTTGATATACAAGGAAATGCTAATGTTCTTATATTACTTTCTTTTGCTAGTTCCATTGAATTTATATAACATTCTTTTAGTTGTTCTATTTCTTTTTCTGTAACACTATTATATATAATTGGACCTACTGTGTGAATAACGTATTTTGAAGGTAAATTATATGCTTTTGTAATAAAAGCTTTTCCTGTTTTTATTACTCCAATTTCTTTCATTTTTTCACTACATTCAATTCTTAAATTTACTCCTGCAAAGGTGTGTATTTGATTGTCAATACATTTATGGCAAGGTACAAAACAACCTAGCCCTTGTGAATTTGCGGCATTTACAATAGCACTTATCTTTAATGTTGTAATATCTCCTTTCCATAAGCATATTTTATTATCAAATAATAATTTAATATCTTTTACATTTGTAATTATTTTATTTTTCAATCTTTCTTGCAAAAATTCATTTTCTACTTTTATATAGTTGTCTGAAATTTCTTTTGGATCTCTTATATTACATAAGCTTCTCCATAATTTTTCCTTTTCTTCTTCGTTTTGAGGTAACTGTTTTATTGAAATTTGACTATTTTCTTTAAGTAAATAATCTATTAAAAAATCTAACTTTTCCAAATTAACATCTCCTTGTATAATATGTTTATAAGGTTTATTTAATAATGAATTTTATAAACAAATTACCTACTATCTTATTATCAATAGGGTTACTTATTTTTTTAGTAACCCTATTACAATATATTTTTAGTTTTGTGGAAAGAAGTATTCAGCTGTCATATCTAAATAATTTAAACCACTATATTCTGGATATTTGTCCTTTACTTTATCTTTAAAATCATTTATATCTTTGCTGTCTTTTGCAATTACTTTTATTTCTTCAAGATATGCAACTTTTGTATCGACATCTTTTAAAGTCTCTGGTGTATAATGACTTGACAATACTAGATTATATTCTTTTTCTTTGTACCTTTTTAATTGTGCAATAATTGCATTTGCATGCTCTTTCCCTGCTACTATTGAATGGCAATCATGTCCTAACATGTGTGTATATACACAGCTTATTTGCGGGAATTCGATTTCAATATTTTCATCATGATATATAATATTTAATTCAAATCCGCCTATATTAACTTTGTTATCTTTTAATATATTTGTTATTTCATGATATTCTTTTGCAAAAGTTCCACCAAATGATGTTTCAAATCCAGTAACAAGATTATGTATTGTACCTTCCTTCATTGATTTTATTGTACCTTCTGAAGCATAACCTTTTATGTTTTTAAAAATTGTTCCTCCGTTTGGATGATCTGAAAATACTTTTCCTACAATGTTTTTGTTTAATCTTTTAACATATTCTTCAAACTCTCCTAAATTATCATAAAATGCTGGGAATTCTACTAATAATACATTCTCCTTATTTTCTAAAATATAACTTTCATCATACATTAAATCATTAGTTTGATAACAATGTAATTTTATATTACCAAAATCATATATATCCATAAATCCTTTTTTTAAATTAACTTTTGAAACTTCCATTTTATATTTCATTCCTTTCCTCATATTGAAATTTAGTAGCTACTCTATTTTTTAAATTCTGTAACTATTTTACTTTCATTTTTAGATGTTGTAAAGTAGGCACTTTTTTGTAATCTAGTTTCCTAAAGGATACTTTTATGTATTTTACTATATTTCAGATTGTAAATTTTTTTATATTTTTATCACATACACACTTTTTTATTACTACTATCCTAAAATATACTATTGTTGATTTTATTGAATTTTATAGTTTACTTTTTTTTCATTCTTTGATATACTTTATATGGAGATGATAAAAATGAAAAAAGAATTACCTGCTTGTCCTGTTGAAATAACCATGGGGTTAATTGGAGATAAATGGAAGGTTTTAATCATAAGAGATTTATTAACTGGTACAAAAAGGTTTGGAGAATTAAAAAAATCTTTAAATGGTATTACTCAAAAAGTACTGACAAATAATTTAAGACAAATGGAATCGTCTGGTCTTATTAACCGAAAAGTTTATGCTGAAGTACCTCCACGAGTTGAGTATTCACTTTCTGATACTGGCTTAAGTCTAAAACCTATTTTAGATTCTATGGTGAAATGGGGAAATGAATATAAAGAAAAAATCAAATAGTGAATCTATTTTTATTCATCTTATTTCTCCATTTCCTTATTTATTGATTAATAATAATATATAATATCATATTATACAAAAAATACAAAAAAATACAAAAAAAACTTACATAAATAAAAAAAATATGTTAAAATAGTCAGGTAATATAAAATAACATATAAATTTGGTATTAAATTGGAAACGTACATTTTTTAAAAATGATAACGAACAACACAGAATTTATTCCGTGTTGTTTTATAATTTTACAAATGAAAGGAGGAAATAATTATGCCCAAAACTAAATTCCAAAATTTAGTTTTTACAATAATAATGGTTATTGTTATGGTTTATGCAATGGTTTGCTATAATATGGCAATCGAAATGGGAAATATGAATAACAATATATTTCTACTAGCTTTTTTAGAGTTACCAATTATGGGAGTAATCGCATTCTTATTAGAATTTTTAGTTATAGAAAGATTAACTAAAAAAATAGCATTTAAAATTATAAATCCAAAAGAAGTGCCACCTATTTTTATCACATTAACAATATCATCTTTAATTGTTTGTTTTATGTGTCCATTAATGAGTTTTTTTGCAACCATATTATTTAATTATACAGGTATAGAAAATTTAGTTGCAACATGGTTACAAATAACCGTTAGAAATTTTCCAATGGCATTATGTTGGCAAATATTTTATGCAGGACCATTTGTAAGATTTATATTTAAAAAAATATTTAAAAATTAGTTTAAAAATATATAATATAACCAAAAATATTAATATACAAAAAGACTTATTTGCAAAATATAATTGCAGAATAAGTCTTTTTTGTATAGCTTCATATTATTGTATATATTTTTATTGCTACATTATCTTATTAGCTAAATCATATTGTTTATTTTTTAAATATTTATTTGTTATAACAGTAAACATAGTAAATATTATTCCTAAAATTAAAATTCCTAAATATACATTAATGTCATTTAATAAATAAACTGCTCCAACTATTATTGCTATATTAATCATTGAAAATATAATTGGAAATATTAAATTAAAATTTTGTTTTACAACTGCATATTCTGAATCCCAACTTAATTTTGGTCTTTTTAAGTCTACTATAAGCATTAATAGACTTTGTAATATTGCAATTATTGTTGAAACTACAAATAATAAAATTAAAGTAATAATTGGCAAATGTACAATATATTGAGCAATTGCAAGTGTAACCACAATTGTTATAATATTCATTAATATATTAGGTACTATTTTGTATATATATTGTTTGTATAATGAAACTGGTATATATTTCATAAATACTGCATTTTCTCCATCTCTTGATACTGCTGTGATTGATACATATATAAACATTGTAAAAAATTGAATTATACCCAGAATAACACAGACTACAATAAATGAATTTATCTGCATTGAACTTAACATTTGTGATAATTCTTGAAAGCCATTTTCTTCGCTATTGATTCCGGCAAAAGCAACTACTATCATTACTATTGGTATTAAAACTGCTGGTAATAAACATTGCATTAAAAATACTGGTGTTCTTATCATAGATTTAAATTCTTTGCCTATGTAGCTTTTATAAAGTTTACTATTTTTATATTGATTTTGATTTATTTGTTTATTTGCGCTTTTGGCTCCTCCTCCAAATAAATTACCAACTAATCCTTTAAAATATATTTTTTGCGCAATTAGCATGTATAAAACAAAACCTATAATTGTAATTGCTAGTGTTTTTAATACTTCTATTATTATTGTAAATAAAGAATTTGTTGTTAATGCTTCTATTAAATAATCAACTGTTGGTATATATCCTTTTACAATATCTATCATTCCATTTGCTTGTACTAGCATTTGAGCCATTTCTTCATTTGATACATTTTGTTTTACTCCACTCATAGATGTTGAAAAAATTAATATAATTGCTAAAACTAATAAAGAAGCAATTAATTGAAATCTATTTCTATTTTTGGTTAATCTTGCAAAACTCATTATAATCATTACAATAATACTAATTAATAATACTGGTAATATTGGTAGTAATATTACAGCAAATAGCATTGTTATATAATAAATTACTCCTGCTCCTGTTAATATACCATACATAACAAGTGGAACTAAACCCAATAAAAATATGATAACATATTCTACAATTAGCATTACATTTGTTCTTGCTAGTATAATTTGGTATGGTTTTAATGGCAGTGGTAATAAATACTCATTATCTTTTGTAAAATATAAAATATTAATACTTGAAAATATTGTTTGTAGAACAGCTAAGCCAAATATTAAAAATAAAATCATTCCCACAAATATAGTTTCTTGGTGTATTTGTATTAAACCATCAAGTAGATTATAACCTAAAAATATTATAATTCCTGCAAAATATAATATTAATAGAGCATATACAAAAAACTTTGCTTTTGATTTAGTGGAAATTCCCATTCTTGCATTCATATTAGAAAAAGAATTTTTAAGAAATATTTTTGTTAATTTTATAACTTTATCCATACAATTCCATATAATATATTAAATATATTATACATTTCTCCCCTTTCCTGACTATTTTTCTGTTATTTCTAGGAATAAATCTTCAAGTGATGCATTTTCTTTGAATTTTTGTTTCATCTCATCAAATGTTCCTACAAATACTAATTTTCCATTATTTATAATTCCAACTCTATCACATAATTTTTCTGCAACTTCTAATATATGTGTTGAGAAAAATACAGTTTTTCCTGATTTTGCATGTTCCCTCATCATTTCTTTTAAGTCATAAGATGATTTTGGGTCTAGTCCTGTCATTGGCTCGTCCAATATCCAGTTTTTTGGTTCGGAAAGTAAAGCTCCACATATTACAATTTTTTGTCTCATACCATGTGAATAGCTTTGTATTTGATTATTTAGTTCATTATATATTTCAAACTTTTTTGTTAGTTCTTCTATTTTTTGTTTTCTTTTATCTTGTGGTACATCATATACATCTGCCATAAACATTAAGTATTCTATACCTTTTAATTTTAAAAACATATCTGGACTATCTGGCACGAACCCAAAGTTTTTCTTTGCCTCTAGTGGCTCTTTTGTAATACTTTTTCCATCTATTAAAATATCTCCTTCGTCTATGTTTAAAATACCTGTTATCATTCTAATTGTTGTTGTTTTTCCTGCTCCATTTGGTCCTAAAAATCCGAATATTTCACCATTTTTTATTTCAAGATTTATATCATCTATTGATTTTTTGCCTTTTACATAAGATTTTGAAACATTTTTTATTTCAATCATTTTTCGTACCTCCTATTTCTTATTTTTATAAAATAAATATAATTAATATATTGTAATTAAAATAGAAAAATTTTTTTATTATTATTCTTTTATTTCTATCTTCACTTTCAAATTTACCTTATTTTATTCTTGGTGTCAACAATTATTTTGATATTTATTTAAATATCATTTTACATAATGTTGCGATTTATAACCATACCAAGGATAATAACAACAATAAATATAGTATTTTTCGGTTCAATACATAATTCAAGAAATTCTAAATTAATTTTTTGGCACCCTTTCACTTAGTCTTCGCTTCGCTCAACGTGAACATTTTCCAAAAAATTAATAAAGAATTTCTAAAATTATTCCAATCACATTCAAAATACTATATTTATTGTTGTTATTATCCTTGGTATGGATGTGAATTGTAACTACCTAACTGTTCTTTTAAAACATTTTGTGTTTAATAGCCATTACCTTATAAAATTTGTTAAATTCGTTTTTTCTTGTTCTGGTAATTTTATTCCTTTTTCTTTACCAACTTCAATGCATTTTAAATAAAATGCCATATTTCTTCCTAAAATTCTCATTATTTGCATGCCTTCTTCATCTTTCTTAACTTCCTCTGGAGTTTTTCCATGTACCATATTCCAATATCTTGATGAAATAATTGGCATTTGACTTATTCCAAAATATTTATTTAACTGATCATATGTTGCTGTTGTTCCTGCTCTTCTTGCTGAACTAACTGTTGCTGCTGGTTTAAACATAAATCTATCTGCTTTTCCGCCATTAAATGCTGAATAAAATACTCTATCCATAAATGATGTAATTGCTCCTGTTGCTCCAGCATAATGAACTGGTGAACCAAAAATAAATCCATCTGCATCTTTTGCTTTTTCCACAAATTCATTCACTACATCATCAAATACGCACTTTCCCGTCTTTACACATGTATTACATGCAATACAACCTGATATAGGCTTTGTGCCTACCCAAAATATTTCTGAATTTATCCCTTCTTCTTTTAGTGTTTTTGCAATTTCTTCTAATGCTGTATTTACGCATCCGTTTTTATGTGGACCTCCATTTACTAATAATACTTTCATTTTCAATCTCCTTTCATTTATATATATTATTATAAAATATAAAAATAGACCAAATAATTATGTGTCTATTTTTTTATATATTATTCTTTATTGCTACCATTAGTTCATTTGCTTGCACAACCATTTCTGAATTATTATATGGGTATTTTGCTCCTGTAAAATATACTTGATATCCTAAATTTTCTAATCTAGTTCTACTTAATTTTAAAAATTCATCTGTCTCTTCTTCTGATAAGTCTAATTTAATTCTTATTTCATAAAATGAAAATACTACTTTGTTTTCATCTTTTCTAATTTTATCATCTATATAATCTGTTATAAATTTTAAAGTCATTTTAAACATTCCTTTCTCAAAAGGCATAATCAAAAATTCAAGTATTTTTCTATGCTTTTAGTATAAATATATTATCATAAAATTTATAATAAAACAATAGAAAATTATATAAGTTTTTACATTGCTATTTCTGAAGTTCCGATTCACAACTGTAATAGACCATAGTACATCAATAAATATAGTATTTTGAATGTGATAGGAATAATTTTAGAAATTCTTTATTAATTTTTTGGGTAATGTTCACGTCGAGCGAAGCGAGGACTAAGTGAAAGGGTACCAAAAAATTAATTTAGAATTTTTTAAATTATGTATTGAACCGAAAAATACTATATTTATTGATGTACTATGGTCTATTACAGTTGTGAATCGGAACTTTCTGAAAACAAAATAACTTTCATATTATTATATAATTCCTTCTTTACGTTTTATAATTTCAAGTCCATTTTTTATATACTCAAGAGGTTTTACTCTTGCTTTTCTATATTCTCTAAGCAATCCTTTATAAATTATCTTTGCATTTTCTATATCTTTAAAATTTTCTGGTCTTACTAGTTCAGGTAATTCTATCTTTACGTTTGCTTTTTTTAATGCATATTTTACAAATTCTGCACAATAAAATCCGTGTTTTATTTTTATTTTTTTATTAAAACCAACTCCAAATAAACCCCAAGCATTAAATTTATATAAATTCCTGTAATTATTCATATGATTAATTAGTTTTTCAATAGTTTCATATTGTTTGTCTGTAATTTCTAATGAATATATTTGTGCTTTTGTATTTCTAAATCTTTTAAATGTTCCAGTATTTATATTTTCGTGAACAAATCCACCCCAAAAAGGATTATATGGATGTGTCCTACCAAAACTATACATGTTTTCTAAATTTATGTCTAAAGAAATTGATACATGTGAAAATTCATCTTTTGTATATGATTTTATGATTTTTGATAAAGTTGTTCCTGTATGTGTTAAAATAATATATATTTCTTTCATTTGTTTTCTCCTTTTCTATCTAGCATATTAAATATATTTGTTTTTATATTTAAAAATTAAAATATTTTATTAGACAAATTATTTTATTACTTCATATAATCAACATGTATTAGTTATTAACAATAGCAATATTCTTTTTATTTGCATAGATTTTATCTAAATATTCATCTGGATAGTATGTATCTAAAAATTTATCTATTTCATTTTGGGGTTCAATATTCATTAATCTTTGTTTTTGTCTATATATCGCTATACATGAGATTATTATATTTAATAACATAAATATTGCAACAACTATTGTTACTAATTTTGTAATTGTTTTATCTGATATTCTACTTACCTTATTTATTAATGGCTCTACCCACATTATATATAGAATTCCTGCAATTCCCCAATATGTACAATGTAACAAACTTGTCCTACCATTTATATTAAATGGTAGATATGTGTAATCCCATGATATTGTTCCAAATACCATTTCTTGCACAAATGAGCATAAATATTCTGTTATTCCTCCTAATATCATAGATAATAAAAATATTTTTAATTTATTTCTTGTTTTTATTTTGTTGAAAAATAGATAATATACAATAGCTCCAATACCATAAACAGGTATAAATGGACCATATATCAATCCTTGCCTACATTCAAAAAAACCTTTTTGTACTAATACAACTATCATTTCATATATGTATCCTATTATACTTGCTATTATAAATACCCAAAAAATTTTTATTATTTCCTCTGATTTATTGTCTTTTGCTTTCATTGTATTTCTCCTGTGCTTTTTACTATTATTAATTTTAATGTTTTGTTTTTTTATATTATTTAATTTATATTATATCACTTAATTTTTATTTAGCATACTAATTAATCTTACATTTTTGTAAGTTTAATAGAAAATTAAGAAATTACCAATTTTGGACGCGTCCCCAAATTGGTAAAAAAAACTACAAGCAATATAAATCACTTGTAGAAATAAATATATTATTCTTTTGGTTCTGATTTTTCTTCTGGTTTTTTTAATGTGTTTTTTGCTATATCAGTAGTGTTTCTACATATTACTAATAGTATTAATGCGAATTCATAAATAACTCTTATAACAATATTTCCTAAAACTAATACTAGTAGGAATGTTAAGAAACTTGTTCCTATTAAAGCAAATGATGATAATGTTATATATATTGCCATTACTAGATATATTATTTTTAATAAAGCTTCTAGGAACATTTTTTTGAATGATAAGAAATCATAAAGCCATCCTACAAATCCTTTAAATTTTCCTTCATTCTTTTTGTTTAAAAATAAGAAATAAATTAAAATTCCTCCTACTATTGCTAATACTAAAGCAATAATCAACCATACTGAGCTACCTATCATACTATCTAGATTTGATGATGAAGAGCCATAACCATAATATGATTTTCCTAACATAAATAAACCTCCTCCTTTTATTTTTTATAATGTTATCACAAATTGTATAATTCGTCAATTTATTGCAATTTTTTTCTTTAATTTATTTTATTAAATCGTAAATACTATATTTATAAGTGTATTATTTCCAATATGGGTGTAAATCGCAACAATACATAGACAGTATATAAAATATTATTGTAATTCATTTACTAAACTATTATATTGTTGTAACAATTCATTTGAATAAAACATTATTGTATCATTTTGAATAGTCCAGTTGTCTTTATTTTCTTTTAACATATTAATTACTTGTTCTTCAACATTTAATATTTTATTTATTAGTTCTATTGATGTATCAAATTTTTCTTTATCTTCTGGTTTTATTATCTCTCCTTCGCCAATCATAATTTGCTTGTATAAATCTATTAAATATTCGTCTTCTGTTTTTTGATTTATATAAGACATTATTTTTTCTTCTGTACATAATTCTAAGAAGATATTTTTCTCTTCTTCTATTCTAGTTTTTACATCACTCAAATATGCTGTTGAGGCTAAAAAATCTGGTCCATCTGTTTTATAGTTTTCTACTGTTAATATTTTTTGAATTTGCTCTTCTTGTATTATATCTGAAAGATCTAGTGAAGTATTGATAATATCTTTAAAACAATCTTTAATAGCTTGTTCTACAATAGCACAATCTCCTGTCGTTTTTATCTCTTCCAATTTTGAAGTTACTTGTTCTATATTTACTACTCCTGTATTTTCTACTGTAACATTGCTCATTGCTGATTCTATTTCTAATACTTCTTGTTTTAGTATTTCTTCTTGTTTTAATTGATCATATATTGTCCATCCTATCCATCCTAATATTAACACAGCTATTAAAACTATTATTCCTATAATCAATCCTTTTTTCTTCATAAATATTCCCCTTTCATTTTTTGTTTATAATTAATAAATAATATCTTGTATTTATTTAGTATGTGGTGTAATTATCTTCCACCACCACCGCCGCCGTCCTCCGGCCGCCTCCTCCGCCACCAGAGAAGCCACCGCCTCCTCCTGTAGCTGATGAATATGTCGAAGATATTGATGTACTAATTGCGTTAGAGAAACTACTTGAAAAGTTAGTATGTAGCATTATATGCATACATGCATATGTATTGATATCTAAATTTTGTTCTAAATCTGGATATACTATTTTTAGTTGTTTTAATACTTTTTCAGCTATTCCAAATGCAGTAGCATATACTAAAAAATGTTCCCATAATGCTATATCTGGAATTTCTTTTTCATCAAGCATTGAAAAATCTTCCATATAGTTTTTTAGACCTTTCCATTTTTCTCTTTCGTCTACTCCTTTTTTTGTATATATATTTACTTTCCTTTTAGCTTTTCCTACTATAATCATTGATATTACTGTAGATATTATTACTATTGCACTAGCCCCAATAGCTATTGTATTTACTTCTGAGATAATTATTGCTGTTATAAATATTGCAAAAATTAATATTACCATAAATCCGCCTATAGCTGATGAATATCTTTTTGCTACATTTTCCTGTTTCTTATCATATAATCCTAAATTTACTATCTCATCTTTTGTGTAGTTGTTAACACGCATTTCAAATTCTCTTATTATATTTGTTTGTGCTGCCTTTGATATATATTTCTTAAATTCTTTTTCTGTAATTTGATTACTGTTTTTTTCAGATGCGTCTTTTAAAAAGTTTAATATTGTTTCTTCGTCTTTTGATAGGTTATTTGAATTTTTATCTAATATTTCTATTGTTATTTTTTCTTTTCTTTTTTCTTTTTCTATGTTAAATACAATATATCCTTTTAAATTCAAATCTAATAGTGTTGCTGAAACGACTCTGCCTAAATTATTCGGTGTAATTCCTAAAAATAATATTTTTACAGCTTGTGCTGGTGTTACATCATTTCTTGGTAAGTCTCTGAAATATTTTAATTCTTGTTCTGGCACATATTTTTTGGTTTTTCTTTGTTCACTATGTATTTTCAATGCTTTTTTTATACATAATACTGACACTAATATAGCTATTACATATGCAACTACGGTAATTATAATATTTATTATGTCTCTTCTTAGTCTTTTTGCATTTGCTTCATTTGCCCATACTGTTTCTTCTTCTATTACATTATTTAATATATCTAAATTTCTTGTTCTATCTGATGATATAATCATTTCAGTTGGGAAAAGTGTTCTAATTTCTATATATCTTCCTGAATTAAATCCATTTAAATTAAATTGTATAGTATCTAAATCAGTAACATATATTTCACCATTCAAATCTTCAGTATGTCCCCATACTTTTATCTCATCTGTACTTACAGCATTTTGTGGTAATGTTATTGTTCCTGAAATAGTTTTTGCGTTTACTTCAAAGTCTGCTCCAACAAATTGCCAGTATAGTTCTGCATAATCATTATACTTAGCAATTGCATCTTCTACAGTATATGAAATTTGATATTTTCTATTTCCACTGCTATTATCCATTCCAACTCCCCAAGCAATTTCAAAATTACCATCTGAGTTTATTTTTCCATAATAACAATTTTTTGTAACATGATACATTATTGTGTTTATCTCTCTAAAAGGTGTATTTATTCCATTTGTTGTCTCTACTACTTCTACATTTGATATAGCTGAATATTTAGTTCTATCTGTTTTGAATGTCTTAAATAGTGTATTTGTATCTTCTATGTTTATATTCCATGTTTCTGTTACATTCATACTGCCATCTGTATTTATATTTACATCAAAATTCAAATTATTTAAAAATAAATCACTTGATGCATTTGATTTTATATTACCTAAAAATATAAATAATGCAAATAATAATATAGAAAATATTACTTTTCTTAAATTTTTCAAAAACATCCCCTCCTATTAGAGAAAAAGAAACACACCCTTTTTTCCTTACAAAATGATTGTATCATACATATATTAAAAAAACTAGATAATTAATAAAAAAATTTTTAAACATAAGCTTAATTTATAATTTGAATTAAAAATAATAAATAAGGATTTTCATCTACATATGTAGTTACTTTTTTAACTCCTTTAAAATTTTCTTTTTCTATATCTTTTTCAATATTTTTTATATTTTTTAAATTTGCCTTTACTATATATGAAGCTGGTAATGCATTATTACTGTTATTATAATCTGCTAATAAATTTGGGTTATCACTAAATTTTTCTTTAAATTCATTTAATTCTTCTTCTTTTGATTTGTATATAATTTCTACATCACTATAATTATCTTTAATTTTTTGTTCTATTTGTGATAATTCTTCTTGTGATATACCGTCTTCTAAATATATTTGCATATTACTTGCTACATTGTTATAATTAACAAAAACCATTATATTTAATACTATAATTATTACTAGTAAAAGTGTAGATATTGTTATTAAAATTGTTTTTTTATTAAGTTTTTTTCTTACTTTTTTTAGATAATCTACTTCCTTTTTGTCATCACTATTTTTACTAATATCTGACTTTATTTCTTTTAACCTATTTTGACAAAGTTTACAATTCTTTAAATGATTTTCTACCAACTCTATAGATGACTTACTTAAAACTCCATCATTATAACTAAATAATAGATCTTGCACTATTTCACATTCCTTCTTCATTTTCTTTTTCCTCCTTTATTTTTTGTTTTCCACGAAAAAATACCACTCTTGCCCAATTTGATGTTTTTTGCATAATTTCGCCTATTTCTTCATAGCTTAAATCACCAAGTATTCTTAAATACATTACATTTCTAGTTTGTTCATCTAATTTTTGCATTTTTTTGAATAATTCTATTTTGTCTTCTTTTTGAAAAATTTCTTCTTCAACAAAGTTTTCTAATAATATTGAATTTTCTAATTCTTCTATTGGAATTGCTTTTTGCTTTTTTTGTTTTCTGAGTTTATCGTACCATATATATTTAGCTATTTGACAAAGCCATGTAGAAACTTTGCTTTCACCTCTATATTTATTTATGTCTTTTATAGCCACACAAAAAGTGTCTTGGACAATTTCTTCTGCTAAATTTTCATCTTCTGTTAAGCAGAACATGTATTTATATACTATTCCAGCATATTTTTGATATATTTCTTCTATATCCTGCATTACTTTTCCTCCTTTCACTTTATATGTGTTATTTAGAGTAATTTTGTTACAAAAAACTAAGAACAATAGATGACTTTTTTTAATATTTTTTCTGTTTATTACATTTTAAAAGCCCGCGTCATTGTTCGTGCACACAAGTTTTACTACAGTAAAATTTGTGTGCATTTGTTAGAGCAAAGCGATGTTCTTGAATAGGAAAATTTAGTTTCCTATTTAAGAAAAAAGCAATATTAGCTTTAAAAGTAATATTGCTTTTTTAAGAATTATTTTTTTTAATTCTCTAATCTTGAAATTTTGTAATATCATCTATATTAGCACAGAAATATGGCATTTCTTTTCCTTCTTCTAGTAAGAAAATTGTAAAAGTATCATCTACTATAAATTCTCTTGGCTCATTTTCTTTTGGTAATAAAGCCATTTTATTTGTCATCATTCCTGCTTCACTTTTTACTTTTCCACCTTTTTCATCTAATTCAAATTCTATTGTTTGTAATGCTTTTTCTATCAACATTCTTTCTTTTTCAGCAGTTTCAAAATATTTATTTTCTAGGTTTTCAAATTCCTTTTTTACATCAAAATTTATTTTTGGTATTTGCAATTTGTCTATTTCTGTAAATATTGTACTTCCTTGATAAGTTGTTTGTTTATTTTTTATATCATTATACATTTCGTTAAATGTATTTCCTTTATTCCCTCTTGAAATTATTACCTCGTCATTTTGTTTTGTTAATAATTTTATTGCAAAGTCTTCTTTAGAGTTGTAATATAATACTTGTACTTGGCTTCTTAATAATTCATTTGAATCTGATTTTATTCCAAAATATTCTACATCATCATATTCTCCAAATTTGTCATTGTCTAATTCTTCAAATTCATTTTCAAATTCAAACTCTTTTTTTAACATTGCATAAAGAAAATATTTATTAGGGTTTCCATCAAATACAAAATTATCTAATATATCACTTGTTTCATCAAATTTTTCTTTTATTCCATTTTCTATTTGTTGTTTTAATTCTTGTGTAGGTATGCCTTGAGCTTTATAATATGAATTCTCTGATATTTGTGTTATATTAAAACTTTCCTTATTTAGGTTTTCAACTTCTTTTAATTGTGGATTAAATACTATATCTTGTTTTACTACATCATTTTTTAAATCATTCCATATTAATTGAAATGTTCCACACCATGCTGTATCTTTAGTTATTTCGTCATCCATTGTTAATGCTACATTAATTGAGTTACTATCATTTTGCTTATTGCCAATATTTGTAGCATTTTGTTGATAATTTTCTTTTTGTTCTCCTTTCACTGCTTTGGGACTTCCTATAAAATTAAGTCCATATAGTAATCCTAGTAATACTATTAATATAATTATTACTAAAATTATTATAGAAAATACAGTTTTCTTTTTACTCATTTGTAATTCCCCCTTACTAAGGTATAAATCTGATTTTTTAAATATTAAATTTTTAATCAGATTGCCTTTTTTATATTATGAAATAATATTATCATAATATTTTAAAAAAATCATTATATTTTATGATAAAATTTTAATTTTTAGCAATTTTTTGTTTAACATTTGAATCATATTCCACTAGCATTATAGTTTTAATCTTTACATTAGAAAAATCATCTTTTTCATCTTCAAACTCTAAAACCTTAAATACTTGTTTTTGTTTTAACTTTAATTTCATTTTTGTCATATCTATTAATATTTTACTAGACATATCTTGTCCTACAGGCAAAGTTTTATTTTGATTATCATAGAAAATGCAATTAGTAAAACTTATAGCATTTATACCTCTTATTAAATTAAATTTATATAATTTTGCTTTATTTCCTTTTAATTTAATTAATTGTTTTACTTCTTCATCAGGATTTATATTAAATATATTAAAATAATTAGGTATAATTTTTTCATTTTCCATTGCTTTATAAACAGGTAAATCTTCTGATACTACTACTTTATTTATAGATTGTTTTATTTTTTCTATTGTTTGTTCTAAAGCTAATTTATAACCTAATGGTTTAGTTGTTTTATCTATTTCTAGTATATTATATTTATTTTTTTGTGTTTCTCTATGTTTTTTATTTGCTAACTTAGAAATTTTAGTTGATTCTTTTAACACTCCTCCAAATATATTAAAATCTTCATTTTCCATTAATATATCGTCATCTTCCGCTTCTTCTTTAAGTTCTTTTAGATTTTGTTCTATATCTTTTTTAGATATTTCATTATTTTTTACTTTATTTATTATATCAAGCAAATTTGTAGTAGTTAAAAATACACTATCTGTTTCACTTTTAGTTAAAGCTTTTCTTTGAACTTTGTCCATTGTTTTACCAAATTCTTCAAAATCGTCTTTGTAGTTAAATGTTTTTGTGATTTTTTTGATTATATTTACTTCTTCTGTTTCTCCTTCTGTAAGTGTTGCCACTTCATCTTTATTGCTATATTTCCAGAATTCAAATATACTTTTTTTATGGCTGTCTATCTCTTTTATAAATGCTGTTGCATTTTCTATCTTTTTCTTAGTATTTTTGTTTTTTAATTTTAAAGCATTTATATCCATTAGTATATTTTTTAATATATTTTCTTTTTCTTCATATTTTTTATATATTTCTATTAGTTCTTCTATAGTATAATTTTCTTTTTTACTGAATTCTTTATTTTTATGTTTTTGTGGTATATTTTCCTCTTCTTCTATATCTTCCTCTATGATTTCTTTATTCTTCTTTTTACCATATTTAAAATAATATTTAAATTTGCCAAAAAAAGATTTTTTACATTCTAAAAATGTAGTTATTTGCTTTTCTTTTGATAGATATTCTTCCTCTTGTTGTTTTGCTATTATTTTTAGCTTCTCTAATTTTTGATTACTTTCATCTATAAGCTCTTCTGCTACTTCATTTTTTGGAATACCTATTTTACATTCTTCACTTATCCATTGTGGCATTGTTTCATATTCTATTATGTTTCCTTCGTGAGAAAAATCTATGCTTCCTTTTCTGTTTATATTTGTTCTAAAATTATAATATTCTGGTAATTCTGTTTGTAATATAAACATAGCTTTTAAAAGTCTATATAATTGTCTAGCTTCTTTTTCATTTTTTATTTTTATTCTATATGGACTTTTTATATTTTCATATACCTCTGTTTCTCCCACAATTATTACATTCATTTCATTTTTTTTGTTATATACTTCATATATAAATGGCCAGTCTTTTGTAAATAACCATAAATAATTTGCTAAATCTTCAAATTCTGATTTCTTAAAATATTTTGTACTATATGAAAGGTTTCTAACTGGTACAAATATTTTGTCATCTGGATTATTTTCAATTTGTTTTTTTATTAAATAAAATAATGTTGAATAATCTGCATCTTCTGTTGGTACTAGCATAAAATATTTATTTGTATGTTCTGAATAGTATATTTGCCATAAATAATTACCTTCAAATTTTACTTTAAATGGTATTTTTTTATTCAGATTATCTTGTTCTTGTTCTATTTTTTCGATATCATCTACATTTATTTGTCTTAACATTCTTAGAAATGTTGTATAATTTTCTATATTTTCTTCGCTCTCACTATCCAAATATTCAAAAAATGGTTGTGCCTTTTTGTATTTTAGTTTTAAGTCATCAGATCTATTTGTTGGTGTAATTAATATTTGTATTTCATTTACTGGTACATATCTATATTGTTTATATTGTTTTTCATCATAAAATTTAGGAATTCTAAATTCTAATGGTTCAAACTCCATAAACTTTTCTGGTATATTATCTAAATCCAATCCTATATATTCTAATTTTTCTTCTATATCATAGCTTTTGTTTGTTTTTTTTCTAGCCAATTTTAATTCTCCCTTCATGCTATTTTATAATATCATAAAAATTTTTAAACTCATATCCTTGTTCTGTTAAGTATTGAATTACTTGTGGTAATGCATCTACAGTTGTCTTTTTTGCTTGTGCATCATGCATTAATATTACTACACTGTTTTTTGTAGCTACAGTTTCTTGCATTCTTTGTATTAAAAAATCTACTGTTGCATTATTTTTTTCTGAATCACCTATTAATGCATTCCAATCAACATTTACAATATTATTTTCATTTAATAGACTTTTTGCTTGTGCTTTTATTTCCGCATATTTACCACCTACTAATCCACCTGGAAATCTGAATAAATGCGAATTATACTCTGGTACATTTATTGCTGTCTTTACTGCCTCATTACATTTATTAAATTCGTCTAATACTGATTGTGGTGAAGCATAAATTGTTTCATATACATGTGAATATCCGTGATTTGCTATATAGTGTCCTTCTTCATACATTCTTGAAACTACTTCTGGCATTGCTTCTACTCTTGAACCTAAAACAAAAAATGTTGCCTTTATATTTTGCTGTTTTAATATATCTAAAATTGTTGATGTTACTGTAGATGGTCCATCATCAAATGTTAAAAATACTCTTTTTGTTTCCGAGTTATATATTTTATCTATATTTTGAATTCCTTTTTCTGTTAGTTTAGGAATTTTAGCTTGTCTTTCTTTTTCCTTCTCTATTGCTATTTGTTCTTGCTTTTTTTGTTCTTCTTCTTTTAATGAGATTAATTGTGTTTCATATTCTTTATATACATTATATCTTTTGATAGTATCTATTGAATATATTAATATTATTAATAGTAAAATAACTATTAATATTGATATTAATAATATCAATATTTTGCTTTTTTGAATTTTTGTTGTTTTATTTTGTGTATTTATTTTATATATATTATTATAATCCATTATACTAATTCCTCTTTTATTTTTTGTTCTAGTAATACAATAGAGAGCTTTTTTTAGCATTCTCTCTGTCTATAATATTTGTACAACTTTTAACATTTATCTTAGGCTTTCCGTAAATTTGTTCTTGCGCCAATTTTACGTATATAAAATTGTGTGCATCTGTTGTGCGAAGCATTTTTTCTATAATAGGAAAGGGTAACTTTCCTATTGCATAATAAAACTTTAATAAATGTAACATTTACTAAAGTTTTATCTTTTGTATTTTGCTTTTAATTCATACCTTTTGCTTATCCTTTCATTAGATTTTTTATATATTCAACTTCTTCTTCTACATTCAATCTCATGAATATAGGTTCTCCTTTTTCTATAACTTTAATATTTGTTAATTTATCATTTTCATATAATGAATTCCATGTTTTTAGTTTTTCTTCTTTTATCCCTAATTGCCTTAATATATTTTTAGCTGTTTGATTCATAAAAGGACTTATTAAAATTGCAATTTTTCTTAAACTTTCTACTAGATGATACATACATGATTGTAATTTTTCATTTTCATTTTCTTTTACTAATATCCATGGTTGCGTTTCATCTATGTATTTGTTTGTCCTTGAAATTAAATTCCATATTTCTTGAATGCTTATTGCTATTTCATAATTATTCCATTTTTGGTCAAATTCTTCTATTTGCTTTATAGTAAATTCTTCCATTTCTTTATCAACATTATTTGGAGTTCCATTATATTCTGGTAATATTCCATTATAATATTTGTTAACCATTGAAACAGTTCTATTCAACAAATTACTTAAATCATTACATAAATCAAAATTATATCTTTCAATAAATGCTTCTGGTGTAAATAGCCCATCTTGATTAACTGGAACTTCTCTTAATAAAAAATATCTTGTTGCATCTAGTCCATATCTATCTACTAAATCTTCTGGATATATTACATTTCCTTTTGATTTTGACATTTTTCCATCTTTCATCATAATCCAATTATGCACTAGTATTGTTTTTGGAAGTGGTAAATCTAATGCCATTAAGAATATTGGCCAATATATTAAGTGAAATCTTGCTATATCTTTTCCAACAATTTGTAAATCTGCTGGCCAGTATTTTTTAAATAAAGTCTCATCTTCTGACATATATCCTATTGCTGTTAAATAATTTGTTAATGCATCTACCCATACATATATTACATGTTTTGGGTCTTTTAATACTTTTATTCCCCAATCAAATGATGTTCTTGTTACACATAAATCTTCTAACCCAGGTTTTATAAAATTATTTATCATTTCACTTTTTCTATATTCTGGTTTAATGAAATCTGGATGCTCCTCATAATATTTTAATAATCTATCTGCATATTTTTTCATGTTAAAAAAGTATGCTTCTTCTTTCATTAATTTTACTTTTCTTCCACAATCTGGACATTTTCCATCTACTAATTGTGTTTGCGTAAAATATGTTTCGCATGGTACACAATACCATCCTTCATATTCTCCTTTATATATGTCTCCTTGTTCCATAAATTTATCAAATATTTTTTGTACTATTTTTTCATGTCTTGGCTCTGTTGTTTGTATAAAATCATTATATTCTATCCCCATCTTTTCCCACAATTTTTTTGCCATTTCTGCCATTTCATCTACATATTCTTTAGGAGATTTATTAGCCTCTTTAGCTTTTTCTTCTATCTTCTGTCCATGCTCATCTGTTCCTGTCAACATATATGTATTTTCACCTTTTAATGCATGGTATTTTTTGATGCTATCTGCTAATACTGTTGTGTACGCTGTTCCTATATGAAATCTTCCACTTGGATAGTATATAGGTGTTGTTACATAAAATTTGTTATCCATCTAAACTCACTCCTTACTTTGGCATAATCTGGTATTATATTATCACAAAACCATTAATTTGTCTATACTTTTTTAGGGGACGTTCCTTCAATCCCTAAAATTAGGGAATATGGGGACGGACCTTGAGTCAATTTGCTATTTAGGAGACAAACATCAAAAAAGAGGTTTCATTTATATTATTCATATTTTAGATTTAATAAGGATTCTCAACATAAAAACAAAGGTATTATATATAATACCTTTGTTTAAAAATATTTAAAATCTAAATAGCAAATTATTATTTAATGGTATACCTAAAATAGCAAATTGACCCAAGGTCCGTCCCCATATCCCTAATTTTAGGGATTGAAGGAACGTCCCCTAATTTATTTTAAATAATTTAAATAATTCAACAATAACTAATGGTGCAAATATTAGTAATATTAATTCAATAATATTTTCTGTTGGTAATAATGGTATGCTAAATATTGTTCTTAATGCTGGAATTGCTAATATTATAAGCATTAATGCTGCTGAACCTAATATTGCCCAAATTAATTTACTATTATTAAATACCTTTGTTTTAAATATAGATTTTTTATTATTTCTAACATTAAATACATGTACTAGTTCTGACATAGCAAGTGTCACAAAGGCCATTGTTTGTCCTACTTCTATTTTTGATTCATCTAATGTTAGACCATCTATTGGTTCTGTTGTTGTAGCTAATCCTATCATAAATGCTCCTAAAGTTAATAATCCAATCATTATACCTTGATATACTATTCTCCAAGTCATGCCTTTTGTAAATATACCTTTTCCTGGCTTTGTTGGTTTTCTATTCATAATGTCCGAATTTGCTGGATCAAATGCTAGTGCTAATGCTGGTAATGAGTCTGTTACAAGATTTATCCATAATATGTGTATTGGTAATAATATTTCTAGATGTGTAATATCTGTTATTCCGAACCAACTAGCAAATAGTGGTGTACATAGTGTTGCAATAAATAGTACTACAATTTCTCCAACATTACTAGATAATAGAAATTGTATTACTTTTAAAATATTATCATATATACGTCTTCCTTCTTCTACTGCTGATACGATTGTTGCAAAATTGTCATCTGTTAATATTACATCTGCTGCTTCTTTTGCTACATCTGTCCCAACTATTCCCATAGCACATCCAATGTCAGAAGTTTTTAGTGCTGGACTATCATTTACTCCATCTCCTGTCATTGCTACTATTTCACCATTTTTTTGCCATGCTCTTACTATTCTTACTTTATGCTCTGGTGAAACTCTTGCATATACAGAATAATGCCTAACATTTTTTTCTAATTCTTCATCTGACATTTTTTCTAATTCTAGTCCTGTTATTGCTTCGTCTTCATTTTCTAGAATTCCTAATTTTTTGGCTATTGCTGTTGCTGTAATTTTATGGTCTCCTGTTATCATTACTGTTTTTATTCCTGCCGTTTTACATTTTTCTACAGCTTTTTTTGCTTCTTCTCTTGGAGGATCTATCATTCCTACCATTCCAACAAAAATTAAGTCTTTTTCTAAGTTATTTATATCTTCTTTTGTAGGTTTGTGATCTATTTCTTTGTATGCACATGCAAGAACTCTTAAGGCTTCCTTTGCCATATTTTCATTTTCTTGTTTTATTGTTTCTATATATTCATTAAGATTTTTCTTTACTTCTCCATTTGATAAATAACTATTGCAATTGCTTAGTAATTCATCAACTCCACCTTTTGTATATACTATATATTTTCCATTTACTTCATTAACGGTTGTCATTAATTTTCTGTCTGAATCAAATGGTATTTCTTCTATACGAGGTGTTCTATCATATATTGATGGATCAAAATCTAACTTAAATGCCATATCTACTAATGCTGTTTCTGTTGGATCTCCTGTTAAAGCTCCATCTTTTGAAATTTTTGTATCATTACAAAGCATATTGGCATATATTAATTTTTTGATATCTTCATTTATATTGTTTTTATATTCCTCTACATTCTTTGTTTCTGAATTTATAAATATTTTTTCCACTGTCATTTTATTTTGAGTTAATGTTCCTGTTTTATCAGAACATATTACTGTACTACTTCCTAGGGTTTCTACTGCTGGTAACCTTTTGACTATAGCATGTCTTTTTACCATTTTTTGTACACCTATAGCTAGTACTATTGTAGATACTGCTACTAATCCTTCTGGTATGGCTGCAACAGCTAAACTTACTGCTGTCATAAACATATGAATTGGTTCTTTTCCTTGTACTAGTCCAACTATGAATATAACTATACATATTACTAATGCTGATATTCCCAAAGTTTTGCCTAATTTATTTAATTTTTGTTGAAGTGGTGTTTCTTGTTTTTCTGTATTATTTATCATTCCTGCTATTTTTCCAACTTCTGTTGTCATTCCTGTTTCTACTACTATTCCTTTTCCTCTTCCATATGTTACTAAACTAGAAGAAAATAGTATATTTGTTCTATCTCCAATACCTATTTCCTTTTCTGATATTACATTAGTGGTCTTTTCAACTGGTACTGATTCCCCTGTTAATGATGCTTCTTGCGATTTTAAATTTATTGCTTCTATTATTCTTAAATCTGCCGGTATATAATCGCCTGTATCTAGTACTACAATATCTCCTGGAACTAATTCTTTTGCTGGTATTACTGTTACTTCTCCGTTTCTAATAACTTTTGAAGCATGATCAGTTAATTTTTGCAAGGCCTCTAATGATTTCTCTGCTTTTGATTCCTGTGTTACTCCTATTATGGCATTTACTATAACTACAATTAATATTATGATTGTATCTGTAATACCTTCTCCTTCTGCTATTCCAACTGCACCTGATACTAGTGCTGCTATAATTAATACTATTATTGAAAAATCTTTAAATTGATCTATAAATCTTTGTAATAAAGTTTTCTTTTTTGTTGCTTTTAGTTCATTATATCCATATTTTTCTTGCCTTGTTTTTACCTCTTCTAATGTTAATCCATTTTCTGCATTTGTGTTTAATTCTTTTTCTACATCCTCAATACTTTTGTTAAACCAGCTTTTGTTTTCCAAATTAATCCTCTCCTTTTTTATCTTATTTTTTGTTTTTTATTGTGTTTTTATACTATATTTGCTTTGTATAACTTTTTTACCTTATCTTTTTTCAAAAAAAGACTCCTAAAAGGAATTTAATCCTTTTAAAAGTCTTGCTTGCTTGTTAAAGCTCACTAGCCAGATACTTTTGTATCGCGACTGTTGACTAGTAATAAAAAGCTACTCCCTTTTAATTAAATTTTTTTAATTTGTATGATTTATAATAATACATTATTTTGGTGACCCGTACGGGAATCGAACCCATGATTCCACCTTGAGAGGGTGGCGTCTTAACCGCTTGACCAACGGGCCAATTAATACTTTATATTTATATCACTTTTTCTGGTTTTAGTCAACTAGTAAAATAATTTTTTTACCAAATGTGACAGGGGATATTCCTTTAATCCCAAAATTTAAGGATTAAAGAAACATCCACAATTTAATAAATATTTAATTCTTTCATTTTGTTTAGTTAAGTATAAATATCCTATCAATCCTTCAAAAGCTGTTGCATACATGTATTCTTGAACATTAGAGTTTTTTGGTAAATGATGATTTTGTGTATTTCTTGTTCTTCTAACTATATCTTTTTCTTCGTCTGTTAATTCATCTTCGATTTTTTTTAATAACTCTGCTTGGCTTTTTGCTTTTACATATTTGATTGCTTCTATATGTAATTGATGTGGTTTCATTTTTGTTTTATTTACTAGTTTTGTTCTTATGTATAATTCATATACACAATCACCTACATATGCCCATGTTAATGGTGAAAGTAAATTTATATCTTCATCTGTTCTGTTTATTTCAAATAAATCTTCCATTTAATTTTAACCTCCTTCTAAGGGGACGTTCCTTCTATCCCGAAAATTAGGGAACAAAGGGACGGACCTGTTTTAAATTATTACAGGTCCGTCCCTTTGTTCCCTAATTTTCGGGATTGAAGGAACGTCCCCTTTGGCCATCTCAAGGTCCGTCCCCACTTTCCCTAATTTTCGGGATTGAAGGAACGTCCCCTTTGACCCTTTGGCACTTTTTCTATTGTTATTTCTCCTAGTTTACCATTTTTAAATTCATCTAAAATAATTTTTGCAGTTTTTTCTTCATCTATATTACCACCAGATACAATACATCCTCTTTTTCTTCCTATTTCTAGCATTACTTCATATATATTACTGTTCTCTTCTTGGTCCTGACTTAATATAGCCTCCACCTCTTTGTTATCTAATTTATATCTATCACAAAGTATTTTTCTATAATTATATAATAAAAATTTAGTCAATTGATAAGCTATTTCTACTTTTTCTATTACTTCTTCTTTTATTGAGCCTGTATATGCTAAATTTAAGGCTACTTCTTCACTTTCAAATTTTGGCCACAATACTCCTGGAGTGTCTAATAGTTCTACTTTGTTATTTATTCGTATCCATTGTTTTTGCTTAGTAATTCCTGGTTTGTTTCCTACTCCTGCTGTTGTTCTTTTTGATATTCTGTTTATAAATGATGATTTTCCCACATTTGGTATTCCTAGTACCATTACTCTAATTTTTCTTCCTGTTCTACCTTTTTGTATTTGATTTTCTTTTTCTTCTTGCATTAATTTTTCTATTTTTCTTATACATTCTTGTATCCCTTTTCCTGAGTTAGAATCTGTTAATATTGCTGGTATTCCTTTTTTTTCAAAATATTCTATCCACTTTTTGTTTTCTTTTTCGTCTGCTAAATCACATTTGTTTAATGCTACTAATTTTTTCTTTCCTTTTGTGATATTTGCTATATCTGGATTTTGGCTAGATTTCGGTATCCTTGCATCTAATAATTCTACTACTACATCTATTAATTTTAAATCTTCTTGTATTTGTCTTTTTGTTTTTGCCATATGGCCTGGGTACCAATTAATATTTGTTTTATTTGCCTCTTGCTCATTACTCATTATTAACATCATTCCTTTTGTATAAAATTTTCTATATTTTTCACTTTTTGCTATAAATCAATTACAATTTGCTATTTACATTGTCCTATAATTATTCTTATCTGCTCTATCGTCTAGTTTTCTATCAAAGTCTTTATTTTTATAAAACCAATCTGTTTTTTTATCTTTTGGATTTGCTTTTCTTTGTTTGTCTAGTAATAAATCTATTAGTACAGCCAATGGTAATGCCACACCTATTAATGAAACTAACATACTTAAAGAAGTTCCCATTGTTATTTCTTGTGTCATATCTTCAAATATTGATGTTAGTTTTGTTGTTAAATCTGCTCCAAAATATAAACCATATGACAGTAAATATATTAATGCTCCTATCATTTTTCTTTTTATTACTAAAATTAAACATAATAGTACTACAAATAATAATAATATTTCCAGTTGTTTATTTAATGGTATTATTCCTGCAAAATCTGATCCTAGTTCGTATGTAAATGTTACTATTATTCTAAATACCCAAAACATAACCATAAATATTACTAATAAATATGTTGACAAATTTCTCATTTGTTTTTCACCCTTTCATTTTTTATAATTTTTTTATTTTGTTTTTAATACGTAGGAAAGGCTAACTTTCTTTTGAAAATAAAAATTGTTTATTTTCACTTTGAGCCTAAGTAACTTAAAGTTTTATATTGTTTCCTATTGTATAATAAATATCAAAAAATCCCATTTTATATTTAGAAAAATTAAAATGGAATTTTATATGGTATTTATCCTTAATCTACAAAATCGAAGTCATCTTTAAATTTTTCTTTGAATATTTCAAATACTTTACTTAGCACTTCTTCATCTTCAATACTTACATATGATTCTTCATCTGAATCTTCATCATCTGAGTCTTCTACTTTTAATATTACTACTTCTCCTTCTTCTTCTTCTCCTTCTTCTGTTATTGGTAATAATACTACATATTCTTCATCATCTAACTCTACTAAATCTAAAAATTCAAATTTCACTTCATTTCCATCTTCGTCATTTAATACGACTATATTATCTAAATCCTCTCCTTCATAATTTTCGTCCATTTTTATTCTCCTTTCTTTTTATTGTTTTTTATATTATCATTTAACATATCTTAATTGTATATTAAATGTTTTTAACTTTATTTAAGTATGTTTCTAAAATATATTCCGCAGATATAGTATCTACTATATTTTTCTTTTTATGCTTATTAATGTCTAAAAAGTTCATTGTTCTATGTGCTGTAACTGTTGTTAGTCTTTCATCTATTGTATCAATTTTTAATTTATTATATTTACATTTTAATTTATGAACAAATTCTTGTGTTATTTTTGCTCTCTCTGATATTGTGCCATTCATATTTAATGGCATTCCTACTACTATAGTATCAATTTCATATTGTTCTAGTATTTTGTCTATCTCTTTTAGTATAATTTTATCTGAATTATTTCTTTGTATTGTTCTTAATCCTTGTACTGTTATATTTAAACTATCAGTAATTGCAATTCCAACTCTTGCTTGTCCATAATCAATTCCTAAAATTCTCATTGTCCTTTATCTAACCCTATATAATTTTTTACCATTTTTTCTAATAATTCGTCTCTTTCGATTGTCCTTATTTTATTTCTAGCGTCTTTATGACTTGTAATATATGTCGGATCTCCTGATAATATATATCCAACTATTTGATTTATTGGATTATATCCTTTTTCTACTAATGCTTCATATACTTCTTTTAAAACTTCTTGACATTTAGCATTTTCTTCTCTTTCTACTTTAAAATACATTGTTTTGTCAAATCCCATAATGTTACCTCCTTTTATATATTAGTTATATCACTCTCTTCTTCTGGAGCATTATCTAAATATTCTTCTAATTTCTTTAATACCTCTTCTAATCCTGTACCTTTATAATATGATGATATTGCAAAATTTAGTATTGGTCTTGCAATTTGTGATGTTATATTTGCATTTTTGAATTTTACATCTAAACTAAATTTAGCTACTTCTTCTTCTGTTAAACTTATTTCCATATTTTCTATTTTTTCTTTTAAATCATTTAAAAAATTTCCTACTGAATTTGTATCTACACCTGATAATGCAATTACAAATTTAGGTCCCATATATCTAATAAAAATATAGTCTTCTGATATACTTTCTTTAACTAGTTCACTTATCTGTGTTATTACTTTGTTTCCTAATTCTCTTGAATATTTATTATTTATTTCTTGTATATTAACAATTTTGAACATACACATTGTTGATATTGTATATTGATCTATTACTTTTTTTCCTTCTCCATATAGATACTCTTCTGAATATAATCCAGTAAACAAATCTTTTCTAACTATTGTTTCTAGTGTTTTTTGATGTACAACTGTTTTTAAAACAGATACTATATTTTCTTTAATTACTTCTAATACAGTTGTATCTACATTGTCAAAATCATGTGGTGTACCACTTTCTATAATCCAATATCCAATATACACATTATCTATATATAATGGAAAAAATATTGCTGATTTTGCTCTTCCAAATTCCATTTTCTGATATGGTAATCTTTCACTATCATTATTTACTGTAACATATTTAGGAGTGGCAGTTTCTATGCTATCTTTAAACATTTCAACATCTTGTAAACCTTTTAATGTTGGCCAATGTTTTTGATCTACATTTGATGCTTTTATTTGATATTCTGCACCATCAAACACAACTATTGTAGAATATTTTATTTCGTATTTTTCTATTAATATATTGTTAATTTTCTTTATTTTTTCATCAACTGAAGATGTTTCTCCTATTGCATTCAAAAAATCTTGAACAACATATAGATTTGTTATTTTTTGATTAATGTTTTTAAATTTTTGTATTTTTTTATGTATTGTTATATTGTAAATTATTAGCCCTATAACTATTAAAACTAATATTACTACTATTGCTATTATCACTTATTTGCCCCCCTTTAGGCTTAATATCTTTTTTTCATTTGATCTAATGTATTATTTATTGATGGTGTAAATCCATTGTTATCTAAATTTGGTGGTCTATAAGCACTTTTTGCACCTGTTACTACTGGATATATCATATTCCCTAAACTATTTAATATTTGCATAAAATTTTTAGAGTATCCTTTTAAATTTATATCACAATTTATAATTCCTTCTAAATATTTAATGTAAACTTCTTCATCAAATGGTATTGAAATATACTTTATCATATTTTTGTCAAATAATTCAATCATATATGACATTGATGGGTCATTATAATATGCCATTCCACCAATTATTGTCTTTTCATTTATTCCTCTTAATTTTACAGTTTTATTCAAAATAATTCTTAATTTATTTTCTTCTAATATGTTTTTTGCTTTTAGTTCTCTTAGAAAAGCTGTTAATGGCTGTATAGTTAAAATATCTAATGTTTGAACTAAATATATTTCTTGTACATATTTAAAGTAATTTAAAGGAGTATTAAAATCTGTATCTATTAATATTAAAGAATGATTTTTTAATAAAGTTTCTAATGCTTTTCCTGCACTTCCTACATTTTCTTGTTCATCTGGTAACGAAGTATATATTGTAAGATTAGGATCAGCTTGTATTCCTTGTGCTATACCGCTTTGTAGATTATTGATACTATTAACAGCAATACTTCTTAACTCATCTTCGTTTTTAGTATATATATAATATGAATTTCTGTTTCTTGTTGTATCTAATATAGCTGTATTTATTCCTTTTGATGACATTAATTTAGCTATATTGTTAACCATAAAAGATGTACCATTTTTGCTAGTTCCTATAAATGCTACTACTTTCTTATCAGATGTTAATAGTCCACTTAAATCTATATATTCTTCTTGCTGTTCTGAAGAAATCGTTTCACTATTATAACTATCATTCTGACTTTGTTGGTAATTATGTACTTTATATTTATTTACATAGTCATAATTACTTGAATCTGCATAGTTGTTAGTATTCATATTATTATAATTAGCAGCTTGATTACTATTTGCTTGTGGCATTACCGCTATTTCTTCTTCATCAAATCCAGGTAATATTGTGCTATTTGTTTCATATGATTGTGATATATTATTATTCTGTTGTTCTACTAATATATCACTTTCTTCTTCCTCATCTATACCAGGTAAAATATTATTTTCTGTTGTGTCAAGTCCTGGTAGTACATTATCTTGCTCTGTTTCAAATCCTGGCAATATATTGTTTTCTTCTGTATCAATACCTGGTAATATAGTATTTTCTTCAGTTTCGTCTATTCCTGGTAATATCATTTCGTCATTTGGCACATTTTCTAATATACTTTCTTGATCTGTAATTTCTTGATTTTTCTTAGGTCTTCCTCTTCCCCTTTTTACTGGTTGATCTTCTTGGACTATTACTTCTGGATTTTTTCTTGGTCTTCCTCTTTTTCTTTTTGGTGGTTCTTCAACATTTTTTTCTATATTTGGTTTATCTATTTGTTCATTTTCAGATGTTTGACTATGTAATCTATTTATTTTTGCATTTTGAGATGTCTGGATATTTGTTCCAGCCATTTGTGTGTTTTGAACTGTTTGTACTTTTTGAGTAGTTTGTGCCATATTTGTATTTGTTTGAATATTGTTTTTAGGAATTTGTGCATTTGATATTTCATTTTCTGATATTTTTTCTTCTTCTATATGTCTTGGATGTTTTATTTTAGCTAGCTTTTTAGTACTATTCAAATTTACTGAAGATGGTATTACAACTGGATTAGACATAACACTTGGTTTATTTTTCATTTTTAACAAGGTTTCACTTGTACCTTTTTCTTCTTTTTTCTTATATCTTAATGAATTTGATACGCTATTATTAAAAGACATTATTTGTTGGTATTTAGGCGATTTTTCTTCTAAAACCGCTCTTACATTTAGTGGTAAAAATTTACTAATTATTCTTAATTGTGTATCATTATATTGTTCTGCTATGTTTTTTTCAAAACTTTCGACATATTTTTCTTCATTTTTTCCTAATTTTTTATAATATGCAACTATGTTTTGAATTTCCATTTCACTAACATCATTTTCGTTTTCTGGTTGATAGTTTACATCTTCTGAATCAATTTTATAATATATTTTTGCTTCTTTTTTTACACGTGGTCTATTGATTAATTTACATACTTCTTCTATACTTCTGTCAGTTCCTATTATTGCATTATATACTCCTATTCCAAATAGTTTTACTAGTATTTGCTCTGATTTTGTTCTTCTATCCGAACATATTAATATTATAGGAATATCATTTCCTCTTATGTTAGATGCTTCATCACTTATACTGTCTAATTTTTCAAATATAAATTTATCTATTTGATCATATTGAGTATGTGTAAATGTTTCTAAATCTTCACTTATTACTATTCTATCATATGTTTTGTCTTTTTGTATTTCTTTTAATATTGCATTAAAGTAATAAACATTTTTATAGGAAATGATTTGTTTATATTCCTTTTGATATCTTTTTACTATGGATTCTGAAATTTCTTCATTACTTACAGCAAATAAAACTTTCATTTGTTACCCCCTTCCAAATTTTACAAACACCGCAAATGCGAGTGGTAATACTTGGCATATAATCAATAAAGTTATAAATGTTACCATTAGTGCCATACCCTTTTCTTGGGTATCTAATTTTCTTACACCTAACATATATCTATTAATTGCTGCTATTGCAATTCCTAAAAAACAAAATGGAATACTATAAATTCTAACTATATTTAGTATATATGCTACTACTCCATAAACATCTGAACCATATTTAGCTTTATAATCTTCTATTGAATTTGTCGCACTTTCCTTTATTTCGATTAATTTACTTTCTGTTTGTTCATCTATTGCTTTTGCCTCTGCATATACATTATTTGTAAATAAAAAAATTCCGAAAATTATTACTAGTATCGTAATAATTGATACTATTTTTTTCATTTTTTTGCCCCTTTCTTATTTCTATTATGACAAAATTTATATTGATTTTCTTATACTTATATATCATACAATAAATTGTAAAAAATAGCAAGAATTTTTTACAATTTATTATACAAATATTTCATATGACCATAAACTCCATTCGCCCAGTTTTTATCGGTTGCATATCTAGTATTAACTCCACTTAATGTTGCTCCATTATAATATGTACCTTGTGCCTTTTCATTATCATATATAGAAGTTCCTTTTGGGTTTAAATAATATTTAACAAATACTCTAGCAATTAAATCTATACTCTCTGAATAATTTGCAAAATTATATGCTCCATTGTATGGATTTGAATCATAAGCGCCATATCCGAATAAATTATTTTTTTCGTTTGCTATTTTAGAAGTCCCCCATGAACTTTCATGTATTCCTACTGCTGCAACAAATATTCCATTAATATTATATTGCTTTTCTATATAATAAAAATATTGTGCATTATCCTGAAATATTTTATTTTTATCTTTTGAGTCTGTTAATACTTTTTTGAATTCTTCTAATGTTAATCCACTTGGTTTATTAAGAGGCATATCAAAACTTAATGGTGTTTTTACTTGAGAATTAGACGTTCCTTTACTATTTTCATCATTAGCTGTATATTTTTCATATTTAGTATTTGAATTTATATATGTTGTACTTTCTGCTCTTACATATCCTACAGTATATGAACTAGTAATTTTATACCAATCATTTTGTATTTCAATTACCTTTAATTCATTTTGTTTTTCTAGTGTTGCTATTTTTTCTGAATTCTCATTTGGTTCAACATATACTGATAATCTATCAGATGTTACATATACTGTATCACCTACTTTTACTTTATAATTTGATTTATACGCTCCTCCACCTATTTCTACAACTTTATTAATAGCTGCTTTAGTAACTTTTGCTGATACTTGCTCTTCTGACATCACTTGATCATTTTCATAAACTCTTTTTTTAGTAATTTCTTGACTTCCTTCTCTACCTTCTTGTACTACTTGTATCATTCCTTTTGGTAAATCTGGATTTGTAGTATATTTTGTAATATATTCTAACTCCGCTTCTTCTACAAAGTATTCTTCTTTTTGGTTTTCACTAAAATTATTATTTATTATATCCTCTAAATTAACTTGCTCTGCCTTACTTATTGTTATATTATCAGCTGGTTCATTGTTTGTCTCTTTAGCATATACTTTGTTTTTATCAAAATATATGTTATAAAATATGTACATATATAATATAATAATACAAAAGGCAAAAAGATATATTAAATTTTTTATATTTAGTCTTATGTGTTTTTTTGTCTTTTCTTTAGATTTCATATTATCACCTAATGTAATTTTACCTTTTTAGTCTTTTTTTGTCAATTTAAAATTTTGGAAATTTTTAATTATTATAATTGTTATTTAGAAAATATTTAATTGTTATTCTAAAAGGAATTTTATATATTGACATTAAAATTATTGATTTTATTATTTTTTTATACTAAAATAAAATTACTAAAAAATAATACAAATGAGAAAGGAGTTAATTATATACTATATATAATTCAATTTAACTATGAGTAAGAAAAAAAAGATTTTTGTAATAATATTATTTATAATATTAATTTTAATTGCAATTCTACTTTCAGTTTTTACAATTAATAAAATTATTCAGAAAAAAAATTTTGAAAATTACTTTTTAGAATTCGCTCAAAAAAATCAAAAACCTATTTTCAAAATTAATGAAATAACTCTTTTTAGTAGTTGTAATGTAAAAAACAAATCGGCATCATCAAGTAATTTTACAATTGAAAATCTTTTTCAATATACAGATATAGCACTATTTATATCTCCTTGTGATGAAAATTTAAACTTGGAAAATACTCTAAAAAGAGTCTGGATAGAAAATATTAAATTTAATACTCAACCAACTTTAGGAGAAGCAAATTTATACTTTAAGAGTATAAATAATTTTGCTAAAAGTGATTATTTGGATAGTGAACCTATCTCCGATAAATTAGATTTTACTATCTCATCAGAAGATCAGACTAGTCTTGATACTCCTGTATTATATAATAATTTAGCTAACCCAATAACTCTAAGTTATATAAATAGTAATATCAAAACAGATTATACTATCACGGATGTTTCATCACCTATTACTTATGATGGTTCTTTATTGAAAAGATGTAACATACCACTAGATTCGATTTCTTGTAATTTGTCTTTTGATATTTATATAATAAATAATTTGGATCAAGAATTTAGGTGTAGTGTGTTTTTGGATATTCCTTTGGAAAATGCTGAAAGTTCTATTTATGATGGTAAGTTTTTAACAAAAATTAACCCTAATGATATTTTTTATAGGATCTAGGGGACGTTCCTTGAGATTGCCATTAGGGACGGGCTATTTTGGCACACTTAGGATCTAGGGGACGTTCCTTCAA
>CALXAB010000002.1 GCA_944386175.1 uncultured Clostridia bacterium
GATTGGAGAGAAATAACATATATATAACAAAAAAAGTTAAGTATTTGCAATGCTTTCAGAGTTTTGCAAATGACTAAGAAAATTAAGATAAGGAGAGAAGGATTATGAAAATAAATAAAGATTCAAACAAATCATTTTCTGAAAAATTAGCAATTTTTGATAATATGTCAGAACATGATTTTAAAACAAAAAGCAGAGAACTATGTAAAACTATAATTATTGATCAAAAAGTTATTGAAGATAACTATATGGCAAGTAGAAAAGATTATGAAAAATCAATGAGAAAAACAATTGATGACTTGCAAGAAGATGCATCTAAAGTTACTAATAAACAAGCGACAGACACAATTGACTGCTTTATAGAATTTACTAAGCAAGAAGCAAGGAGAGAATACAATAGAAGACTATTAAAGATAATTTTGGGATAAATTCTATATAAGGAGGCTTTGCTATGAAGCTAGATGAAGAATTTATTGAAGAAATTACTGAATTAGTTGAAAACATACTTGATGAGAGAAAAGACATAACAACAGAAGATGTATTTCAGGAAATAAAAAATAAATGGAATGAAGAAAGAGTACAAAAAACAGAATCAATGCTTAATAGTTATAAAGGTCTGAAGGACTTCGTAAATACAGTTAATTTTACTGATAAAGAATATGAAAAAATGGAAATACAGCAAATTAAAGAAATTATGAAAAACAATTTTACAGAAAATGAATCATTTTTAGAAAGAGTTTATAGAAGTAAAGTGAACACAGAAATATTAGTAAACTTTTTAACAACAATATTTGATGATTACATAGATGAAAAAATGGATTCAAGAGTAATTGCTGATATTAGAAAAGCTCAAATGCTGAAGGAAATGTATATGGAGGGAATAAAACCTTCAGAAGTTAAGCTAGGGTATTCTAGTCCGAAAACCTTTTATAAAGATAAAGAGGAACTGATAGATGAGCTTGCACCAAAATTACTTGGAGTGTATGGCATAAAGTTTAGTGAAAAAGAGCTATGATACCATAGCTTAAAAAAGATCCCTCAATTAAAATTGAGGGCAGGAAAGCGAGTGTTCACACCTCGCCCATACACATAGAAGGACAAGCCTTCTAGGGTTAATCATTCGATTAAAAAGTTAAGCAAAAATGATGTAAAAATTCACCAAATGAATGGAGAAAAAATGGCACTTAGAGTACCAAAATTCACTAAATGAATTATAAAACTGCAAAAGAATTCACTAGATGAACTGGAAAATTTAATTTAAGGTTCATTAAGTGAATGTGTGTACAATACCAAAATTCATCAATACACTTAATGAACTTTGGAAGGATAAGAAATGAAAAATATTTTAAATATTGTAAATAGTACAAGAAAAGAAAAAGATAATGACTGTTTATTTTTAGCAAATACAAATTGCAAAATATTGAAAAAGAGAGAATGTGAAAATTGCAAGTTTTATATGAAAAATACGCCAGAAAATTATCAAAAGTGTGTTGTAGATGTAAAAGAATCTATAAAAAAATATGCTTTGAATCACAAATAGAAAAATAAAAATAAGCAAAGAGGGAGAGATATATGTTTTGGAAAATTATGATTCTATTATCATTTGTGATTGCAGTATTTGATTATTTAATAATTAGAGGTGCTAGTATTTTAAAAACTCCAGAGGAACAAAAGATGGAGGATGAAGAGCAAGATAAAATGATAAAAGAATTTATTATTAAAAGAGAAATAAAACTTAGACAAAAACAATTAAAAAGAGAAAGGAAAAGAAGATTAAAATATGAAAAAATTAATAATCGCAGAAAAGCCAAGTGTGGCAAAAGAAATTGCAAAGACTGTAAAAGCAACATCAAAGAATAAAAGCTATTTTGAAAGTAAAGATTATATTATAACTTCTTTATTTGGACATCTATTAGAATTATACAGAATGGAAGATTACAATAAAGATTTTTCTAAATGGGATTTAGATGACCTTCCATACTTTCCTAAAAGTTTTAAATGGAAATTGAAAAAACAAAAAGGCATTAAAGAAAGATATAATCTTATACAAAAACTTATATTGGATAAAAATGTTGAGCTTATTATAAATTGTGGAGATAATGACAGAGAAGGAGAAGTATTAGTTAATAATTTAGTCTATGACATTTTTACTAAAAAGAAAATAAATAAACCAGTAAAAAGAATATTACTTCCTGACCTAGCAGAAAGCACAATTAAAAATGAGCTTAGTCATCTAAGAAATATTAAAGATACAGAAAATTGGTATAATGAAGGATTAGCAAGAACATATATAGATTGGATTTATGGAATTAACTTTTCAAGATTTGTTAGTTTAAAAACTAAAGATAGATTTTCTGTAGGAAGAGTTATTGTTCCAACAGTAAAATTTATATATGATCGTGACTTAGAAATAAAAAATTTCAAACCAGAAAAATACTTAGTGCTTGAAGGAATAATACAAAAAGATGGCAAAGAGATTAAAATTGAATTTCAAAAGATAACTCCAGGACCAGGAGAAATAGATAAAGCAAAAGAAAATATGTTAAAGCAAGCAGAAGAAATTTGCAAAGGTAGAATTACTGTAGATGATATTGAAGAAAAAGAAGTAATCAAGAAACCAAAGAAATTATTTTCTTTAAAGACTTTACAAAACTATATGTTTAGCAAGCATAAAATAAAAATTAGTAGAACATTAGAAATTGCACAAACTTTATATGAAAAAACTTATACTACATATCCAAGAACAAATTCTGAATTTTTGACAGATGAAGAAAAAGATAAGGTTAAGAAAATAATAAAGAAGTTAGCTGAAGAAGAAAAATTAAATATTACTATGAAAGAAAATAAGAACATTTTCGATTCTAAAAAAGTAGAATCTCATAGTGCTATTATTATTACAGGAAATAAAATCAAAGAAGATACTTTAACAACAGAAGAACTAAAACTATATAATGCTGTAAAAAATAGATTCTTGGCAAATTTTTGTAAAGATGATTGCATTGTAAAAGAACAAACAATTAAGTTAAAAAAATTAAAAGATCAAGAAAGCATAGAAGGCAAAATAAAAGGAACAGTAATTAAGCAGAAAGGTTACTTAGAATTTGAAAATGATTTATCTGAAAAAGATATTCCAAACTTCGTAAAAGGAGAAGAAGTTGAAATTAGATTTGAAATTAAGGAAAAAGAAACAACTCCTCCAGGTAAAGTTACAGAGGCAGAACTAAATAATTTCTATGAGAATCCATTTAAGAAAGAAAAACAACAAGAAGCGGAAGAAACAACAGATGAAGATTATATTGCTATTATGCAAGGATGCGAAATAGGAACACCAGCAACAAGGGCAGGAATTATAGAAAAAGTAAAACATGATGGATATGTTGTTGAGAATAAAAATAACTTAGAAATAACAGATAAAGGAATTAAGTTAATTGAAACTTTAGATAACTTGGGAATTAACCTATATAAAGAAAAGACTGTTGAAATTGGAAAAGAACTTAAAGATATTTACAATAATAAAATTTCTGTTGATGCTGTTTTGGAAAAAGTAAAAGAAGAAGTTAAAAGTAGCATTAAATAATTTTATTTGTGTCAATTAAGGCAACTAATATATATTTGTGAGATATTATTAGTTGCCAGTTTTTATTATTCTTTAATGTTAAAAATCAATGTTTTTCTCGGCATAAGATTATTCCAATTCCACATTGATTTTCTTAATAAGAAAAAGCCAGATAATACTGGATTTACTATAAAAATTATTTATTAACTTTTTCTTTAAGAGTTTTTCAAGCTTTGAAAATATGAAAAATATGAAAAGGTTAATTGTAAAAGTAAATTCTAGTTCGAAATGTAAGACTAAATTCTAGTTTGAACGATTTTTGGAAAAATATGTAATATACAAAAAACACCTAAAATTAAAAAATTAAGTTAAAATTTTAGTGCGTGCAAGACTAAATTCTACTTTTTTATTTTACTAAGGGGTGTTTCCACAATAGTGTTACACCCCTTGAACTATTATAAAAATTACATCACATTGTACAATTACGAAAACAGCATAAGAAGCTATTTCAAGGAGGAAATCAACTTATATGCTTTCTCCATTGACAATGTATAACTGAGTAGCCTGTTGCAAATGTAAATTCTACTTTTTACATACTAGAATTTAATATTGCACTATAAAAATTTGGTGCAAGACTAAATTCTAGATAGGTAGAATTTTGATGCACAACTAAATTCTAGTTTTAAGGCAAAACTAGAATTTACTTTTGCAATTAAATAAAAATATGAAAAAATATACAAGTAAGTTGTAAAAAATTTAAAAATTTGTTATAATAGCGTTGGCTATGGAAGAAGGTGAGTATCTAAATGACAAAAACAGAAATCATTGAAGTTATTGAAAAAACTTTAGCAGAAAAGATGAAAAAAAATGAAAACTATATAAGATACTCCTATTATGAAGTAAATGTAAAACATACAAAAAATGAAAAAGATAAGAATTTGTTTATGGAATTATTAATAAATAAACTCGAAAACAATAATTATCATGTGTATAGAGAAGGTCAAAGATTTAATTATAATGGAGCAAGTATATTAGTTCAAATTAATGAAGAATTAATTGCAATAAAGAATAAGAAAGAGGATGTAAACAATGGGATTATTCAACGAAGATCAAGTAAAAAGATTAGAAAAGTTTGGAGTAAAGGCAGAAGTAAATAAAGATTATACTCCTGAAGAAAGAGAAAATTTTAGAATAAAAGTATTTGAACATATTTTTAGTGGAAGCACAAAAAATGATGATATTAGAAATGCACAAAGGGATAATGCAGATATAATAAATTTATTATAAATTTAGGAGAAACACATGATAAAATGCAAATTGTTTGATGTTGTTGAATTAAATAATGGCTATAATGCAACTATTTTGGAAATTAATCAAAATACATATAATGTTGAAATAGTTGATAAAGAGGGAATAACAAAAGGATTTAAGGAAATTCAAAGGGAAGATGTAAAACAGATTATATATAAAAAATAAGGATAATTTAATAACATTCACAAAAGAGATAGAATAAGCATGGAATGGGGAATGTTATGAAAGAGAAGAAATATAAAGAACCACTTAAATCTGAAACTGAAACAACAATAAATGTAATATATGATGAAAATAAACTATCTGTATATACAAATAAGGTTCTATTACAGAAGCAATTAAATAAATTATTAGGAGAACCAACAAAAGAATTAAAAATAAAAAGGTCAATATCAGGTAGCATTTGGGATATTCCGTTAGATGACAAAATTAAAATTCAAAGATTAATAGTTAAAGCTAATATATATGAATTATAAAAGATAAAAGCAAATAAAAGGCTCTTGAACATCAAAAGATGAACAAGAGCTTTTTTAAATCATGTCTTAGTTAAGTTTAGTTTACACGAACATTGCCATTCATTGAAGATACTTCTCCATCTGCAACATATCCAGTTGAGGCATGGAAACGATTCCTTACAGATCCATTCATAGAAGATGTAGAGAGATTGCAACGAGAAATATTATGCAACTCAACAATTGCATTGCCATTCATAGAAGAAACATCGAGTTCAACATCAGAATTAGCATTAACATATACTTCTGCATTGCCATTCATCGAATTGGCTTTAATATCCTCGAAAATAGCAGAGGATTCTACATTTCCATTAGTGGATTTGAGTTTCAGTTTCTTAGTGGTTACACCTTCAGAGATGATGATATTACCATTTTCGCTTTTGACAGTAATCATTTCAAACATTCTTGCAGGAATGTTTATAAGAAGATTCAAATCGCTATTCATGGAGTTGCCTGTCAATTTTACTGTGATTTTGACTTCACTACCGAATGTAGATACATCAAATTCAGTAGTTCCATCAGTAGTGACCTGACCGAAGAAATGTGCATCAACCGAATTGGTATTAGCAACATTCATCTGTACATTAGCACAATCACAGTTGACAGTTATCCGACTTATGCTATTTGCACTTGCCGATTTCTTCTCATTAATCTTCTTAGGTTCTCCACCAAAAAAGTTTCCGCCACTTACAATCCGACCATTTACGATGGTGACATTATTGCCATTGATATGGCATCCGTTAATAGTAATACCCATGATTTTTCCTCCATTCGTTGTTATAGGTTTTACTGCATGATCTCATATAGGTGGAAATTACAAAAAGGTAATTGCCCTATACAATTTATATTATACCATAAAATCGGCTTGATTTCAACGAGAAATTTGATTTCTACTAGAAAATGTGCTATAATAAGATTATAGGAGGTATTTTGTAGTTTTAATTCCTGTATTCACTAAATTGTGGAGGAAGTAAAACTTCCACTCTTTGGTTTAACATATGTAAGCAATAAACAACAATAAGAAAGTGGAGGTACATGACTATGTTGAAAAAATTTGCATTGTGGTTTATCGTTTTTGGATTGAGCTTCTTGGTATCAGATGTGTTCGGCTGGACAGAGCAGGGAAAGGCTTTCCTTTACATCAATCTTGGTGTAAGTGTCGTAATCATCTTAGCACTCATTGTGATTCTCGTAATTGCAGGACTTGCTGGTGGATTTGCGGCTGAAGCTAATGGAATTTCCTTCTTGGTAGTTCTTGTTACAGCTGGAGCAGTTGCCATAACTCTGTTTGCAACTTGGGGAGCAACCAAACTCTTTGGTGTTGATTTTTATGTTGCATATCAGATTATGACATTCGGACAATGCCTCTGTACTGAAAGCAAGAAAAAAGATGATTAACCATCTCACAAAAAAAGATTTAATCTTTTCCTCGAAAGAGGTTTTTCTTTTTTTTGTTTTCTGTGAGAAACCTAAAAACAAATAGTCTATTCAAAATTATTCCCTAAAAATATATACTAAACATAAATTAGTAGAAAGGGGAGTAGTAGATAATGGAGCTAAAATCTATAGGAAGAAAAATAAAAGAACAGAGAATAAAGAAGAATATATCGCAAGAACAATTAGCAGAAATTGTAGATGTTAATCCATCTTATATTAGTAATTTAGAGAGTGGTAATAGATCAGCTAGTTTAAAGACTACATTAGATATAGTAAATGCTTTAGATATGTCATTTGACTACTTAATGTTAGAAAATATGCATAATAATTCAAAAGAACTGAAAATAGATAAGAATCTTCTTGAATTTAAAAACATTTTAGAAAAGTTAAATGATAAAGATATAATTGAAGAATATATAACATATTGTAGAGGCTTAGCAAACTCAATGATTGAAATAAAAAATAAATAGATTGAAAATGATAGTTATGAAAAATAATTATCATTTTTTTTATATACCTAATGTAAACATTAAGAAATTATTTTACAAATAGAAATAAAATGTTACAAAATTCGTTGTAAAAAAATAAGCAATATGATAGAATTACAAATAATATTGGAATTTAAAAAAGGAAATAAATGTAAGATTAATAAATGTTAGGTAATGGAGTATATAAGTATGAAAAATATTTTAATTATGGGAATTGGAAGAGCTGGAAAGACTACATTAAGTAATATGATAAAAGATAAATGTAATAGCTTTAATTTAATACATAGTGATTCTTTAAAATGGGCTATGATTAGAGCAAAAAATCAAGAAAAATATTATAGAGAAAATGTGGATATACAAAAAGATTTTGAGCATGGTGAGTATTTTCAAAGAACTTTATTAGAATATTTCAATTCTCAAATAAGAAAAGATACAAAAAATTATGGAATTGTATTAGAAAGTGGACAATTGCATCCTAAAATAGTTAAAGAAATGGTTGATTTTAATAATACAACAGTTATCTGTCTAGGATTAGGAAATTTTAATATAGACCAAATGGTAGAATTATGTTTAAAATACGATACACAGGAAGATTGGACATATGGATTAGAAAAAGACTATCTAAGAAAACATGCAGAAGATTGGTATAATTGCAATGAAATGTTAAAAAAAGAGTGTCCTAAATATGGAATAAAATATATTGATACTTCTGTAAATAGAAAAGATATTTTAGAAAAACTAATGGAAGAGTTATTAGAAATTAACAAGTAAAAGGAGATTAATTATTATGAAGTTTGCAATAATTGAAAGAATAGAAAATTGTGAAGATAAAAAGCCTTTTAATAAGAGATATTATTTAGATAATTGTTTTAAAGAAATATTTGATGAGTTAGACATATTACTTATTCCAGTAATATCAGAAAAAAATTTAGATGAGATTTGTAATATGTGTGATGGATTAGTTTTAACAGGAAGCCCAAATGATGTACATCCTAAATATTATGGAGAACAACCTATAAAAGAATATAAAATTGATGAATATGGTTTAGTAAAAAATATTGTAAAACTATTTAATGATGCTCATAAACCAATTTTAGGAATATGTGCAGGAATACAAGAATTAAATGTAATATTTGGTGGAACTTTAAATCAGGATATACCAAATCATAGATTAAAAGATCAAAGCAAACACAAAGTTAGTTTAGTAGAAGATACTTTTTTATATGATGTATATAAAAATAAGATGATAGAAGTAAATTCTTATCATAATCAATCAGTAAAAGATTTAGCACCAGGTTTTAAAGTATCAGTAATGAGCGAAGATGGAATTATTGAAGGAATCGAAAAAGAAAATATAATTGGGGTTCAATGGCATCCAGAAGTTTTACATGATATGCAATTATTTAGTAGTTTTATAGAAAGATTTCTAAACAAAAAATAATTATAAAAATTAGGAGAGAAAATGGTAGAAAAAATAAAAGGGATAAAGCAACGATTTAAAGAATATAATCCTATTTTAATTGAAGAATTTAAAAGAACATTTCCTATATATTTACTCGGAATGGTATTTCATGCAGTTGTTATATATATATTATATAAAATACCAAGCATAATAGGAAATATATTAGATTTATTAATAGAAGGAAATGTAAGTAAGGAAGTAATAATGAATGAAATATATAGCTTGATTTTTTATTCATTAATTATGATCATACCTAGAATTATTTATAGAACATTATTTTTTACGAGAGCAAGAATATCAGATACATATTTAAGAAGTAAGGTAATAGAACATTTACAATCAGTAAAACCAGAATATTTTGACAAAGAAGATAAAGGGGTATTTTTAGCATATTTATCAAAAGAAATTTTGTGTATAAGAAAATTTTTTGGTAATGCATTCTTTAATGTAGCAAGACTAATTGTAGCACCAATTATAGGAATAATTGTCATAGGAAAAGATTTTAATGTATACTTAATGCTATCAATTTTACCAGCTTTTCCTATTGCAGTTTATTTATTATATAGACTTTATAAAAAACAAGGAGAGGCATTAGAAAATGAAAGAAAAGTATATATAGATTTATCAAAAAGTATAGAGCAAAATACATCTGGTTTCAGTTTGATAAAATTGTATAATGAGCAAGAACATCAAAGAGAGAAATTTAAGAAAGTTAATGAAGCGACTTATAAATCAGATGTTAATGTTGGGGCAGTAATATATAAAATAGATATGGTAACTAGCGGATTATATGCAGCTTGTTATTCAATAGGATTTGCAGTTGGATTGATTCTAATTAATAAGGGGATGCTCACAGTAGGAGAATTAACTGCATATATTTCTTGCATTACAATTGCTATATCAGAGATTGTAAATTCAATAGAGCCATTATTGACAGGAATATCCAATTTTAAAATAGCAATTAGAAGATATAATTATTTTTTTGGACTAGAAACTTATAAAAAAGAGGGAAAAAAGTTAGAAAAAATTGATAAAGTAGAAATCAAAAATCTTTGCTACAGATATGAAAATGATAAGCAATTAGCAATAGATAATATAAATATGACTATAAGTAGTGGAGATAAAATTGGTATAGTTGGTAAAGTGGGAAGTGGAAAAACAACACTTATGAATATTTTAGCAGGATTTTATGAAGTTCCAGAAGGTACAGTTTATATTAATGGAATTGATATAAATGAGTATTCAAGAGAAAGTATATTTGAAAATATTGGCTATGCTATGCAAAAAAATATTATTACAGATGATACCATAAAAAATAACATTGATATTGAAAATGAAGCTACACATAAAGAAATAGAAGAAATAAGTAAAAAGGCTAATATTTTAGAAGATATAAAGACAATGCAAGAAGGCTTTGAAACAAAAATTGGGGAGAATGGAATTAAAATATCAGGAGGTCAAAAACAAAGAATACAAATTGCTAGAAATTTGCTTAATGTTAGAAATATAAATATATTTGATGATACATTATCTGCATTAGATGCTGATACAGAAAAACGAGTAATTGATGAAATTGAAAAGCAAATAGGAAATAATATACTTATAGTTATTTCAAATAAAATCAGCATGATGGAGAAAATGGATAAAGTATTTTTATTAGTGGATGGAAAAATATTAGAAAGTGGAACACATGAAGAAATGCTAGAAAAAAGTAAACTATACAATGAATTAAATGCCTATGAGAAGGTAGGTGATTTAGTTTGAAAAAGATAGTTAAAAAATATATAAAACAAATAATAGTTATAAGCATATTATTATTAGCCTGTGATTTTCTATCAGCATTACCACCATACATAGTAAAACAAGTTGTGGATATTGATTTTACAAATGAAGATATTATAAAAACAATATTATTCTTTATCTGCATATATACATCTATACATTTAGGTAGATTAATTTTTAAATATATAAGAGATGTTTTGATAAATACAACAATATGTAAGATTCTAAAAGATATTAGAGAGATGCTATTTAATAAGATATTAAATTTTAAAATGATAACTTTTAATAAATACAACTCATCTGAATTATACACAAGATTGACTTCAGATGTAGATAATATGTTTTCTTTATTTTTTGGATTTTTATATAATATCTTGAGCAATATCTTATATATAGTATTTATGATAATAATGATGTTTGTTGCTAATATTAATTTGGCTGTTATAGGGGCGGTTACAGTACTTATTATTTCTTTTGTTGTATATAAATTTACTAGAATTTTAGGGAATTTAGATAATGAAATTCTAAAGAAAAGAGATAAAGAACATAAAGAATTTTCAGAATTATATAATAAAAGCAAACTAACTTATTTGTTTAAATTACAAAATAAAAATATTAATAAAATGAATGAGTTATTTTATTCAGAACTAAAAATAAGAAGAAGGTATATATTTATACATCATTTTCCATATTGGATAATAGCAATGATTCAAGCTATAGGAATTTATGCAATTATGTATTATGCTTTAAATATTAATGCAGCCATATCTCTAGGAAGCATTTATTTAGTTTTATATTATACTAAAGAATGCAAAACGCCACTCGAAGAAATATGTAATCAATTAGAAGAACTACAAACATGTATAAATTCATATAAAAGAATAAAAGTTTTGCTCAATGAAACAGATTCTGAAATGATTGAAAAAGGAAATTATATAGAAAATCTTAATGGAGATATAGAATTTCAGGATGTATCTATGAGATATGATAAAGAACTAGTATTACACAATTTATCATTTATAATAAAAAAAGGAACAAAAGTAACTATTGCAGGAAGAACAGGTGTTGGAAAAACAACTCTTACAAATGTATTAATGAAATTATATGATATAGAAAGTGGAAGAATTTTAATTAATAACCATGATATTTCAACAGTATCTACAAAATGTTTAAGAGATAATATTTCTTATATATCTCAAAACCCATATATATTTGCAGATACAGTAAGGAACAATATTACTTTAGGAAATAAAGAAATAACTGATAAACAAATAAATAATTTAATACATGAAATAGGTGTAGAAAATTTATTTGATAAATTAAATGAAGGTTTAGACACTAAAATAAAACTTTCAAAACTATCGTATGGAGAACTACAAATAATTGCTTTTATAAGGGCAATATTACATAAAGCAAATTTTTATATATTTGATGAGCCAACTTCAAATATGGACTTAAAAACAGAAAGAATGATACAGAATATTATAGATAAGATTTCAGAAAAGAGTACAGTAATTATAATAGCACATAGAAAATCAACTATTGAAAGCTCAGATAAAATAATATATCTAAAAGATGGACAAATAGATATGATAGTTAATAGATAATAGGAGTGTAATATGAAAATTGGTATAGATATTGATGGAGTTCTAACAGATATAGAACAATGGCAATTAGATTATGGAAGTAAAGTAATATTTGAAAATTATAATAAAGGTATTATTAATCCTAATGGATATGATATTAAAGAAATATTTGATGTGGAGAGAAATCTTGATGATAAATTTTGGGAAAAGTATTTATTTGATTATTCAACAAAAGAACCAGCAAGAAAATTTTCGGATGAAGTAACAAGAAAACTACATGAAGATGGCAATGAAATATATATAATAACAGCTAGATTTTTAACAGATAGAAATGATGAATTAGGTAATAAAATGAGAAAAACTGTTTTAAATTGGTTGAAAGAAAATAATATTTTTTATGATGAAATTATATTCAGCCCAGAAGAAAAAATAGATATATGCATGGAAAAAAATATAAACTTGATGATAGAAGATAAGGTGGATAACATTAATACTATTTCCAAAAAAATACCTGTAATTTGCTTTGATGCAAAATATAATCGAGAATGTAAGGGAAAAAATATCTTTAGATGTTATAGTTGGTATGATATTTATTCTTGTATTAGAAATATAAATAATGAAAATGGAGAAATTTAATATGATTATTAGAAAAGCGAAAAAAAGTGATATTGAAGATATAATAATATTGGCTGATCAATTAAGAAAAACTGAAGCACCATTAGATAAAACAAAAAATTTAAAAGAAGATTCATATCTTAGTGAGATATATCGAGAAAAAGAATTGAAATACATTACATCTAGGAAGAAAATATTTTTAGTAGCTGAAAATGATGAAAAAGTAGTGGGATATGTAAATGGATATATTGTTGAAAATTCAGAGATATACTACAAAGAACCAGTTGCATATTTAGATTGCTTATGTGTTGACAAAACTGTTAGAAAACAAGGAATAGGAAAAAAGTTAATAGATGAATTTTCTAATATTGTTAAGGAAAAAGGAGCAAGATATGTTAAACTAAATGCTTTTGAAAACAATATTCCAGCAGTTAATCTTTATAAAAAAGAGGGATTTGAAGAATATTCTATTTATTATATGAAAAAAATCTAAAATAAATTAGTTAATATGTGTATAGCAAGGAGAATTTTATGGAAGTAAATATTAATGAAATTGATAATGCTTTAAAATATTATCAAATAAATGATATTGAATATAAAAATAAATGTTATAAATGTATTGAAGACTTGAATTCAGTATATGACTTTTACAATAAATCAGAAGAAATCTATAACATTCTATATACTGACAAATCATATGCAATAGATACTCTTTGGAAAAGGCAAAATATGATTGAACTTTTTGGAAAACAGCATAATCCATTTATAACAAGTATTTTAGTATTATTAGGATATAAAAAACATGATAAGAATATGATAGACAAACATTATAGCAATACAGAAAAAGAATTATACAAAAAAAGAGTTAAAGAAGCATTAACTAACGATATATATAATAGAAAATTAGAAAGTATTAGAATATCACAAATGATTTGGGCTGCATATTTTATCAATACAAAATTAATTGAAGTAGGAAGACTACAATATGAAAAATGTGAGAATCACATAAAAATACATATACCTACTGAAGGTAAATTAGAAACAGAAAAAGTATTAAATTCAATTACGAATTCTAAAATTGAGATTGAAAAATACTTTAATTTGAAAAATCCAGAATATCGTTGTGATTCTTGGTTATTAAGTAATCAAATAAATGCAATTATAGATTCTAACTCTAATATTGCTAAATTTTATAGTTTGTTTGATGTTAAAGATGGACCAGATGCTACTAAAGATATATTAAATTTTGTTTTTGAAATACAAGAATGTGATAATTATAATGCTCTGCCAGAAAATACAACTTTGCAACAGCTACTGAAACAACAATTACTTAAAAATAAAGAATTTAAAATAGGATGGGGAAAATTAAAATATGAATTATAAAATTTTAATACTTTCAAATAAAGAAAATGATGAATATATTGAAGATATATATTTAGCTGAATCAATAAAAAAAGATGGGAATATTGTTGATTTAGCTTGGGTAGATTATGATGAACAATTAGATGAAAAGTATGATGTGATTATTCGTAGAAATACTTGGGTTGAAGAATTTGAACAAATTGAAAGATTTGCTAAATTAAACAAATTATTAGAAGAAAGATTAGAAAAAAAGAATATAAAAACAGTAAATTTAGTTGGTCTTGATGGTAAAGGTAAAAAATATCTAATTGAGTTCATGAAAAAAGGTTTTTCTGTAATTCCAACTTTTGATAATGTAGAAGATGCTTTAAATAAAACAAATAGTAGTGAGTACATATTAAAAATGGAAGATTCATATGGAAGTGGATTAGGTCAATTAGTAGTAAAAAAAGAAAAATTAGTAGAAGAATTTAAAGAGGGATATTTAATCCAGCCAAAACTAAAATTCAAATCGGAAATACAGAGTTATTTTGTAGGAAATAAATTGATGTATGTGTTTGAATATATACCTTCAAAATATCCAAATTATCCTGATCCTATATCTATAACACTAAGCGAAGAACAAAAAAATATTGCTTGTTCTATTGCTAATGAATCAGGATTAAAAGTCGAATTTCAAAGAATAGATTTTATAAGATTAGAAAATGATGATTTGTTATTGTTAGAAATTGAAGACAATAGTCCACATATGAGCTTAGAAGAATTAGATGAGAATTTTAGAGATAAAGTGTTGGAAGAATATAAAAAAATTTTATACGAATATATAGAAAATTAAAGAGGGATTTATATGAAGATAGGTGTTGATATTGATAATGTGTTATCTAATTTTAACGATGAACTACTAAAAGAATTTTTAAATCATGATAAAGAATTAAGAAACACAGGAATTATAAATAAAGATGTTTACATCACAAGAGGAATGTTTGATTGGTCCAAAGAAGAATTTGAAGAATTTTATTATAATAATATTGAAAGAATTGCTAAAAAACTAGATGTAATTGAAGAAGCACCAAAATACATTAAACAATTAAGAGAAAAAGGATATGAAATATATATAATAAGCGGTAGAGATAATGGAGAATATTCTGATCCATATAAAATGACTTCCGATTGGTTAGATAAATATAAAATAGAATATGATAAATTAATACTAACAGATGCTTATAATTCTTTAGAAAAAGCAGAAATATGTAAAGAGAATAATGTTAGCATTATGATAGATGATTCAACTAGAATTCTTTTAGAGGCACAAAATGAAGGAATTACTGCACTACTAATGGATACACCTTATAATAGAGAAGTAGATAGTTTAAGAAGAGTACATACTTGGAAAGAAATTTATGAGTTTATTATTAATTATCAAAAAGAAAAGATAAATGTCATTTTAGATACCGATACATATAATGAGTGTGATGACCAATTTGCTTTAGCCTATATGTTAAAAAATCAAGATAGATTTAATATTGAAGCGATAACTGTAGCACCTTTTTCTCATAAAGCAAAAAATGTAACTGTAGAAGAAGGACAAGAATTAAGTTATAATGAAATATTAAAAATATGTAATTGGCTTAATTTTGATACAACTAATAAAGTATTTAAGGGTTCAATGAATTATATTGTAAATGGATATAATGAAGAAAATGATGCAGTAAATAAGATAATAGAAATAGCTTTAAAGAATGATAAAACATATATTATGGCTATAGGGGCTATTACCAATATTGCTCTAGCAATAAAGAAAGAGCCTAAAATAATTGGAAAGATAGAAGTTATATGGTTAGGTGGACACAGTCTATTACAAGACAATAATATGGAATTTAACTTTAAACAAGATGTAGATGCAGTAAAAATTGTATTTGAATCAAAAGCTAAATTAACAATAATACCTTGTAAAAATGTTGCATCTAATTTAAGAACTACAATTTATGAATTAAATCATTACTTAAAAGATAAAAGTGAATTATGCAATTATTTAGTTGATAGATTTTATAATGATGGTTATCATGGAATACAAGAAAGAAGAGTTATTTGGGATATATCAGTAATTGCATATATGATAAACAAAGAATGGTTTACAAGCAAAGAAATAAGTTGTCCTAATATTAAAGATGACACATCTTATGAATTAACAAATAATAATCATAAAATTACAATGATAAATTTGATAGATGTCAATAAGGTTTATACTGACTTATTTCAAAAGTTGGGAGAAAATAAATGATAATAGGAATTGATATAGATAATGTAATTTCAGATTTGGATAAAACATTTTTGGAAGAATTTTTAAAAGAAGATAAAAATAAAAGAAATGCTGGAATAGTAGATCCAAAAGCAAAACATATGACAGAAGGGATGTTTGATTGGACGCAGAATGAGATAGATGAGTTTCTTATAAATAATATGGATAGGATGTCAATGGATTTCGAATTAATACCACAGAGCAAATACTACATTGATAAATTAAAAGATGATGGAAATAGAATAATTATAATAACAGGTAGAGATAGAAGAATATTTAAGAATCCAGAAGATGTTACGAAGAAGTGGTTAGAAAAGAATAACATTTATTACGATGAACTTGTTTTTAAAAAATCACAACATAAGATAAAAGAATGCAAAAAGTGTAAGGTTGATATTATGCTTGATGATTTAGCTACTAATGTGAAAAAGTTAAGAGAAAATAATATTAATGCCTATCTAGTTAAAACGAGATACAATGAGAATTATAGTTTAAATATGCCAATGTTATCAAATTGGGAAAATATATATAATTTTATTAAGAATATGAAATGTGAGGAAAAATAATATGAAATTAACAAGTAAAGAGGCAAGAAAATTCTTAGAAGAATATAGAGGGAAAACAGAAAGTGATATATGGATAGATCATTGTATATGTGTTGGAGATACAGCAGGAAAAATTGCTGAAGCATTAAATGAAAAAGGTTATAAAGTAGATATAGATAAATCAGTTACACTTGGTTATTTACACGATATTGGTAAATACAATGGAGAATCTCATGGACATGTTATGAGAGGATATGAATATTTAAAAGGTAAAGGAATTGATGATGAATATGCTAATATTTGTTTAACTCATTCCTATTTAAACAATGATATTATTTGTACAGCAGGGGGAGTTCCTGATCCAAAAAGCAACCTATTTTTAACGGAGTTTATAAAAAATCACGAATATACAATTGAAGAAAAAATAATAAATTTATGCGATTTAATGTGTCCACAAGGTGGAAGAGTATTTACAATAGATAAAAGATTAATTGATATTATGATTAGAAGAGGAGCATACTCAAACACACAATATCATATTAAAGAAACATATAAATTAAAAGACTTCTTTGATAATTTATTAGGATATAACATTTATGAGTTATTCCCACAAATAAAAGATAATTTATAATATAAAAGGTAGAGAAAATTAAATGGAATATAAAAGAGAATACAAAAAATATCTAACAGCTTCAGTATTAGACACAGCTAATAATAAAATAGCAAGTAGCACATTTATAACTGCTTTTGCTGTATATCTAGGATTATCTACATTTGCTATAGGAATATATAGTGTATTGGATACTATTACTAATATTATACAAATATTCGCTGCACCGATTTTCTCAAAAATTGGACAATCTAAATTTGTAGTTTTATTAAATTATAGCATTTATAGATTAGCATCAGTTTGTTTTGCATTTATACCATTTATTTCTGATGATATAAGCATTAGAACAACATTGTTTTTCATTTTTGCTTCAATATATGCAATAACAGGGGAATTAGGATATGTTTTATTTGTAAACTGGAGGATGACTTTACTAAGAAAAGAAGATAGAACAAAGTTTACTGCAACAAGAAATATTTTCAAAAACACTATTGTAGTCGCATTTAGTTTATTAATGGGAGTAATATTAGATTATTATACGAAAAACGGAAATGAATTATATGGATTCTTAATATTATTTACATTAGTATTTATAATAGCTTTTGTAGATATTTTTATAAGAATAAAAACATTTAAACCAAATGTTGAAATGCAACCTGTATCAATAAAAGAAACAATATCAATTCCAGCGAAGGATAAAAAGTTTAGAAGAGTACTAATTATTACATCTTTATTCATATTTGCAGATTGGATGAAGAAAATATATCTAAATGTATATTTACTAAGATACCTTAATGTAAACTATCTGTACTATAGTATTCTTAATATAATAATAAATTTATCAGATGCTATTATTAGTAAATATTGGAGTTCAAAAGTTAAAGATAGAAAATGGTCAAAAATTTTAATACCTTCATCAGTATTAAATGTAACAGCTTTAATACTATTGCTTATAGGAAATAGGATGTTAATATATATTTTACCATTAATTTATATATTGTTCGGATTAGGAAGTAGTGCATATGAAATATTTGATTCAGTAGCAGTATATGAAAATTCAAAAGAAAAATATCAAACATCATATATAACATTTGAAAGATTTATTGAAGGAATTATAGTTTCAATTTTACCAATACTTTCACTTGCACTTCCAAAAGATAATATAGAAGGAATAAAAATAACATTCATTATTTCGATAATTGCATTTATTATATTAACAATGTATTTAGTAAGAAAGAATAAAACAACAGTAAAGGAGGAAAAAGCAGATGCAAAATAATAAAGTTGTAATATTTGATTGGGGTGGAATTGTAGAAAGTCATGAAAATAATTTACAAGATTTAAAAGAAGCAAAAATAAGAATGATAAAAAGATATAATCATACTTTATCTGATAAAGAAATTTTAGATAGGTGGACTGATAAGACTTCTTCAGGTGTTCTAATTGGCTCAACAGATAATGAGGAAGATATAAAAGATTGGGTTAATTTAGTTCAAAAAAACATGAATATAAATATAACTTTTGAAGAATTTAAAAAGGCATATGAAGAAGAACTAACATCGGTAAAATATTATAAAGATGTTGTTGAATTTGCACATTCTTTAAAAGATAAATGCAAAATAGCAATTTTATCTAATTTAATGCCATTCGACAAAAAGAGAATAGATGATCAGTATGATTTAAGTAAATTTGATTATGTGTATCTATCTTTTGAAGTTGGCATGAAAAAGCCAGACAGAAAGATATATGAATATGTATTACATGATCTCAACATTGAACCTGAAAATATATTATTTATTGATGATGATTCTGATAATATATTAAGAGCAAAAGAATGTGGCTGGAACATATGTCAAGCATTTGGATATGAATTAGATAAAATAAAAAGTAAAGTATATGAATTTATTGAAATGTAATAAGTTAGGAAAGTTATAATATGTTAAAAGAAAAAACAAAAAATAATAAAAAAGAAGTAAGTAAAAATAGAAGAATAAATGCAAAATTATATCCAATATACAAAATGTTTTCGTGGGATTTATTATTTTTCTATTCAATAGAATTCTTATTTTATACAATAACTAAGAAAATAACTGCATCAGAAGTATTAATAATAAATGGATTTTATTTATTGTTTAGAATTTTAGGACAAATTCCTGCTGTGGCAATTACAGATTTTTTAGGAAAAAGAAAAAGTATAATATTAGGAAATACAATGTTGATTTTCTATATGCTAATATTGTTATTCTTACCTGGAGCTTTTAGTATAATTTTAGCAGATTTAGTCTTTGCATTAGGATATGATATGAAAACAATTGCAGAGTCAAATTTGTTATATGATTCTGTTTCAACTAAAGGAGGAGAAGGTTTATACTCAAAATTAGATGCTAAAGGTGGAAGTTGGTATTATATTTTAGATGGAGTAGCATCCTTAACTGCTGGATATTTATTTGTTATAAACAATTATTTGCCAATGATAATATGTTTAGGGTTTATAATAATATCTACAATTTTGTCTTTTGGATTTAAAGAAATATACGAAGTAGAGAAAAAGGATAGAGAAAAACATGGATTGAAAAATACCTTAAAAGAATATAATAGTGATTTAAAAAGCTCTTTTAAATTTATACTAAAATCAAGAAGAATGAAAGCATATATTTTATTCCAAATAGTATTTTACAGCCTAATAAGTATTATAGACACATATCATAGTGATTTATTAACTGATATAGGAATTCCAGAAGAACAATTTTCAATGATATTTGCTGTTTTGACATTAATTGGAGGTATTTCATTATCCTTAAAAAAACCTATTGAAAAAAGATTTAAGAATAGAACTTTATCATTCATTTCTTTAATGTATATAGGGGCATGTATTGTTATAGGAACAATTGCAAGTTTATATACAGATCAAGCTATAATTCCTATTATATTGATAATGTATGCTGTTCAAAAGGTTTCAACATCAATATGGTATATATTAGAATATAAATATTTAAAAAATTTTACAACTGAAAATATGAGAAATAAAATTACATTTACATATGAATTTATTGGAGGAATTGCAGCAAGTATATTTTCAATCTTAGGCGGATTGCTATTAGAAATAATAAATGTAGAAAATGCTTTCTTAATTGTAGGATTATTTTCATTAGCAAGTATGATTATAGTTTTAGATTATATGAGAAAAAGATTTGGTTTAAAACCAGAAGAATATAAGAAAGAAGATATAGAATTTTAATATGGCAGAATAAAAAATTGGTAAATGATGAAAAGGGAGTTGTAGGAATGGCAATAATAGAAGTTAAGAATTTGGTAAAGACATATAAGATTATAGAGAAAGAAGAAGGATTAATTGGATATTTTAAAAATCTAGTAAAGCCTAAGTACAAAGAATTTACAGCTGTTAATAATGTTAATTTTAGTATAGAAAAAGGTGAATTAGTAGGATATATAGGAGAGAATGGAGCAGGAAAATCAACTACTATAAAAATGCTTACAGGACTACTTACTCCTACATCTGGAAATGTAATAGTAAATGGAATAATACCAAATCAAAAGAGAATAGAAAATAATAAAAATATAGGTGCTGTATTTGGTCAAAAAACTCAATTATGGTGGGATTTGCCAGTAATTGAATCTTTTAGACTAATAAAGAAAATGTATAAAATACCTGAAAATGAATATAGAAAGAATCTAAAAAAATTTACCGAATTATTAGATTTAGAAGAACTATTAGAGAAGCAAGTTAAAAATTTAAGTTTAGGTCAAAAAATGAGATGTGAAATTGCGGCTACATTTTTACATGATCCTAAAATTGTTTACTTAGATGAACCCACGATTGGATTAGATGTCTTTGTAAAAGAAAAAATTAGAAAATTTATAAAAGATATAAACAGAGAGAAGAAGACAACAGTGATACTTACAACACATGATTTAAAAGATATTGAAGATGTATGCGACAGAATAATTTTGCTTGATAAAGGACAAATAATTTATGATGGCGAAAAACAAAAGTTTAAAGATACTTATGGTAGATATGTTATTGCTGAACTTATAGTAAATAATATAAAGGATAACATTATATTAAATAATGCCGAAATACTAGAACAAAACGATAATAAATTAAAAATAAAATTTAGTCATGATGAAACAACTATAGTAAAAATAATGGATGAAATATCAAAATTTTGTAATATAGAAGATATACATATGAAAGAAGCAGAACTAGAAGATATATTAAAAGAAATATATAAAGGAGTACACACTAATGTTAAAAACAATGATGCAACTAGCAAAAATGCAATTTAATCAATATAACATATATAAATCCAATTTTTATCTATTTACATTAAATAGAATTGTAGAAGTTATAGTGTATATATTTGTATGGCAAGCAATATATAGTCAAACAGGAAATGCTGGAGGATTTACATTATCACAAATGGTAACTTATTATATATTAGCTATAGCATTTAGCTCTATTGCTACATGGGGAATAAATGAAACAATGGCACATTCTATACGAACTGGACAAATTAATAAAGAATTATTAAACCCTTTAACATATTTTCAATATTATTTTGGAATGAATTTGGGAGAATTAGCATTTGCAGTAGTGATAGGAATTGCAACTTTTATAATATGTGCAATATTTTGGGAACTTGCTTTACCAGTTAGTTTTTTAAACTTTATTTTGTGTATATTTATAATCATACTTGGAATACCAATAACATTTTTTATACAGATGATAGTTGGAACAATAGGATTTTATACGAATTCAATTTGGGGAATGCAAATTTTTAGGAAAGCAGTAATACAAATATTTTCAGGTATAGTTGCTCCAATAAGTTTATTTCCATTATGGTTTCAAGAACTATCAAAGTTCTTACCATTTAAAGAACTTATATATACACCAATAAACATTTGGTTAGGACAGGTAGATTATAGTGAGATATTATTTGTTATAATAAAGCAAATAATTTGGGGAGCTGTTTTGTATATTATAGCAAAAAAATTTTTTAATCATGCAATAAAAAACATTACAACAAATGGAGGATAGGATGCAAAAAGTAATATATAATATTAGCCTATATTTATCATTTTTAAAAATATCGTTAAAAGAAATACTTATTTATAGAATAGATTGTATTGTTGGAATCTTTTCTCAATTAATAGTACAACTTGTTAGTCTAGTATTCATGTTTGTAGTATTTCAAAATACAGAAAATATTGCAGGATGGAACTTTCAACAAATACTTTTGCTATTTGGAATCACAAGAATATCAATAGGGATTTCGGGATATTGTTTTGATGGATTATATGATATTGGACCTAAATACATAAAAAGTGGTGAATTTGATAAGATTTTGTTAAGACCAGTACATCCATTAATATCAATAATAGGGAATTCAAGAGAATTTGTATCTATAGCTGATTTTATTTTAGGCTTAGTTCTTACAATAGTTATGTTGGTACAATTAGCAATACCAGTTACAATATTATTAATTATAAAAATATTGTTTTTTAGTATAGTAGGAGCTTTAATAATAGGGGCTATAAATACTATATTTAGTATTTCTTCATTTTGGACATATAGATCTAATGAAGTAATATGGTCTTTCTATAGAATGTACACATTTACCGAATATCCAATAACAATATATAATAAATTTATAAGAATATTAATTACAATTATTTTGCCTTTTGCATTTGTAGCTTATTATCCTACAATGGCATATTTAGGATTAAATACCTATATTATATATCTTTCACCAGTTGTAGCAGTTGTTTTATGGTTTGTTGCGGTAAAATTATGGAATTTAGCACTAAATAAATATAGAAGTACAGGAAATTAAAAGGAGCAAAGAAAAGTGAAAATAGGAATAGATATAGACAATACATTGACCGAAGTTCAAAAGGAATTGAATATAGCAGCATTTAATTATGCAAAGAAATTGGGAAAAGACATTGATGAATCGGAAGACCTATTAGAAGATATAAATAACAATGGAAATTTTTATAAAGAAAAATTCAAATTTTCGTATGATGAATTAAAATATTTTCTGAAGGATATTCAAGAAGAAATTATAAATAGAGCAAAACCAAGAGAGAATGTTGTTAAATGTATTAATAAATTAAGAGAAAAAGAAAATGAAATCTATATAATTACAGCAAGAGATTCAGAATTTCATGATGATCCATATAAATTAAGTAAAGATTGGTTAGAAAAGAATGATATAAAGTATGATAAACTTATTGTTAATGCAAGAAAAAAAGCACCTGTATGCAAGAAAGAAAACATAGATATATTTATTGATGATCAATTAAACAATTGTATTGAAATATCTAAATTAGGGATAAAGACAATAAGAATATCAGAAGATGAAACGAATTATGATAATATAACAAGTTTAAAGAATTGGGATGATATATACAATTTCATAATAGATTGGAGCAACATATGAAAAAAATAAAAAGTGAAAATCAGATTTTAATAATGTTAGCATTCTTTAGTATTTCTATGGGACTATGGGAAAATTTTAGGCAACTATGGTTGCAAGATAATGGATTTTCTGCAACTGACATTAGTAATATAATAAGTATTGGAACTCTAATTAGTGTACTAGGAATAATGTTTGCAGGAAAATATATAAAATTAAATAAATTAAAATTTTTTGTTAGTTGCTCGTTAGTAATAAAGTTTTTTAATTTAGTTTTATTGCTGAAATTAAATAATTTAGGAAATAGCAATTTAATAAATTTATCTATAATAATAGATGTATTAACAGGTTATTTGATTACTACAAGTATATATCCATTAATAACAACTATTGTAAAAAATAATACAATTTATAGTAAAAGAAAATTAACGGAATATCTTTTTAAAGATGTAGGAATATTGGTAGGAGGATTAATAATTGGAAAAAATATAGGGATACTAATAGATTATAATTTTTGTTTATTCATTTCTATTATATTTTTAGTAATCTCTATGATGGTTATATTTAATATGACTGCTTGTAAAAATATTGAGAATAAACAAAGTGAAAAGACATCTATAATCAAATACATATTAAAAAGCAAATTACAAGTTATATATATAATATATAGTTTTATAGGTGCTATGGCAATGTCAACAGCATTAGGGTTAAAAATGCTGACTTTAACAAATTATTTTCATTTTACAGATAATCAAGCAACAAACTATTTGTTAATAGTAGGACTTCTAGCTGATGGAATTGGAATTTTGGCTTTAAAATATCTTACACCAAAAAATGATTATATCACTATTACAATAAAGTTTGGGATAAGATTTATAGCATATTTAATAGCATTTTTGTCAGATAATATAATTATTACATTAATTGCAATTACATGGTCTATATTAATTTCAACAGCATATGAAAACATTTGTGATGGATATTATATAAATGAAGTAGAAAATAAATACCAGTTAACATTTACTAATTTTAGATATGTAATTAGATATTTAGGAGAGGCAGCAGGTATATTCTTATGTGGAATAATGTATGAAATTGGTTTAAGATATATGTTTGGTTTATCAGCATTTTTTATGATATTTCAAATTGGACTAGCTTATTACTTAATATATTTAAGGAAGGTGAAGAAATATAGTGAGTAAAAGAATAACTTTAATAAGTTATATAGATGAAGTAGAAACTAAAAAAATAGAAAGTATAATTGGTAAATATAAAGAAATAACTTGTAAAGTACCATTTGGAATTAATGATGAAAAAAGATATGAAATAGATAATTTACCATATCACTTTACTATTTTTGCAACTAATAAAGAAAATGAAAAACAAATCATAAAAATAGCACAAAAATTAAATAGTGATAGAATAAAAGTAAAAATAAACGATATAAGAATAATGAATGCAAGATATGATAGTTATTGTCTTTATTTTTCAATAGAAGAAAACAAAGAGATAAAAGAGTTGCAAAGAATATTTTATAACGAGTTTCCAAAGGAAAAATATAATCCAGATGATTTTACTTTTCATATGACTATAGATATTGATAAAAACTACAACAAAATTATAGAAATACAAAATAGCCTGAAAGAAAATTTTGTACCATTCTTCTTACAATTTGATACTTTGGCACTATTTGATTATCCAGGAGATATGATTGAAAAGTTTTCTATAAAAAAAGAAATATAAAATTGGAGATGAATTAGAATTATGAAATATGTAGGTGATAAAGAAGAAAATATAGAATACAGAAAAAGACCAGGATCTTATTCAATTATGATAAGAAAAGAAGACAACAAAATTGGAATTGTAACAGATGGGTATGATTATTTCTATTTAGGTGGCGGAATTGAAAATAAAGAAACACAAATTGAAGCACTAAATAGGGAAATGATAGAAGAGTCAGGATATACCATAAAAAATGTGAAAAAATTTGATGAAGTAGGTTCATATATTTGGGCTGAGGAAAAAGGATATTTAGAAGTATTAGCATATGTATATATTTCTGAATTCGATATTAAAATAGCTGAACCAATTGAAAAGGATCATAAAGTGTTATGGGTAAATCCAAATGACTATGTTGGAAAAATGTGTAGAGAATGGCAAGAATTTATATTAAAAGAATATATTGAAAAATACTATAACAAAGAGGATTAAGTAATGAATATAAAAGTAGAAAAATTAGATGAAGAAAATATAGAAGAGATAATACCATTAAGAATCGCACTACAAAAAGTGGATTTTGAAAATAATTTAGGAATAGAAGATGATGTTTTAATAAATGAAACCAGAAAATTTTTGAAGGAAAATCTAAATAAAGAATTGTTCATGTATGGAGTATATGCTGACAATCAATTAGTTTCAATATGTGGGTTAACTGTTTTTAAATATTTTCCACAAGCAGATGATTTAAGTTGTAAAGTTGGATATATTACTTGTGTTTATACTAAAGATGAATTTAGACAAAGGGGTTACCAAAAAAGAGTTTTTGAAGAGTGCATAAATTTGGGAAAACAACTTGGAATAAAGAGATTCAAATTAAGTACAAAAAATCCAATTGCTATGAGAATGTATGAGCAATATGGCTTTAAAAACGATGACTATGCAAAGAAAATGGAAAATTAGAATAACAAATAGAAAAAGTTGACACAAATAGAAATTTAATATAAAATAAAATCGAAATATAAAAAACATAGGAGGTTCATAATGGGTTGGTATGGTTCATGGAACTTAGAATACACAGGAAAAAATAATCAAAAATTTATAAATACTGCAAAATTAGTAATAGCAAATTTCAGAAAAAGATTTGAAATTTCAGATAATAATACTGAATTAGAAGCTATAAAAAGATTAAGCTGGTATAGTGCAGATATGGATATTGAAAAAATATTATCTTATTTAGATGATGGAGATCAGATCCATGTATTAATTGATGGAGAAACACATCCTATTCGTGAAGTTATAAGTGAAGGTGGATATGTTGACAAAGGTGTTGCAGATGAAAATAACTACGATTATAGTATAACTGATAAAGAAACAGGAATTACAACATATCATTTTCAAGAAGAATATATAGAACCAGAATATGACTATTGCGATTGGGAAGAACAGTTTTTTAAAAAGCAAGATGGTAAAGTAACAATGGAATGTGAATATACAGACTGTGATAGATATAAAAGTGATAGACATGGAATGAAAGGTGCTTTTATATATGAATTATCATATCCAGATACAGCAAGAAAAGAAACTTTAGAAGGTGGATTTACAGATACTTTAGACACATATATTGAATGGATTTCACAAGAAATGGGCGATAGTGAAGAAATGATGCCTATTATCCAAAGTTTTATGAATGAAATAATGAACATAAGTAGAGAAGAAGTTATAGAAGAAAACGGAGAAATAGATGAAGAAGCATTTGCCTATTTTAATGATGTTAAAGCAAAATTTCAATCACTTGAATCTACTAAACAATATATATCAGAAGTAAAATCAAAATTACCACCAAAAAAGGAAGAAGAAAAATTAGTAGTTCCAGAATTATTTGCAAATATGAGCAAAAGTGATATAAATCAATTAGGTGGAATGGAACAGGTAATTAAATTATATGAAAAAGAAGGAGAAGCAAAGACTAGAGAGTTATTATCAATACTAGGATATGACTTAAATAGTGGAATAAGAGATAAGGGCAAGAAAAAATCTTCTGTTCAACAAGAAAGAGAAACAAAACAAATAAATGGTAATATAAGAGATTCTGTTGTAAATTATTTCTTAGGATGTGTAAAGGCAAAATATCCAAACCTTACACCTGAAAATGAAAAAATATTTACAAAGGAATTAGGAAGAATAGTAGATGGAAAACTAGAATATGGGGGATGGGATTGTAGTTTAAGTATTGATTATGATCCTTGTCAAGAATTAGTATCAGCATTTTATAGTATGGACATGAGTAATTTTGATTCTGGCTTGCCTATATATGATGTTTTTCCAATGAAAACACATGTGAGAATGGAAAAAGGAAAATGTGCAACAGTTAGTAGTGATTTTGGAAAATCAGGTATATTATATATGACAGATGAGTACAGACAGGAATTGCTTACATCAGTAAACACAAGAATAATGAGAGAAGAATCTAAAATACCACAAGAAACGAAAGATGAATTTGAACAAGAATATCAAACCCTAATGGATGCTCTTAATGTTGAAAGAGAACCATTAGTAAAAAAACAAGAGGAAACACAAAAAGTATTAGATCAAAGAAAGGCTCTTGAACTAAAAGCACAACAATTAATAGAAAGCTATGCAAGTAGAGTAGATGAATTGGAAACTTTAGGACTATCAGAAAGTGAAAAAGAACAAAGAAAACAAGCTATAATTAAGGAAATTAAGCAAGTACAAGAAGCAGCAACTTCGGATAGATTTAGAGAGCAACTAGGAGAAATTGAAGAAAAGTATGGATGGGAAAGTTTAAAAGAATTTGATGAAGAACATAAGGAAGATTTAGATAAAGAAGCATGGATGAAAAAAAGATATGTTTCATATGCTAGAGATGAATATCATAAAATATGGGAACAACATGAGAAAGAACATCCTGGTGAATTCAGTTTTCCAGATACAAGTTCTGTACCTACAGATTTAGATAGATTATATGAAGAAAGAGAACAAATAGCTGAATATGATAGACAACAAGAGGACAAAGTAAAAAGTCAAGAAGGAAAAGAACAACCTATAAAGGAAACAACAGAACAACAAAAATTTGCCGAAGCATTAGGAAATGCTTATGCACAATACATGCAAGAACATGGAAATATAGATGAATACAGCTTTAGAAATAATAGAGGACAAATATTGGCTGATGGTTTCGCAAAATATTTTGCATCTAATTATGAAAATTTAACTAATTCAGCATTTCTAATAGAATTTGAAAACGGACCTATGAGAGAAATTGCAAAAGAAAGAGGCTTTAGAGAAAGCACAGGAATGTTTGGATGGGGATTTAGATCAGAAACTGAGGTTGCACATGTAAATGTATCAGAAGGATTAATTTATACAGTCGAAGGATTTTTAGATGAGGTAAAAATTGAGTATGCAACACCTGAAGCAATACAACAGCAAATTGATAGATTAAATAGTGAAGTTAGATTTATGCAAGATTCAGGAGAAGACAGTTGGAGTTTAAGAAGAATTGAAAACCAAAAAAGAGCATTTATTTCATATCAAAGACAGTTACAGGGAAAACAAGCAATTGAGCCATCATTAGAAGAATTAGACCAACAAAAACAAATGCTGGAAGGTTTAGATGCAAAATCAGCACAATTATTGCAACAGCTAGATAAGAGTAATAAAACAAACCAACAAGAAGTTGAAGCTGATGGAATAGATTTTGATGATTAGGAGGAAAAACAATGAATAGTTTAATGCCTGTAAAGGAAAATATATTTGACAAAATAAAAAATTTCTTTAAAAACTTATTCAATCGAAATATAGTTGAAGATTATGAAATAGAAACATCAGAAGATATTGTAGAAAATCAACAACAAATAAAAAACTCAATTTTTGCAGAGAATATAAAAGTAGAAGAAACAGAAGAACAGAAATTATTGAAATTACAAAGATTGATAAGAGAAAAAAGAATATCAGAACAAGATTTATCAATTGAAGAAAGAGATAAATTAAGAAAATTATATAAATCTCAAATTCAAAACTTAAAAAAATCAATTATGCAAAAAAGAAATAAAATTATGAAAATAAAATATGAGCAGGAGAGAAAATCTCATGCAACAACATAAAAGGAGAGGCTTAGGAATGTGATTATCACATATCCAGAGCCTCTCCTTTTTGAAGATAGTGCTGTCAGAAGTATTCAGGTTTTCTTTTCTGAAGATCGGCGAACATATCATATTCTCGGTCTGCCTTTTTCATAATAGCAGATGCTGTGAAATATCCTCCGAATATGGCGAGAATTAGAACAAAGATTGCACAAAGTACAATTATGGTATTGTCCTTTTTCTTACCTTTTCCTCCAAAGAGAGACTTTGCGATTCTTCCTAAAGCACTCGGTGCGTTTCGTGCTGCACTTACTGTGTTATGAATCTGTGCAAAAGAGTTCCAGCCAGCAGTCAATCCACTAGACAAAGTTTTCTGTTCCCAGAAATTCTTCAAACTACGAATCCAGATATAAAAACCTGTAGGAATCATAGTCGCAACGCAAAAGATATAAATCAAGTCTGATGATAATTGTTCAAACATCAGAATAGTATCTTGATCAACTTTTGCCATTTGCAAGAAGACAGGGGAAACCAGGAGTAGGATGTAGCCATAAACCATAGTGAAACCAGCTATTGCCATGATATATCCCACTACGATATAGGCTCTGAAACTACCGCCTACTTCCTTTGACTCTGACCAGTACCGACCTACATAGTTTGCATTTGCCCAAGAAATCATGAAGTTGAGAGCAAGTGCGAGTACCAATAATAAAATTGCCATAACCACATCTTCCTTTCTGTTGTTGTTAGCACTTAATTGTGTGCTATAGTATAAAATTGGTTACTACAGTAATATTATAGCATATATTTCAAAAATTAACAATGGTTACCATAAAACAAACAGTTTATATTGAAATTTTATGAAAAATATGGTAAAATAGTTATGTTAATTATAAAAAAGGAGAAAAGAGATGAGTCTTGAACTAAATATATTTATAAACAAGATACAAAGAATACCTACACCTAAAGTACAAGAATTATTAAGAGAACACCAAGATGAAATTCAAAAATTACCATATAATGATCAAAATGCTATTCTTAACTTTATAGAGAAAAGAATCAATATTTCTCAAAGGATACCTAGAGAAGAAATGATGCTCCAAATGTTTTTATTTACTGATTTAAGTATGAGAAACAGGAAAGAACTAAGTAGAAATAGGGAACTTAAAGCTAGTGCTGAAAAGGAATTAAAATCTTTGGATTTAATGGCTCTAATTGAATCTTTACAATATATCGAAAGTGATAAAGTTGAAGCAATATTAAGAAACTATCGTAGTTTATTAGATACAAAAATAATAGAAACTTTAATAATAAACTTGCCAGAAAATAAGCAGATAAATGCTATTGAAATGTGCAAAGCAGAACTTATGAAGAGTGAACCTAACACATTTCACAATTTTATGGCATCAATAAGCAAAGAAGCTCAAAAACATGTATTAGAGAGTTTGGGTGAAAAATTTGAAAGATATTCTCCTGAGGATATTTCTAATATATCAACATGCTTATATCAAGAAAATATGGAAACATATACAAGTAGATACCAAACCTCTTTGCAAAATGGTGGGAATTTATTTGAATTATTAATGGCTTGTAATGAAGAAAATTTGGAAAACACTATAAATCAATTCAAAGAACAATTACATGATTTAGATGCAGATGATTTAATGCAAATATTATGTTTCAAATCATACAATTCTAGTTTACTTTTAAGTTTATGGAGTAATATGCCTGATAAACTATCAGAAGTATCTCTTCCTTACTTTAAAACATTTATTAGGAGATTGGAAGATAAAGAAAGATATAATGCAATCTATATGTTATCAGATAAATTTAAAGAAATGGACCTTAACGAGATTGTAGAATTATTTGAATATGATACTGATGAAGTTAAAGCAAAAATATTAGTAGAATTTCGTGATAGATTTACTGGAGATGCTTCAGAAACATTAAAGAAATTCATGTCAAAATCTGTAAGAAATAAAATGTTAGATGTATATGCAGAAAAACAAAGAGATGAATTTGAAAGTAAGAAAAATAATGGTATAGATTTAACAACAGAATTTGCATCAATAGTTTCAGAATTAAAAGATGACAAAAGACATAAATTATTTGATGATGATTACATAAGAGCAATAACCTTAGCTAAAATGTTATTATTAGAAGATAAAAGTATAGATGATCAAAATCCAAGTTATATTGAATTAAGAAATAAATATATGAGTCATTTATTTAAAAATCTTCGTAGAGATAATACTGTAGATAGTAGTGCTAATAATAGTATGTTTTATAGAATACTAAAAGGAAGTGTAACTTTTAGTCAAGTAGAGGATTTAGAAACAGCCAAAGCACTTATATATTTATCTCGTAATCCACAAGCTAAAGATGTTTCTAAAGTAGAAGAACTTGTTGAGAATTTATCTGAAACGCAAGTACAAAATTACAATATAAAATTGTATAAAAAGTTATGTGAAAAAATAAAAGAAACATATAAATCATCAGGACCGTTGGAAGAAAATATACAAAAAATGGCTTATACACTATTTTTAGGATTTGGCTATGACAAATCATTAAGAATTTTGGAACATAAAAAATCATTTACATCTTTAGAATATTTACTTAATGGACTATCATTAAGACATACAAAATTAAATGAAGATGGAACACCAATGCTAAATGAAAAATTAATGAATTATCTATTTGGTAATAATAAAAAAGATGAAAATGCTAATATTAATAAAATGTTAAATGGAGAAATACCTAATTTAGAAAGATATTTTTCTTCTATTTACAACGATTGGGATATGATATATAAAAAATTAAATGGAAGTATTAGTACAAAAAGAATTTTAGATTTATATAAAAATCCAGTTACATTCTTAAAACCTGATGAATATAAGTTAGAAGAACCATTACAGGAGATTGGAACAACAAAACCTGAAATAGTACAAAAAGCAAAAAATTGGTATCAAATTATGAGAGAAAGACAATATTCTAGCATACCAAAAGTTAATGGTAATATTGATGATTATGAATATGAGATGTTAGATTTAGATAATCCATTAGCTTTAGCAGTAGGATATATAACAAGGTGTTGTTTTTTAATAGATGGATTATCAAGAGAATCTTTATACCATTCAATCAGCAATAAGAACGGAAGAACTTTTGTTGTAAGAAAGGATGGAGAGTTGATCGCTCAAAGTTGGGTTTGGCGAAATGGAAATGTCCTATGTTTTGATAATGTTGAAGCTAGAGGAAATTATAGTTACGATACATTGTTAGATGTATATCAAAAAGCTAGTAGAGAACTATTAGATATATCAAATCAATCAGAAAATGAAACAGAAAGTTTAAAGGTAATAACATATGGTACTTCTGAATCAAGAATGTCAAGACCAGAAAAAAGATTTGAAGGAACATTGCCAAGAGTTTTAGAAAATGTAGGATATTCTGATGCTAAATATGAACAATGTATTCTTGCAGAAACAGAACACAAAGATTTATATTATGGAGAAGTTGCTGCAAGATATGAAGATCCAAGACCACAAATAACTGAATATAGAGATATAAAATCTATGAATGATCAAGAAATTAAAGAACTTAATAAGCAATTAGACGGAATTGAATATACAAGCACAGGAAACACAAGAAAGAATAATGTAAGAAATTGCAGATATGTAGCAGTAAGTAAAGATTGGTATATTACAATAACAGATAGTGGTAAAGTAGAAATACAACTATTGAAAAAGGACAGTAGAGCAGCTGAAGAATGTAAAGCTAAAGCAGAAGAAATAATGCAAGAAATTAAAGAAGATAGAATTGCTGTACCAACAGATTTTGAAGATGTTGGAGGTGAATCAAGATAATGAGTGATTTAAAATTAGAAAATATTAGAAAAAAATTAATAGGTTATGATAATGAAAGCGGAATGCCATTTTCACAATATGTTTCAAGGTATAATTCAAGATATGATGATGAAGAAGATAACATGATAACTTTTTTTGAAATAATAACATCTGCATTGCCTGATAATGTTACATTAGATGAATTGATGTTTACAATAGAATTAGTAGTTCATGATTTAGAAAATGGTAAGTGTGGTTTTCATAATAGTTCAGTTACAAAAGAAAAATTTAAAGAGTTAAGCGATAGGTTAAAAATGCGTGATGATTTACCTGTTTTTCTAACAAGAGTACCAAGATATATAGAGCAAGTCGCAGATAAAGAATTTGCACAAGAATTCTATCAAAGATTTGGAAAGTCTATATTGGGGGAATATAATCTTGAAGCACCAAAAGAAGATTATGGTTATATAGAAATAAGAGAAAATGTAATAGATATTTCTAATAAAGATAAAGCTGAAGTTTTAGCTGGTCTATACAATAATAGCCATCCTCAAGGACTAGGTATAGCACATTATGATCCAACACCTATGACTATAGAAATTGCTAAAAAAATATTAGAAAAAAGGCAAGACTTTGACTATTTGGCAGGAAGACCACTAAAAATAAGTTTAGAAGGAAATGAAATCGTAGTTGCAGGATATAATCATGATAATGGACAGGGGTTAGCTCAAAGAGTTATATCGAATTGTAGAAATATAAATGATATTGGAAAAGATACTTTAAAGAAAATTGAAGTACAAGTTGAAGAAGAAATACAAAAACAAATTCAAGCAGAAGTAGCAAAGAAACAAAAAGAAAAAGCAAGACAATCTACTGTAGAAAAAACATCATCACATTCAAGAGGCGGATTAGATTATTTAAGAGTACCACAATCAGAATTGCAACCAGTAAGAAGGCTAATAGAAGAAACAGGATATGATATAAGTGAAGAAACACTAGAATTTGTTAAAAGTGTTGAGAATCAAGCATATCCTGAAGAAATGAAAATAATGCAAGATATAGAAGATTTAGAAGAATTGGAAGATGCTTACAACTACTATTTATCTGAACTTACTATTGCAAGAAATAAAGATTGGTATATTATTTATGGTGAAGATGAAGATTCTATAGAAATAGTAGATATAGCATCACTACCTAATAGAGATAGAGAAGCAAGTCGTAGGGAAATGCATAATTATATTGTAGGTGTAATAAATAGAAAAGCTTTAAATGGTAAAAAGCCAGTTACATTAAATGCAAAAGAAGATACATCTTACAGAATGATACAAAGAATGGTATCAAATGGTGAATATGAAATTGTTGAAGATACACCAAATACATGGGAAGATGATGAAGCAATTATAATGCATAACTTGGTATTAAAACCTGTTATGCAAAGGGATAGAGATGAAATATAGTAAAAAAGATTCCAAGTATTGTTACTTGGAATTTTTTTCTTCATCTATATTTTCAATCTCAAAAAGAGGATCATTGAAAAATTCACCTAATGTCATATTTAAGCCTTCGCATATAAAGTATAGTGTATCTATTCTTGGATATGCTGTTCTATTATTAAAGAAATCCGTTAATAAGGTGGGATCAAGACCTGCATTTCGTGATACTTTATATCTTGAATTTATTTTCTTTTCGTTCATTATATTTTCAAGTCTTATTTTTATCGCATCATTTAATTGCATTTATAATATCCCTCCAATCCTATAAAATCAATAAAATTATAGCAAATATTGATTTTTGACATTGTGTGTTTTCACACAATCAAGAACAGAAGGATATAAGAGTAAATTGAAATTTATAGGACTGACAAATTGTTGCAATTTTTTTAAAAAAGTAGTAAACTAAAAAATAATGTGTGAAAACCCACAATTATTTTTAATTTTTTGACAAGTTTCTACATTTTTTTCTAAAAAAATGGTATAAAATTGTCGAGGAATATTGTATTTGAACATAAAAAAAGATGAGAACTAGAAAATAATCTACCAATTATTATCTTCTAGTTTGCTCATCATAACTGTGATTAATAGCAGTATCTATAAACTCTTGATTGCTATTTGATAGTTTGATATATTTTACTAAAATATCATGTTTTTCAATAGGGATAATACTATCTTTTGCTTCTTTATTATCCTCAGAAAAAGAATCTACAAATAGACTATTAGGAGTTATATCTAAAACATTACATATATTTAATAGCAATATAACACTTCCAGGAGAAGTACCTCTCTCAATTGCACTTATGTGCTTAGGAGTGACATTGCATTTTTCTGCTAAATAATCTTGTGTGATATTTCTTAGCAATCGAGCTTCCTGAATTCGTTTGCCAAGATTCACAACTGCAATATCTACATTAAACATTTCAAATCACCATAATAAATATATCAAAAAGAATAATATAAAAGAACTGGATTACATTAGATATTGTATGTAAAACTCAAATGTAATATTCTAAAAATAAATTATAGAAAACATTTTCTAAACTAAAATTTGTAGAATAATCGTAACATGGAATAAATTTAAAATTGTTTTCGGAAAGGAGGAGAATTCGATGAACATAAGTGATGTGATTAAAAGTGAGCCTAATAATGCTATTTTAAGAAAACTTGATGAGCTAGGTAGAGTTGTTATACCAAAAGATTTTAGAGATAGGCTATTAAAAGAAGATAGCATACTTTACATGGAAGTAGTTAGAGAGTACATTGTATTGAAAGTTGAAGATAAAACAAAAACAGGTATTGTCAGAGAATTAGATGAACTAGGAAGACTTACAATTTTTAAAGAAATTAGAGATTCACTTGGAATAAATACTGGAGATCAGATCTTCGTATGGACATATAAAAATTACATTGTATTAAGGAAAAAAGAAGATAGTTGTGTTTTTTGTCAAGGAACAAAAAAATTAGTCAAACATAAAGATAAGTTAGTATGTGAAAATTGTTTAAAGGCTTTAAATAAAATTGGAAATATATTTGTAAAATAAAATATAAGGAGAACAAAATAAAATGGAAGAAGATATTAGTATTAAAATTATAATTGCTGATGATAACAAAGCAATATGTGATTTATTTAAAAACTACTTAAAAAACTTTAATAGAATCAAAATATTGGCTATTGCTAATACTGATGAAGATGAAATTAATGCAATAGAAAAATATAAACCAGATATAGTTATAACTGATTTAATGAGAAATAGAAAATATACAGGTCTTGAAATTATTAAAGATTATAATAGGAAAGGTAATGGACCAGAATTTTTAGTAATATCAGCTGATAAAAAAGAAACAGTAATACCAAAAAATGTATATGTAGCTGGATTCATAAAAAAGCCATTTACTGATTATTCAATAATAGTTGAGGAATTGTATAGAATAAAAAGTGGCTTATTAAAAGATAAAAAAGATGAAGCAATAAAAGAAACTATAGGAAAAGCAACACAAAGAACTCTTTCTAGTAAAATTATAAAATTTATTAAAAAATGAAAAGAGGTAGATATTAATGTTAGATGAATTCAAGATTAAAGGTGATGCTAATAGGAAAAAAGTATTAGATCGTATGAGGCTTAGCAAATATGATTTGAGTAAATTCAAAATAGAAGAATTTAATGACTATCCTGGGGGTATGGCATTAGTTGATAAAAAGAAAAGAAGAATAGTATTTTACTATGATTACTTATTTAAAAAGATGATGATAGTATATGAAAAACTACATTTAAAAGAAGAGGATGTAAAAACTTTTGTAAGCGACTATTTATGGAATGATTATAGTATTCATGCAGAAGAAAATGAACAAGTGGCAAGATTTAAAAGAGAAAATGGTAATATCACATTTTACAGATATAGATTTATAAATGAGGATAGAACCGAAATTGTTCATGAGAGCGAAACATTTGATGAAACTAATGAACTATATGACATCTATTTATATTTAGAAAAAGAGTCAAGGCAGATGTATGAAAATACAAAAAAAAATAATTTGTAGAAATTGGCGGACTAGATATTCGTTTTTTATTTACCCATCAAACAACCACAGAGAATTATATAAATAATTGGTAGTTGATAATAAAAATCAAGCTAAAATGAGATAATACTAGCAAAAAGAAATATAATTTATGGTAGTGTGGGAGGATGTTTTATGGGTAGAGCAAATAGATATGAATATCAAGATTGGAAAAACTTTGGAGCAAGGGTAAAAGACAGTAGAAAACAAATAGGTATGACAAAAGAAAAATTTGCTGAATGTATTAATCGTACTGAAAATTTTGTATCGGAAATTGAGAAGGGTAATAAAAGTTGTAGTCTTCATACTTTACACCAAATAACAAAGGTCTTAAAAGTTTCAGCTGATTATCTACTATATGGAGAAAAGGTAGATATGAAGAAAGAGTATAGTAATAAAGAGATTTTGCAAGAAATAATCAATAGATGTAGTGAAGAAGAATTAGGAGTTATAAAAGATCTTGTTGTTGCAATTTATCCTAATTTTAAACATATCTTAAAAGAGAAAAAAGACTAGACTTATAGTTTAGGGAAAAATTTGGGAATTGATATAGGCTTTTCCTGTTTATATAATGTTAACATCAGGAGGAGCAGATAAGTGCCAAGAAATTGGTGCTTATTTTTTTTGGCTCTTCTTGAACATTAAAAAACAGGAAGGAGCTAAAAATATGAGTGAACAAATACAAGCACTTTTTAAAAAAGCATTAGAAAACAGAAACAAAGAAGAAGAGAAAAAAGAAGAATTGGAGGAAAAGAAAGTTACTGAAGAAGTAAAAGAAGAAAATGTAGTAAAAACTCCAGAAGAAAAGCAAGAAGAAAAAATAGATGAAGTAGAATCTATTATTGCAAATAATAATGAAGAAGATATTTTAGAGGATGAGGATGAAAAGGAAGCAGAAGATACTAATAAAGAAAAAAGAATAATGGTTAGTATTGAAAAATTAGAAGACTATCCTAATCAGCCATTTAAGAGATATTCGGAAGAAAAACAAAAAGAAATGATCGAGAGTATTAAATTAAATGGAATAATTCAAGACCTAATAGTAAGACCACTTCCAAATGGAAATTATCAAATACTATCAGGACATAATAGAAAGGATTGTGCAAAAATCGTGGGAATAAAAGAACTGCCTTGTAAAATTAAAGAAAATATGAATGATGATGATGCTAGTTTAATTTTAATTGATAGTAATCTAGTTCAAAGAAAGGATTTTTTACCTTCAGAACTTGCAAAAGGACTTATGATGAAAAAAGATATTTATAAGAAGAGAAATGTAAGAAGTGATTTCTTTGAAGAAATAGGAAAAGAACAAAATATGAGTAGAGGAAATATTCAAAGATATTTAAGATTAAATTATTTGAATCCTAAATTACTTGAAATGGTTGATACTAAAGAAATAAATATAAAACTAGGTGAAGAACTATCATTCTTAAAAGAAGAAGAACAAGAATTTTTAGCTAGTTTAATTTATCCAAATGTACAAAAACTAACCACAAATCAAGTAAAAAGACTAAGAGAAGAATCAAATGCAGATACATTAACTGATGAAAAAATAATAGAGATTTTAGAAAAGAAAGATGGAGAAGATAAAGAAGATGAGGAAGATGAAGGAGAAGTAACTTTTTCAAGTGAGGAACTAGATAAATACTTTAAGGACTTTGGAAGTCCTGAAGAAATTAAAGAATTTATTATAGTAATGCTTGAAGCATACTTTAGTGAGAAGGCTTAATATGGCTCGAACTGAAAGAGTAAATGCTGTTGTTACAGCAAAAACAAAAGAAGCATTAGAAAAGCTATCAGCAACAACAGGTCAGTCGCAGTCTGAAATAATAAATATTGCTATACAGGAACATCTAAAAATTAAAAGTGCAAAAGAGGATATTAACTTTATAACTAGGGAAATTGATAGGGCAGTAGATGCAAAGTTAGATTCATACCACAATAGGTTATTTAGATTACTAGCAAAAATGACTAAAGCAATATTTACATCTCTTTACATTAATGGACACATGCTTTCATACATGAGCAATAGCGATATTAGTCAAGAATTTTTAAAGAAGGAAATAGAGATTGCTAATAAAAAAGCATATCAAGTTTTAAAAAGTGGATTTTTAGAAGAAGATGTTACAAAACTATTTCCTTCAGATTTAAAAAAGTTTGATGAGGATAACTAATAATTGAGTGAAAATGGCAAAGTAGTATTCAAATGGGTTATGGATGAAAAATACAAAAAGCAAAGTATTCAAAGTTATATAAATAAGTTACATATTGATTATATTGCTACAAGACCAGGAACAGATTATGGAGAAGATGAACATGGCTTATTTGGATATATGAAAGAATCTGATGATGTAGAGGGAATGAATCTTCAAAGTATAAAAAAGTATGTACAAGACATCAGTAATCATAATGTGAAAATTATAAAAACAATAATTTCACTTAGGGAAGAAGATGCAGTATATAAAGGTCTAACCTCAAAAGAGGCTTGGAAAAGTATATTAAAAGATAGAATAAGAGGAATTGCTGAAGAGTATAATATTGAATTTCAAAATTTGGAATGGGTAGCAAGTTATCATATGGAAAAAGGTCATCCTCATGCACATTTAGTATTCTGGGATAAATCAGAGTTAGATAATTATAAGAAAAGAACTTTTGTAAATTTTAAAAATATCAAGAAGAATATTGCAAAGGGTATTTTCAAAGAGGAATTAGATGAACTATATGATGAACAAAATAAATTAAAGAAAAATATTGGAGATGATTTTAAACAATTTAAAGATGAATTTAAAGAGAATGAAGCAATTTTAAATCAAATTAAAGAAGAGATGCCAGGTATTTATAATAATCCAATTTTAAATACTAGATTTGTAGATTCTGGAGTAGAGAAAATTAGCAATAACTTAAAAGAGTTAAAAACAAAAATTCATAACTATAAATATCAGGATCAAACAAAGGAGGTAAAGGATTTAATTGATGAAACTTCAAAACTTATTTTAAATTCTTCAAGAGATTGTTTTAATACATTTAATAAATATATTGAAACTAATCTAAGAATAGGAGTAATTTTAACTGAAACAGAAACAAATGAAGGAATAAATAGAGTTAAACAAAGAGCTGAAACATTTATATTTAATAAAATGGGAAATCAAATATTGAAATTTTTAAAAAGTGAAGAGTTTGAAAAAAATAGAAAAGAAGAATATGAGAAAAAAGTAAAAGAATACGAAGAGAATCGAATTATAAAAGAACAGGAATTTTTGGAAGAACAAATAGACTATTTAGAAAGTCAATTTAATAGTAGTACAACTAGACTATTTTCGGAAATGTTTCATTTGTTAAGCCAAGAATCAATTTCAATAGAGGGTAGATATGGTAGTTTAAGAACAAAATATTCAGGATTGTCTAAACAGGCTAAAAAAGAAAAATATTTAGAACAAAGAAATACTGGATTAGACTGGTTTACATTGTAAATAAATGACTTTTTAAATTAGTTTAAAACTGATTTAAAGGAGAATTACAATGGTAAAAAAATTAAATAAAAAAATTGTAACTCTTCTTATAGCTTTTTTAATTTCAATAGTTTTATCTGCTGTTATATCAACATGCTTGCATTTGATATTTACAAAAAGACCTGAAGAAATTTTAGGTTTAAATGCAAGTTATATTATAAACAGTATCTTAACTGAATCCCAAAATAGGCAGATGTTTATTATCATAATCATTGCATTTATGATGCTTACCTTTGTTTCTGTATTCAAAGTTTTCAAATTAAATAATTACTATGCGAAAACATATAAAGTAACACCAGACATAGAAATACCAATGCCTGTCGGAAAAAGCCAGACACAACATCGGTTCTGCCTGGTGGCTTGAAGAAAAAAATTACAAAAAGAATTTTGGAATAAATATAATAGATCCATTAGATCCAACAATACAAGCTCTAATGGATAAGGATAATAAAAATCCAGTAGAACCGATATTTAAAAAAGGTCGGTTTAACTGTTGGAAAGAAGGACAGATATAAATGGAAAATTAGTTTAAAGAAAACAAAACTAAAAATACCTTATTTAAGTATAAAAAAAAGAAAAGTAGAAGAAGTATATTATATTGCTGATAATCTCCACTCTTTAACTATAGGAGCAACAAGAAGTCGGAAAGACCAGGTCTGTAGTTTTAGAATCTATAAACAATATAGCATTAGCAGGAGAGTCATTGATCGTAAGTGATCCAAAACGGTGAACTATTCCAATACAGTTGTAAGGAATTAGAACAACTTGGCTATAAAGTTTTAACATTAGATTTTAAAAATCCTCTAAAATCTAGTCATTATAATTTCCTTCAACCTGTTATAGATGCAGTAAATAAGGGAGATATTCCACTAGCTGAAAATAGAGCATCTGATATTGTTTCATCTTTAGTTGGAGAGGCAAAGCGGTGAGAAGATTTGGAATGATGGTGAAAAAAGTGTAATTAAAGCAGGCATCATGGCTGTGGTAATGGAAAATATAGAACACCCAGAATATCAAAATTTGGTTAATGTTTACAATTTCCTATCAGAAATGTGTATGGAACAGCCTGATAAAACAATGCTTATGGACACCTTTTTAGAAGGACTTCCAAAGAATCATCCAGCAGTTTCTGCTTTTGCACCTGCAAGAATTGCACCAAGTAAAACTCGTGCATCATTCTTTACAAGTGCTTTAAACACATTAAACATTTTTACAGATAGTTATATTGCTTCAATGATTGCTTCAACAGATATTTCTGCTGAAGAGTTAGGAAGCTCTCGTACTGCTCTTTTTTGTATCCTCCCAGATGAGAAGGTTACGATGTATGGCTTGTGTTCATTATTCGTAAACCAAATCTATATGCGGTTTGGTGGAACTTGCAGATAATAGAGGAGGACAGCTAGAAAACAGAGTTAATTTTGTACTTGATGAGTTTGGAAACTTTAGTCAAATTCCAAACTTTGGAGGTTTCTTAACAGTACGGTGGTGGTAGAAAAATCCGTTTTAACTTATTCTTGCAATCTTTTGCACAGCTTAATGAAAAATATGGTGATAACACAGCTCAAAACATATTAGACAATGCTTATGTGTGGAATTATCTTAAAACTTCAAATGAATCAACAGCTGAAAGAATTAGTAAAAAAATTGGAAATTTTACTACAACTAACTTTAGTGAAAGCAATTCAAGTAATGGTGGAAGTAGCAATATAAGTACATCAAGTTCTATGAACTTGGGAGCAAGACCACTTCTTACTCCAGATGAAATACTAAGGATAAATAGACCTTATCTTTTAGTTATGTGTAGTGGAAAAATGCCTGCGATGACTAAAGCACCAGACTTATCACAATGGTATTTTAACCAGATGCTAGGATTAGGAGATGAGGAATTTAATAGAAAATTAAGGGAAGATAGAGAAAAGGAAAGAATAGAAAAACCAGTTCAAGAAGTTAAATTATGGGATATTGCCGATGTCACTCGTGAGGTTAAAAAAATTCTCGAAGAAGAAAAAAGAGCCGAACTCGAGAGGCAAAGAGCAGAAAGATATAGACATATTTAAAAGGAGGTCCTATAAAATGACAAGAACTAGAGTAAAAACATTTTTTAGAAGAGTAGCAAAAATATTATCATACATGTTATTTTTATTCACTTTACAAGTAAGTAATGTATGTCATGCTGCTGTTGATGAAGTTTCTGGAGGAGGTTCAATCCAAAATAGTAAAATTGGAACAGGTATAATGAAAATGGTAAAAGACTTAACAGGTACTTTACAATGGATTATACCAACAGCAGGTGTTATGGTTATATTATTTTACATATTCAAAATAATGACAGGTGATGAGCAAGATCAAATGCGTTATAAAAAGACTATAGTAAAAGTATTAATATGTGTAGTAGTAAGTATATTAGCTGTAACAATAGTTAACTTAGTTGCAGGATATTTTTAATGGATAAGGAGAAATGTAAAAATGGCAGATGAAAAAGTATTAGAAAAAACTCAAAAACAAATTGAGTTAGAATCATTAAACAAAGAAAATGCAGAACTTGATAAACTTGCTGAGCAATTAGGAGAGGTAGAAAGAATGATACAGCAAGAAAAACTAGCACAAGAATTAATACCTGAAGAAGTAGAAAATACCTTAAATCAGATGGCTGAAGAAAGACAGAAAAAAGAAGAAGAGGAAGCAAAAAAACTTGTATCTGAAAGAGATAATAAAAAGAAAAAACTAGAAGAAGATGAACAAAGATTACAAGAAGATTTCTCAAATCAAATAAAAGGTTCAATCTCTGAAAATACTAAATTCTTTGGTTATATTAAAAGATATGTGTTAATTGGACTTGTTACTGGAATACCAGGAATAGCTGTTGCTTATTTATTTGATAAATGGGAAGAAAATCGTATGGTAAAAGATCTTTACCAAGCTCATATAGATATGATTCAAAATCCTAATAATATTGAATTAGAAAGAATTTACAACAAGAAAAAATTAGAATTTAATAGAGTTTATAATATTGAAAAAATAGAGAAACTAATTAAAGAATCAGATATAATTCCACAAATAAAAAGTGATAGAAGTGAGCTTTCAAAATTAAGTAATGAAATTGAAAAAGCTAGAGAAATAATAAATCAAAAACTAGATGAAGCAATGGAATATGAGGCAAGGATGCAAGAAATAATGCAAGAAGAACAAATGAAAGCTGAAGAACAAATGGAGGAACTAGAGGAGGAAGAAGAAATTGAGCTTGTACCAAATCCTCCATGTTAGGGAAAAATTTGGGAATTGAAAGCCATATACTTTAATTTTATAATGATAACAGTAAAAGAGTAAATACTAGGTTTTTGCACCTGGAATTTACTCTTTTTTCTTATTATTTTAGGAAAGGGGTATTAAGGTATATGGCTGTTATAGTTGGAACTATTATTACTTACATATTAAGTTGGCTTGCAGAAGCAGTATTAAATTGGTTTAGTGGTGTTTATGACACTATGTTCTGGAATGGATTTGCTATAGAAATAAATTTTAGGAACTTAGACAATTTTAGTATTAGTGGACTTTACAATGCAATTTATACTTTTGCAATAGCAATACTTATTATTCTTTTTATAAAAAAGATGATAGAAACCTATCTTGCATGGAGCGGTGGAGATCCAGATAATAATCCTTTGAATGTACTAATAGGATTTTTAAAAGCAATGATAATAATGATTTGTTTTGGATTTGTTTATACGCAATTTGCAAATGTATTTTTTGATTTCTTTAATAGTTTAATTAAAGGAATGACAGGTTCAACAGATCCAGTTGGTGTAACATCAAGCAATTTAGCATTTAATGTATTTGGAGCAATTTTATATTTAATTATAGCAATACAATTTGCTTTGCTATATTTCCAATTTATAACTCGTGGAATAGAAATGTTTGTACTACGATTAGGTGTACCTTTTGCTGCAATAGGATTATTAAATAGTGATGGAGGAGCATTTAAAGGTTATTTAAAAAAGTTTATTGCAAATGCTTTTACAATAATAGTGCAATTATTACTAATGCAACTTGCAATAATACTAATGAATAAAGGTAAATTTGTTTTATCATTATCAACATCATCAATAGCAATAAGAACACCACATATGTTACAGGAATTTATGGCTACAGCAGGAGGCGGAAGCATTTCTGGAAAAGTAAGTACAGTAACAAGAGTTGTAAACACATTCAGAGGTGGAATCGGAAAAGGCAAAAAATAATAAAATTGCAGTTAGGGGTAAAAATGGAAACATATTTAAGAAAAAGTTTAAACAAGATTATACATCAAAATAAGAAATTTACTTTAACTTATCTAAATCCTGAAGGAGATACTAGAAAATTAAAAACACAAAATGATTTATTTAGACTATGTATAGCTTTAATGGATGATAATGAACTAATTGAAAATAATATTATTGAACAATTTACTTATGATATTGATAATAGTTGTAGATATGCTTGGGGATTTGATACTAAAAAAGCTATATTTACAATTATAAATAACATAGATAAATATGATATTACTTTACTTCAAGCAACTTATGATAAGGAACAAGTATATTCTTTTAATAACGAAAAATTAAAACTTAAAGAATTAAACAATATAAAAGAACAAAGAGATGTATATAAAAAACAAGTTGATGTACAAAAAGAGATAATTAAATTATATGAAAATGAAGATGATGAGGAAGATGAGGAATTAGGAATATAAAAGTTCAAGATTAATTTGGAAAAATAAGTAGTAAAGGAGCTTAAAAATGGATACTTTAAATCAAGTAACCACTTATTTAACCATATTATCAGGATTTGTTGCTGTCTGTATGATACTTGTAGCAGTATTTAAAATAATGCTAGGAGATGAAGGAGATACTAAAAGATATTTAACGAGAATTAAACATGGTTTAATTGCATTTGTTCTAATAATTACAATAAGTAATGTTAAAACTTTGGTATTAGAATATTTTCCTTATGAACAATCACCTGAAGCATTAGGAGATTTCTCAAAGATCGAAACAAGTCTTATAGATGGGCAGTTAGAAAAAGAATATAAAGATGTTCAAGGAAGAAATGTAATAAGAGTTGATGGACAATACTTTGTAAATTGCGGTGAAAAATTAATAAATTTAGGAACATGGGGAAATTCATTTAAAATCTGGTGTAGTGTTTACAAACACTTTGATGATTGTCAAGGAATAACAAGAGGTAGTGTTGCAGCTGACAAATATTATATTTCTTGGGAAAAAGATAAAGTAGAATCAGAATATCAAGGTTTCTTAATCTCTGCTGATGTTAAAGGTTCAATAAAGAGTAAAGATGATTATTACGCTTTAATGGGAGATTGGAAAGATAAAAAATACGAACAATATACTTGGGTGAAATAGGAGGTATAAAAAATGTATGATGAACAATATCAAATACCTATTCCAGCAGATGTCAGAACCCGTATGGAACTAATCAATGGAATAGGAATAAAAGAGTTAATACATACTGGAATTGCAGGAGTAATAGGAATTTTACTTGGATATATATGTAATTTGATATTTCATAATTATCTAATAGCAGTTGCTGTATTTGCAGTTATAACTGTAATGACATTTATTGCAGTTATGAAAGATAAGCATAATACATCTATAGCAATGCTAATTGGTAATATTATAAATTTTTACAATAATCAAAAGTATTTTAAGTATGAAAAAATCACAAGAAGAAAGGAGAACGATTATGAGCTTACTATCATTTAAGAAGAAAGAAACAATATCAGCAAATAAGTTCTTGAATATAAGAGATATTCAAGGAAATTTCTTATATACTATAGATAATAAAGTAATAGCTTACTTAAAAATTTATACAAAGAATTGTAAATTAATGAGTAAAGATGAGCAAGTAGGACATGGAAGAAATTTAACAAAGAATTTTGCAGCTGAATTAAAACCCTTTAAATTATTTTTTACAAATAGACCTATAGATTTAGCCAAAAATCAAGATTATCAATTATCTTTAATTGAAAAAGAAAATGATTCTTTTAGATATAATTTATTAGAACAAAGAAATGCAAGTTTTAATTCATTGGCAACAAGAGGAAGAGCAGTAGAATCTGAAATATATTTTATGATTTGGGAAGAAAATAACGATTATGCTGAAGATAATTTATTAAAGAGATTAAATGAAGTAAAAATGAAATTTGCAAATGTTGGTTATAAAACAGAAATATTATCTGAAAAGCTAATTATCCAATTAGTTAATAGTTTTAATAATTCAGAAGATATTTATTTAGAAGATGCGAATTATTTAGAAGGTCCATTAGTTGTGAATATATAATAGGGAAATTTTTGGGAATTGAAAGCCTTTTCCTTCGTAGATATAATGGTAACATAGAAAAAGAGTAAAGACTAGGTTTAACAACCTGGCCATTACTCTTTTTTTGATTATATCAAAGAAGGGAGTTTATACAGATATGAAAGCTAAAGAAATGGAAGCAATTCCTATTAATGTGGATCTTTTAAATTTAATAACTCCACAAGGAATAGAAATAAAAAATAACAAAGTTCAAATTGGCGAAACAACTCATAAGTTACAGTATATAAGTGGTTATCCATCAGCAGTAAATGTTGGATGGCTAATGAACTTAAAAGATATGAAAAGTAGCACAGTAAGTTTAATTGTAACACCGATTGAAGACGTACAGGCTTATGTAGAACGGAATTAGTAAAGGGTTAGCAGTTGATAAAAACACTTACAATACAACAAATAACGAGGCTCTTCGTACACAAGCAGAATTTAAAATAGCATCTGCTGAAAAGATTATTAGAGATATAACAGTTAATAACATTCCTTATATTAACTTATCATTTTTAACAAGAACATCTGGAAAAACAGATAATAGTTTTAATGAAAACTGTAGGAAGGTAAAAAATGAGCTTGCTGGAATGGGATTGAAAGCAAGAGTGCCTGCTTTTATCCAGGAAAAAGCATTAAGACAATCAAGTCCATATGATACTTATGATGAAGAAATATTAAACATGTCAAATAAAAATATGTCATTAGAGGCATTGTTTTTAGGCTTGCCATTTAGTGGTAGTGGAATTGTTGATAAAGAAGGGTATTATTTAGGTACAGATGAAGATGGAAAAATTATTATTTTATCTCCATTTTGTAAAACACCTGCAAGACCTAATTCAAATCTTGTTATTACAGGTGCATCTGGATCTGGTAAATCTTATTTAGCAAAGAAAATTCTATTTAATGAATGGCTAAATGGTACAAAAATATATGCAATTGATCCTGAAGGAGAAATGCGTAATATGTGCAAAAAGGTTAAAGGAAAATGGATAGACTGCTCTGGAGGAGTTGGTGAAAATGTTGGAAGATTAAATCCTTTGCAAGTAAATCCATTACCAACTCAAATTGAAGATGATGAGGAAGATGAATATATTTCAACAAAATCAGCATTGTCAGTACATATGAGTTTCTTATCAACATTCTTTAAATTATATTTTCCAGACATTTCTACATTACAAATGAGTATTTTAATGGAAACATTAGAAGAGTTATATAGAAATTTTAATATTACTTGGGAAACCGATGTTACGAGATTAAAAAGTACAGAATTTCCAATAATGGAAAACTTATATTATTTATTAGAAGATAAAGCCGAAAAACCTTCAGAACATAAACAACACTACGAAACATTAAGGTCAGTTATTAGAGGATTAGCAATAGGCGAGAGCAAAGAGTTATTTAATGGATATTCAACAATAAAAATTGATAATAACTTTGTATGTTTTGATGTTAGTGCTTTGCAAAATAGTAATGAAAATATTAAAAGATGTCAATATTTAAACATTTTAAGGTTCTGTGAAAATCTTGCATTTAGAGATAGAACAGAAAAAGTATATGTAGCCTGTGATGAGGCTTATCTGCTTATTGATAAGAAAATAAAAGAATCTATTGAATTCCTAAGAAACTTCTGCAAGAGATGTCGTAAATACCAGGCAGGTCTTATGATTATTTCGCAGAATTTGGTCGATTTTTTAAGTCCAGAGGTTAAGCAATACGGACAAGCAATCCTAGACAACAGCACTTACAAGTTCTTTTTCGGAACAGATGGTCAAGACTTAGTTGAAATAGTTAGAATTTATAATCTAAATCAAGATGAAAAAGCAATTATAAGCCAAAAAGATCAAGGTAGAGGATTATTGTTTATTGGTTCTGGACACATGCTTATAAATGTAAAAGGTCAAAAATATGAAGAACCTTTCTTAGTGGGAGGAGGAATTTAAAATGTCACTTTCTGCTGAAGATATTGGAAAGACTGCTTTTAGCTTTCTTTCCTTAAAAATGAAGGCTATTATTTTAGGAATAATTATATGTGTATTCATGTTAATAATAGTTCCTGTATTACTTTTATCTAGTTTTTTCTCTGGAGGATTTGAAGAAGAAGAGGAGGAGGAAACAACTACATCACAAGTATCAGCAGCTACAGGAGAGATAACAAAAGAAGATGAATGGAGTAAATATACTGGTTCTACATTAATTATGCCATTAGCATCATGGAATGCTAATAGTGTAATAACTTCAAGATGGGGAACAAGAGTACATCCAGTAACAGGAGTAACAAAAAAACATACTGGATTAGACATAGTATCACAAAAAAATGATAAAGTAATTGCTGTAGAATCTGGAGTAGTTACTGAGAGAACTTATAATGGAAGCTCTGGATATGGAAATGGAGTGGAAATATTTCATATATTAGAAAATGGACAAGAAATTTATACCTTCTATGGGCATATGCAAGATAATACTGTTACTTGCAAAGTAGGAGATGTTATAGAAAAAGGTCAAGTAATAGGAATAATGGGAACTACAGGAATGTCAACAGGCGACCATTTACATTTTGAAGTAAGACTAAAACATGGATATGGAAATGATGTAGATCCAACAAGTTATCTTTTTGGAAATATAAATTAGTGGGAGGAATTAAAAATATGAAAAGTAAGAAAGAACTTATTAAACAAGTAATTATATTATCAATTGCTTTGGTAGTTGTAATTATAATTGCTGTAATCTTAAATGTTAATTCTAAAAATAAATATGATGTACCAGAAACAGTAACAAAAAAAGTTGAACAAAATGATGTCAATACAAATAATACAACTAATGTTGATGAAATGATAAATAACTTAAAAGGTTTAATTGACACAAGTAATCAGGATCAATATGAAGATAGTGGTACAATAAAAGAACCTATTAAAACAGGGGTTAGTGGTGAATTAACTACTGAAAATAATGAAACTATTCGATATGAAGAAATATGGAATGGAGATAACTAAAAAAGGAGCGTAGAAAATGGATGAATCAGAGAAAACTTATCAAAAATATATATACATATCAAATAAGATAAATCCTATAATTGAAGAAGTTTGTAAAGAAAACAAAATACATTTAGTTAATAGGTATATTAACGATTATAGCCTTGATAGTTTTCTTCAAACAGAATTACCTATACTTAACAATATAGATTATTTAATTATAGATTATTCAGCAATAAATAAGATGACAAAAGAAAATGATATTGTTACAACTATTGAAAAAATAAGAAGATTCTGCGAATTAAGAATCATATTTATTCTTCAAGGAGCGACCAAAGGAAATACATTACTAGGTAGAATGTTTTATTTAGGAATATATAATTTTATAACTGCAACAAATGATGTGTTATTTAGAGAAGAGCTAATAAAAACTTTAAGTCCTAAAGGAATGAATTTTGCAAATTCAGCTAAATTTCAATTAGATAACAGCTTTTTTTCAATAAATGGTGGAACAAAAGTTGTAAAAGAAAATTATATTAAAGTGAAACAAAAAGTAACTGTAGGAATATGTTCTTCAGAAAGGCATATTGGAGCAACAACACAAGCAATAAATATGACAAAATATTTATCAAGTCTTCCTAATATAAATGTCTGCTATATAGAAAATAACAGGCACAACAGTATTATTCAGATTTATAATACTTCAAATAAAGAAGAGGTAAATTACTATGAAGAATCTGGAAAAATAGAATATCAAGGAATAGAAATGTATATGAGGCAAAGTATAGGAGAAATAATGAATGATAAATATGACTTTTTAATATTTGACTTTGGATCAATGCAAGATATGAATGATAGTGAAGTATCAAATTTCCTTACAAAAGATATTAAGTTTATTGTGAGTGGAACTAAATCGTGGGAATTACCTGGTTTGTTTGAATGTTTTGAAAAAATCGGAAATGACAAGAATATTAACTTTATATTTAATTTCACTAAAAAAGAAGATAAACAATTTTTCAAAAATAATATGGGAGATTTTAAAGAAAATACTATGTTTAGTGAATATATTGATGATCCATTTATAATAGCAAATAAATTATATTTAGAACGAATATTTAATCCATTTATATTAAATACAGATATTAAAGAAGTAAAGAAAAATAAGTTTATGAATCTTTTTAAAAAGAAGGAGTAACTATGGATAAGGATACATTATATAAAGCATATTTAAAAGAAAAAAAACAAAAACAAAAAGAAAATAGAACAATAAAAAAATACAATCTGTCAAAAGATGAAAATACAATTGTTATAAATCAAAGTTCAAACAAAGGAATTAAAATATTTTCGTTAGTTATTGATATATTTATGAAATTACTAAAATTAGTAATAATAGTTGCAATAGTTGTGTTAGTAACTATTGGAGCAACTGTTTTGTTGAATAAAGATTTATTGAATTATGTTTTAAATTATATAGGTTGGTAATAAAGAAGATAATTACTTTTACAATTAAAAAAGTAGAGGAATTTCTGAATGCTGGAGGTGAAAATAACAGTTATGAGAACTATAACATACTTAATAGATGATAAAGAAGGATTTAGAAAATCTCTAACTAAAGAGCAATTAAACTTAATGAATGATATAAAAGGATTTAAAGTATATTATACCTTGCATGAAGATGAAGAAGGAATTATGTATCAGTTAGAAGATATGAAAGGAAATTTGTTGAATGTAAATCTTCTAAATGGATACGAAAAAGAATATATACATAAATGCCTTGATTTCTTTTGTAAAGAGCAGAAGGTATCTGAAGAATATAAAGATTTTATAAAAATACTTGATACACCACGAATAATTAAACCTTCTGCAAATCAAAGATATGAAATATTTAAAGATTATGCTGAATTAAATAAAATAGAAGAAAATGTATTGAATTATATTGGTTTTATAGATAAATTTTCAAATGAATTTGAAACAAAATATAATAAATCATGTATAAGTAATCCAAACGAATTTGATGCGTTCTTGCAAAATAAGTTATTAGAACAAACTAATGAAATGGAGGATGAAGAATGTATGTAATAGGAAACTTATTTTAAATTAAGGGAACAAAATGGGAATTGTTTTTTTAGAATATGAAATATATAATCTAGGTATTCCAAAATTATTCTTGAGTAGTTTTATATATTCTATCAAAGAATATCTCTCCTTTCATTTATTTTTTTCGGAAGACATCTAATAAAAAGGTGTCTTCTTTTTATATTTTAAGATTGAATTTATGTAAAAAATTTGATATAGTATAATAAATTAGAAAGGGTGATATTCAATGTATAAAACAAAATTAATAAAAAGATATGGATTATTTGAAGATGGGTATCCAGAATTAATTGAAAAAGAATTAAATCAATTAGATCAAGAAGGATATGAAGTAATAAGTGCAAACTTTGTATTAGATAATGATTTATTTGTTATTTATAAAGAGAAAGAAACAAAATAAAATTTAAGGAGTTAGCTATACTAACTCCAATTTGTTCATATATTTCATTTGTATCATAATATACTTGTCCAATTTCTGACTTTGTCTAAGTATTTTTTCATAAGGAGCATTACTATTAATTAGTTTTTCTAATTTAGCAGTATTTTTTAAGATTAAATAGATTGTTTTTGAATCCATAAAATCAACCTCCCTTCTATATAGAATTATAACAGATTTACATAATAAAGTATCGCGAAATTTGTCGAATACATCAAAAAAATACCTCAAACTTGCTAATTTAGTGGAAAAGTGCTAAAATATATATAGGAATTTTTCCGAAAATCTTTCTAAGAATAGTGCTATGGAGGTATGCACTGATAGACAACGGTTAAGAACTGACAACATTTTGCAAATGCAAAAAGAAAGGAGCCGATCATATGGCTATTGAAAAAGGGTTACTTATACACTGGTGGCATTACTACGGAAAAGGCATTTATACTTTGGCTGAATTGGAGAAATTCGAAGAAGTCATTGATGAGTATGGTGTCGATAAGATTCTGGATGTCGCTGTTGCCTCTTACATTTGCGGAGATGGTTCTCCGACCATCATGCTTGCAAGTATTCGGAATGATGCTGTGAAAGAACTGTTTGAATCACTTCCTGATGTTTCAAAAATGGAAGCGAAAGAAAAAGAACAGTACGAGGCAGTAAAAAATGAATTCGTGCAGATAATTTCGCAAACTGCATAAGATAACCAAATGGAAGGTGGTAAGCTCTCTGGAGTTTACCACTTTCTACATAGTTAGGGAAAAAATTGGGAATTGAAATATATATAATTAAATAATATGATGTTAATGCAAGAGAGTGTCAAAGTATTGGCACTTTCTTTTTTTGCAAATAAATTTGAGATGGGAGGATCAAATGTGAAAGTAAGAAAAGGTTTATTATTAGGAACATCTTTACTAATTCTTGCAATATCGAATACAAGTGTAAATGCCTATATGGAAAATCCTTTAAAGGAAAGTGGGAAGGACTATACCAAAAGCATAGTTGCAACTTTATCTGAAGAAGATGAAGCGGTGGAATTATTAAATCACAACATAATTGTTAATGATGAAAGGTACAAAGTTGTAAGTATTGAAAAAGAGTTAAATAAAGATGAATTAAAAGAAGTAACTGAGGAAAAAAAGGCAACTTTAAAAACAAATAATCAAGAATATATTAAAAGTTACTTTGGTGAAACTTATTCATATGAAGATGATAAGTATGAAGGAAAAATACCAATTACAAACATTAATATTAATACAATAAATCATGGACAATATCAAGAATTACGAGAAAAGAAAATTGAGTTTGATAATTATTCTAAGAATGACCTAGACAACATAAAAAAAGAAATTACTGAAGAAGGTCAAACCTATTACTTAATTAATGTAGATTGGCAAGTTGAAAAGACTGAAAGAATAGATAATCAAGAAGTTCCTGTGTCATATAAAGGAACTATGGTATATCAAACAGTAGTTGCAATAAATAATCCTAATACTTATGAAGTTACAGTTACATATAAAGGCAATGTAGCAAATAAAGAAAAAGAATATACATATACAGCTTTATATGTAAAAGAAAAAGTTCCAGAACCAATTGTAGAGGAAAAAGAAGAAAATAATCAAATTATTCCAACAATAATTATAAGTGGAATAGGATTTGGATTAGGTGTACTTATTTTCTTATTATCAAACAAAAATATAACAATTTACAATAAAACAGATTCTGGATATAGAACCATTGGAAGATTTAAACTATATGAAAATACTAAAAATGTGGTTGATATTAGTAAATATAATCACAAAATAGATAGTAATATGTACAGTCTAAAATTAAATAAGTCTATATATGAAAAATTAAAAGGTAAAGTTATATATGTAAAAATTGAAAATATATCAAAGTCAATAACAATAAATGAACAATTTATTGAATTTATAATTTGAAGAGGAGGAAAATAAAATGGCAAATAAGAAAAAAACTCAAACAAAAACTAATGAAGAAGTAAAAGAAAAAGCTGTTAAAGTTGAAAAAAATGAACAAGAAACAAATAAAGAAAAATTAGCAGGAGAAATTAATAAGTTTGTTCAAGATATGAAAGATTTTGTTACAGGATATGATAAGTATCATAATATTCAAAATATAAATCCATTAAAAGATACTTTGGCAAGATTGCAAAAAGAAAAAGATTTAGAGCCAGAAGACAAAATGTATTTAGCAAGAATTAATAGAACAATTTATGCAAAAACATTACAAAGAGGAGAACAAATGCCAGATCATCCTAGAACATTGATTGTAAGAAGCCTACAAGAAAAAGTTGATAGACTATCAGACATTGCTAATGGTTATGGAGATAAATCATTTGTAACTACTATAACAGATAGTAGAGAGGATGCTTTCTATTGCATTAAAGAAAAACAAGTAGATGAAAAAACAGTTGTTGAAGAAGCTCTAAAAGTAACTAATGTTGGTGGAGCATATTTAGCTGAAGGCATGGAAGAACTAGAAGTAAGTGAAGTTAGAAAAAGATATAATGAAATGCCTGAAAAGGACTATGAAGATGAAAACGGACAAAAAGTTGTAAATATATTTACAAAAGAGATTAAAAATGATCCAAACTATGCAAATAATTATTATTCAAAGATTTGTGAAGGTAGAAAGTTAGAAGCACAAGATAAAAATAAAGAACTAGATCAAATCGAAGAAGAATCTGAAGAAGAGGCAATTTAAAATTAAACATTAAATGAGTTTAAACATATAGAGGTAAGCAATTTAAACTTACCTCTATGTTTTAAATAGTATTTAAACAAGTTTAATAGGAGGAATACAATGGAGAATAAAACAGATGGAGGTTATTCACAACAAATAAAAAAAGCAAATGATTTAAGCATAATAGCATTTGAAGAAGAAATCGAAGTAAATGAAAATAAATTAGAGTTTTATTTTTATAATGCTTATGATTTATTTCCTACTTTTGCAGATAAGAGCGAAGTTTATTACTATGATGGATATTTGACTTTAAATATGGAAGAGAGAACATCACATATTGAAGTAGTTGAAATAAATGATAATGATGATAGAAATTATTACGAATATATACCAAATAAGGAAGAAACTGAAAAATTATTTAAAGTCACAGAAGAATATTGTAAGACTTGTTATAAACAAACATTAAAAGAATTTCAAAAAGAAACTTTAATCGAAGAGGAGGAAGAAAATGAACAGCAATAATGAATTTGATTTTGAATTCTGGAAAATAGAATTTAGAGATAGGTTTGATTTAGATAGAAAAGGATATGAGATATTAAATTCTTATATACACAATGCTCCATTGCAAGCAAAAGAATTTATTATAGATACATATCAAAGAGAAGTTTACAGAGAAGATATTATAGATAAATATTGTGATAAATATGATTCAGAGAAAATAAATTCGATTTTAAAGCAAATTGAATTTGATGAACTGCAACAACACGAAATAAATGTCTATAATATAAGTCCTCCAGAGGAAGGTGAATCATTATGAGTTATAACGAAAATTTTAAACAACAATTAAACAGTTTAAAAGAAGAAATTAAAATATGCAAAGATGAAGACTTTGATAGATTAGTATATAAATATAATCTATTTCAATTAGTAAATAATACTTTAGAAAATGACATGATTGAGGAAAATAAATATACTGAAATATTAAACAATGATCCAGATATTCTAAATAAAGTATATAACAAATTTATGGACTGGGTAAATACTCCTAGTTTTGTTGATTATAATGTTTTAGATGAATTTTTAAATGAAATTGAAACAGAATTTAAACAAGTTGAAGAGGAGGAAGTGCAATGAAAAAATATACAATTGAATTAACTGAAGAAGAGCTAATTAGGTTTTATGCAAATAAAATAATTGAAGACTCTTTAAATGATTGTACTGAATTCCATTATGATATGAGTGTTAATCAATATGAAGATAATGGATTTATTGAACAACACAAAGAGCAAATAATAGATAGAATAAATAAAGATGATAAAGTTTTAGAAGTTTATTATGATAAGGAATATTCTACTATAAATATGTGCTTTGGAATGGATTGGTGTCCATATTACTATGAAGATTATTATTTAGATTGTGAATTTGAAAGAAATCTTTTAAGACACTTTTTAAATACAGAATTAAAAGATTTGGAAAAAGTAATTGATGTTAGAACAACACGAGATTTAATAAGACAGTATATGGATTTATATATTGAAAATTCAGGCAAATATGAAGATGAAGTTAAAGATGCAATTTACTATTGTTTAAAAGAACATATTTGCAATATTGGATTTGTAGATAAGTACATAGATAAATATGAAGTATATGTAACTAAAGATAATATAGCAGAGTTAAAAGAAGGTCTGAAAAATGAGATAGACAAGCTATATTTTAAAGAGTTACCACATATTAAAGAACTTTCAATGGAAGATGTACACAGACTATTAGATAAATTCAACAATGATATTGAATTTGAACCTGGAGAGCATGGAAGATTTATTGCAAAAGAAAATGGAATATATCTTGGAATAGACAATTCAACAGGTGAAATGTTTATGGAAGATTTTGATGATATAAGAAAATGTATAGATTATATAAATGGAAGTGATTTAGATGAATTGGAAGAAGATTATGAAGAAGAACCGTAGGTGATTAAATTGAATTTAAAAGATAAATTAATAAATAATTTAAACTTAGGTGAAAGCAAATTTATTGAACAAATTGAAAACAATAAAGATTTAAGTTATGAAAAGAGAAATATGGAAAATATAGAAATAGTTTCTGTGTATGATGAAAGAGAAAAAGATTCTAAACTAATTGATGAATTCGAATTTGATGAGAATGAAAATTATGTTGGAAATTATGAAATAAATATGCCTAAAAGTAAGGGATTTGAATTATATGAACAATTAAGTCCAGAACAAAAAATACATTTAGCAGATTTTGAAATAATTAATTCGATAAACTGTGCAACAGCAACAAAATTCACACAAAGAGAAAAAGAAGTATTGTTTGAAATTATACACGAAACATGGCTTAAAGATGAATCAGGAACATCACTTTCTACTATTGCAGATAAAATTGTAGAGGCTTATGGAGATGGAGAAGTTAGTTTAGATGCTTTAGATAATGCAGATGTATATGATTTATTAGATTGTGCAATTGGTATGGGAAGTTTTGAAGATATAGAAGATGAATGGGAGGATTTAGAAGAATGAAAAAGAAAAATTTAATAATAACATTAATAATAATTTTAATTATATCTGTTGGAGTAGGATTATATCTCCATTTTAACAATAAGGTGGAAAATAATGATCAACCAACAGCAGAAGATATAATAGATGAAAAAACTGAAGAATTACTTACTGATGAAAACGAAGAAAATGTCATTGGACATTTGAAAATAGATAAAATTGAATTAAATGAACCAATAAAAGATGGAACAGAATTGAGTATTTTAAAAACAGCCATTGGCCATTTTAAAAATACTGGTTACTTCAATGGTAATATTTGTTTTGCAGCTCATAATAGAGGATATAATCAAAATTTTTTTGAAAGATTAAATGAATTACAAAAAGGTGATAAAGTCGAATATATTACAAAATACGAAACACAAGAATATTACATATCTGAAATTAAAGAAATAGAAGAAACAGATTTATCAATATTAGAGCCAACAGAACAAGATCAAATAACAATGATAACATGTATTAAAAATCAAAGGGAAAAAAGATTGTGTGTCATAGCAGATAGAAAATAACCTTGCTTTGACTTAATTCCTTGTTTCCTCTCCTTAGGAGTATATTGTATAAGCAAAAAGTTGTAAAGGTTAAAATGCATAGGCTATCGCCTAACCTTTACAACTTTTCACTTATACTTTTTCTTTCAATTAAGAGGAAACTCGAAATTAAATAGTCAAAGGAGGAGTTGCTTATGAAGGAGCAAGGTAAAAAAATTTTAGTAGGTGGTCTAATCACTATTCTGGTAGGAGGTTTAATTGTATTTGGCGTCTATTTATATTCTAGTATAAAGCATGAAGATTATTATTTAGATGAAACTATAAAAGATGTTGCAGATAATATAGAAGAAGATAATACAATTGAGAAGCTTATAATTGAAGAAGAACAATTAGAAGAAAAAGAAGACACAATAGAACAAATAGCTGAAGAAGTAAAACAGGAGGAAAAAGTAGATGCACCAATAGTTAATAATGAGGCTAAAGTTACACAAAATAAAACTACACAGGTAAATACATCAAATAACAATCAAAAAGCTAATACACAATCTGAGGTTAAAGTCCAAGTTAAACAAGAAGAACCAAAAACAACTGCTACACCCACAGCAGTTCAAGAAACTAAAAAAGAAGAACCAAAGCCAGTTGAAACACCAAAACAAGAAGAACCAAAACAGGATGTTCATACTTATAAATACAATAGTGCAATAGTAGAAAAAATCAGACAAGATATTATGAATAATGAGTCAGAATATATGAAACAATATGGCTATAATATTGTTGTTGATGAAAGTATTGTAACTCAAACTAACCAATTTACTTATACAGGCAATAGAGTTAAAGATATGATTGTATATAAATTTGGTACAATAAGAATATATGCGAGAGATTATTACTTAAATGGTAACTATATGTACACAGAATGTTACATTATTTAAGACTTATTAATCGAGGGAAAAAATTGGGAATTGATTATATAAAAACCTCTTAATATAATAATATCATCAATAAAAGTCAGCAGACAAAGAAATAAGAACTTTGCTCTGTTGATTTTTTTATTTGTGAAATTTCAATAAATTAAGAGGAGGTTTTAAAGAATGAAAAAAACATTCAAAAAAGTATTGGTAATTTTATTAATTCTAATGTATTTATTACCAATGTTTCAATCAGTATCACTAGCTGCAACAGAAATATCAGAAGCTAATATTATTTATGATCATGATTGTGGCTATCATCTTCAATACTGGCATAATAATTCATGGCACTATGTAATTATTAGCTTTGTAAAATACAAAGCACCAAATGGACAATATTATCCAGCATATTGTTTAAATCCAGATAGAGCAGGTGTAGGACCAGATATATCAAATTATGATGTTTCTATAGATAATATTATGGATGATATTAGAATATGGAGAGTTGCTATAAATGGTTATCCATATAAGTCAGCAAGTGACTTAGGTGTAGAAAATGATGATGATGCCTTCGTTGCAACCAAACATGCAATTTACAGTATATTGGCAGGTAGAGATGTTAATGCAATTGATTCATATTATCATGGAGGAGATGCTAGAGGAGAAAAAATTGTAAATGCAATTAAGAATTTGGTTTATCAAGGTTTTCATGGAACACAAACAAGATCAGATGCTTTAGTTAATATAACTAAACAAGGTGGATTTGTACAAGATAGTAATTCTAATTATTATTCTCAAACATATTCTGTATCTAGTAATGTTCAAATGGGAAGTTATACTGTTACAGGTATAGCAGGATTTCCAGAGGGAACTGTTGTTACAGATGTTAATAACAATCCTAAAACTTCATTTAATGCAGGTGAAAACTTTAAAGTTTTAGTACAAAAAACAAAAATGACAAGTGATTTAAACGGAATTGTAAGTGTTCAAGCAAAGTGCAAAACATATCCTGTATTCTTTGGGCAAAGCCCAAGTAATGATTTACAAAACTACTGTGTAACTTTTGATCCATACGGAGATAGTTCTGGTGTTGCAAGGCTCGAAGTAAAAGCAGAAGGACAACTAGACTTAGAAAAAGTAAGTGCTAAAAATAATATTTGGACAGGAAATATTGTTGGAAGTGCTGTACCAAATGCAGAATATACTATAAAAAATAGTTCTGGAGCAGTTGTAAAAACACTTATTACAAATGCACAAGGAAAGGCACAAGTTACTTTGCCAGTAGGAAAATATACAATTTATGAATCCAAAAGTCCAGATTTCTTCTTAAAGGATGACAAGGTATATGAATTTGAAATTACTTATCATGGTAATATTTCTAATTTTAAAGTTAAAGAAAATGTCGTTGAAGGAGGATATTTTTCTGCAAAGAAAACTTCTAGTCTAAATAATGTTTGGACAGGTCATAAAGTAAATGATCCAGTAGCTGGAGCAACTTATGGAATTTATACATTAGATGGAAAAATTGTGGATTATGCAGGAGATAAAGCTATTAGAAAAAGTGATAACAAGGGTGTAATATTTGATAAATATAAATTAAAATGCAATAGCTATTATATGCAGGAAATCGAACCAGCACCATATTTCCAACATGATGAAACTAAGTATTATTTCAAAATAGAAAATAATGAACAATCAGTAACACTTGATGTTCAAAATAGACCTGTTGAAGGTGGATATGTAAACTTTAAAAAGGTAAGTAGTGGAAATAATTTATGGACAGGACATTTAGATGGTGATCCAGTTGCAGGAGCTACATATAGAATAGAGAGTTTAGATAAAGATTGGCATATGGATGTTACAACCAATGAAAATGGAGAAATCGTTGAACCAGATTTTACAAGTAATGATATAGAGCTTACTTTAGGAAATTTCAAGTGCTATGAAATTTCAGAACCTAATGGATTCAAACTTAATGATGAAGAAAAATATTTCACATTAGATAAGAATGAAGAATCTATAAAAATAAATTTAAAAGATATTCCAGTTGAAGCAGGTAAAGTACAAGTTACGAAAACAGCAGCCGATTATAATTATAAAAATGGAGTTAAAAAAGGTGAAGCTGTAGTAGGAGCTATATATAAAATCTATAAAGTAGATGATGATAAAGAAGTTGCTACATTAACTGTAACTGAAGATGCTACAACTAACATAGCTGTAATTGAAAAGGGAAGCTATTACATAAAGGAAACATGGGTAAGTGATGAATGGCAATTAAATGATACACCAGTTTACTTTACAATAGATAAAAACGAGGATAATAAATATTTTGATTTTACTAATGAACCAGTTCCAGTAGGATTCTTAAATATCAATAAAACAGTATTAGAAGATAATACATTAAATGGTGATAAAGAAGGTATGCCATTAGAGGGTGTTGAATTTGAGTTACAAGATTTAGAAGGTAATGTCCTTATGACACTTGTTACCGATAAGGAAGGAAGATTTAGCGAAGAAATTATGCTCGACAAGGGTGTGTACTATTTATATGAATCAAAATGCCCTGATTATTATGTAAAGAACGATAAACCTGATGTTTTCGAGATTAAAGAAAATGGTCAAAAAGTAATTATAGATATTAAAAATAAACCAGCAGAAGCTAAAATAGATGTAGAAAAAACAGGTTTAATCCAGGCACAACCAAATGATGAAATTCGTTATGATTTCAATACTGTTGCAAATAATTCAAATGTTCCAGTTGACAATTTCACAATGACAGATAATTTACCATATGAATATATCGAAATGAAAAAGTTATTTACTGGCATTTATTCGGATGAAGTTAGTTTTAATGTATTATATAAAACTAATTTAACTGAAGACTATGTACTATTCAAAGAAAATTTGAATTCAAAAGTAAATAACTATGTGAACTTTGAAGAAATTGAGTTGCAAGAAGGAGAAGTTATAACAGATTATAAATTAGAATTTGGAACAGTTCCTGTAGGATTTAAAGCTGAAACTACTCCATTCATGTTTGCTAAAGTTAGATCTACAGTTAAAGCAGATGATATATGGACTAATAAAGTTTCATTAACTGCAACATATTTAGATGTAAAACTTGAAGATAAAGATGAATGGACAACTATAAGCTATGGAAAAGAATTAGAAGTAGTAAATCAAAAACTACCAAGAACTGGTATGTAGAGAGGAGTATAGAAAATGGGAAATTCCGATGATACAAAGAAAAAAGTAGTTATTCTTGCTATCATAATAGTGCTATTATTAGGCACTATTATGATACTAAATATATTTAATAAGAAAGATAATAAAAATGAAAATACAGTTAATAATACTGTTAATGAGAATGTTTATGATAGAAATACTATTGTAGAAAATACGATTAATGAAAACGAAGATTTGGAAACTGATGCAGAAATTTCAAGTGAATCTGAAGATGACTTAATTATTGTTACTAACCAATTTTCAAATAGCGAAGAAAGTAATGGTAGTGGTTTAATTAAAGTAAGTACAAGTGGATATACTGGTGATAGATATATTCAAACAGGAAATACTAATAATCCTAATTTGAATAATAAACCAGTAAAAGCTGTAATAGAAGATAATTCAGATAAAACAGCACCAAATGTTAATGTAAGTTATAGTAAAAAAGAAATGACAAATGGCAATGTAATTGTTACATTGAGCTTTAATGAACCTGTAAGTAATGTGTCTAATGGTTTTACTATCTCTAGTGATAGATTAAGTGCAACAAAGGAATATAAACAAAATGCTTCAGAAGAAGTACAAGTATATGACTTAGCAGGAAATGTTGCTACATCTAAAATTGAAATAACTAATATAGATAAAACTTTACCACAAAAAGCACAATTATCTGATACATTATTTGCTACTAAAACAATACAAACTAAGGTTACAATTAATGATAAAGAATCAGGTATTAACTTAAATGCATGCAAATATAAAATTGATAATCAAGAAGAAATAACAAATAATGAAGGATATTCAAAAATAACTGAATTAACTTATTTAATTGAACAAAATGTAAATGATGATGGAATATATTATTTACACATTATTTCTGTAGATAATGCAGGTAATACTAGAAAAGAAACGGTTAAATTAACAGTTGATACTGTAATGCCTACTCTTAATATTCATTATTCAAATACAGCAATAACTAATAAAGATGTTACTGTTAAAATAACAGCAAACAAAGAAATGAAAGATTTAGATGGATGGACTTCAAATAAAACTAATACAGTATTTACAAAAGTATATACTGGAAATATAGATGAAGAAGTTGAATTTACTGATTTAGTAGGAAGAACAATAAAAGCACACATAAAAATAACTAATATTGATAAAGTAGATCCAAATGAACCTAAACTTTCTCAAAATATATTTAATACAAAGCCAATAGATAATTCAAAGAATATTGATATTACTCTAACAGCTACATTAAGCGATAATGATAATGGCTCTGGTTTAAATTTAAGTAAGTGTAAATATGTTTTAAATCAAAACCAAGATGCACCTAATAATTTTAATAGTGCTAATACATTTACGAAATTAGAACAAACATTGTATTTTAATATAAAAGAAAATTCTACTTATTATTTACATACAATATTAGTAGATAATGCAGGAAATGAAAAAGTTACAACTCAAACTATTATTAGTGATACATTAAATCCTGTTGTAACAAGAGAATATAGCATAAAAGAAAATACAAATAAAAATGTTATTGTAACTGTAAAATCTAATGAAACTCTAAAGGGTACAGATGGATGGGAAGTATATGATAATGGTAAAACATTAAGAAGAGAATATAGTAAAAATATTGGTAGAACTATTTATACTTTCTATGATTTAGCAGGAAATGCTGTTTCTATAGATGTTACAATTTCTAATATAGATCAAGATGTTCCAAATGATTCAGTTATTGATAAAACATTGTTCAATACAAAAGAATTTAATGTTTTAACAAAAATATCTGATGTTGGATTTGGATTAAACTTAGATGAATGTAAATATGCTTTAACATCAAGTGAAAAAGCAAATTTTGATAATGCTAGTAAATTTACAAGTGATAACCAAACTTTAAATCTTAAAGTTGAAAAAGATGGAACATATTATTTACATACATACTTAAAAGATAAAGTAGGAAATGAGAAAATTACATCTCATAAGATTATAATAGATTCTACAAAACCAGAATTAGAAGTAACATATAGTAATATTCAAATGACTAATGAAAATATTACAGTTACTATAAAAGCTAATGAAGAAATTCAAGCTGTTTCTGGATGGAATTTATCTTCAGATAAAAAAGAATTAACAAAAACATTTACTGCTAATACTGAAACTACAATAACAGTAACTGATATTGCAGGAAATACATCTGAAGCAAAAGTATCTATCAAAAATATTGATAAAACTAATCCTAAAGTAGAAATAACTTATTCTACTACTTCACAAACAATAGAGCCAGTAACTGTTACAATTAAAGCTAATGAGAAAATACAAGGTGTTGAAGGATGGACTTTATCAGAAGATGAAACTACTTTAACAAAAGTATTTGATGAAAATGATACACAAACAATAACAATAAGAGATATTGCAGGAAATACAATAACTGAAAGTGTTGTAGTTGCTAATATCATATAAATAGCAAAGGGTAGTATTTACTGCTCTTTACTAATATAGGAGACTTTGCAATGAATGAATATGTGATAAAATATAAAGATTCAAGTTTATATGTTGAAAAAATGGATTCAAAGAGTTATAGCCTAACTTATTTCTTAGATAATGCAAAGAAGTATTCAAAAGCTGAAGCAGAGAAAATATGTATAAAAGATGAGTTTAAATGTGTAACTTATGCAGAAGAAAACTATAAATTTATGGATGAAGCATATAAAACATATGTTAATGCAATAGTATTAACAGAATCAGATATAAATAAAAATGATCTAATACCTTTAATTGAAAATAAAAATAACGAGTTAAAGAAAGACATGATTTATTTAGAATTACAAGAAAAATATCCTAATAGTAAGCTACTAGATGAAATGTATAGAATAATATGGAATATTGAAAAAGTTGAAAAATTAATTATAGATTTTGATTATGATTATATTAGACAAAAAGAAATTCTAGTTGATGCTTTTAATGAGAAGTATTTAACTGATGACTTAGTTGAAGAAAGTGAGGTACTATAATTATGGATGAACATAGGAAATTAGCGATTAGAATAATAGATAAATTTGAAGAATTACTCAATAAATATAATATTAAATTACCAAGTGATGAAAGAGAAGGAAATGATGAAGAATCTTCTATATATGGCAAGGATTATTTTGAGTTAGAAGATGAAATTACGGATGTTTTAGATAAATATGCAGCTACAAAAAATGTAAAAAGTATCATATATGAAGAAGCTATATTTAGATTATGTAATGGTCATACTTTTGAGGAAATAAAGGAAGGAAATATGGCTGAACTAGATTATAATAAGGCACATGATTTAGCATTATTAGAAGATGAAAGACATTCTGTAAGTGCATATCTGGGAGTATATGATGGAGATTTTGATTTAACATATAGTATTCATGGAAAAAATGATTTTAACAGAGTATATGATAATTCAGATGCTGAACATATTGATATGAATATTATTAAAAGTGTAGGAGAATTAGAAAAAGTGATGAAAGTAAAATTAGCTGAATACTTTATAGAAAATAGAGAATATATTGAAGATTATTCTAGGAAATTAGATGAGCTAAATATAATTGAAATTGAAGAAGATGAAGAAGAACCATAACAGTAGGGAAATTTTTGGGAATTGAAAACTCGTATATAAAATATTATGATGTAAATATCAAAACTTGTAAGTTGCTTGGAAAAGCAATTTATAAGTTTTTTTATTTATCGCAATGTAGTGTAAAGAACATACCAGTCTGCTTTGCTGGAGATGTAGGGGCAGTACCTACCTTTGCAACCATAATATTGAAAAGTGAGGAAATGCTGAAGCAAAGAGTTTAAAAGTTTTTATAAAACAGTACAAGGAAATGAGGGGAGTAAATGCAAATATCCAACAAGACTTGATACGTATGGATGTGGATGTCAGCATGATTGTAAATACTGCTATGCAAAATCGCTATTAGATTTTAGAAATCTTTGGAATCCTAATGAGCCATCAGTAGCAGATATAAATAAAATTGAAAGAAAAATTAGAAGATTACCTAAAGGAATAATACTTAGATTAGGTGGAATGACTGATTGTTTTCAACCAATTGAAAGACAGTTTAAAGTCACTTTAAATACAATTAAATTATTAAATAAATATGGAATTGGATATTTAATAGTTACTAAATCTGATTTAATTGCTAGTGATGAATATATAAAAGTTTTGGATAAAAAACTAGCACATATACAAATAACAATAACAACAACAGATGACAATTTTTCTGTTGAGTATGAAAAAGCACCAACTCCAAGTAAAAGAATTGCAGCAATTGAAAAATTACAAGATTTAGGTTTTGATGTTCAAGTTCGCTTATCACCATTTATAGAAGAATTTATAGATTTTGACATCTTAAATAATATTAAGTGCGACAAAATATTAGTTGAATTTTTAAGAGTTAATTCATGGATCAAAAAGTGGTTTAATATCGACTATTCTAAATACACATTAAAGCAAAGTGGATATGCTCATTTACAATTAAAAGATAAAGTTAAAATGTTGAAACAAATAAAAAACTTTAAAGAAATCACTGTATGTGAAGATGTTACAAATCATTATTTATATTGGCAAAGAAATGTAAATGTCAATAAAGATGATTGCTGTAATTTGAGAAAGGATTAGTATGGAAAAAGTTATTGATTTTAATAAATGTAAAAAAATATTACAAGAAGATTTTAGTAATGAGAATAATATAGAAAAAATGCAAAAGTATTTAGTAAATTTAAGAGATTCCTATAATTATTGTTTTAGATATGAAGAATTAGCTCTTACACAAGAGGCAATAAAAAGAGGTTTTATTGTTGAAGTAGAAAGCGAGTCAGCTTCAGGTTATACTCTTAAAGATCCATTTATGAGTGTTAATTTGCCTAGAGTAATAAGAAATATTGAATCAAGATTGAATGATATATATACGCATAGTGAAGAATTATCTAAAAAGATAAGGCTTTTAGATAATATTCAAAAAAATGAAGGTGATTTATTAATTGCAAAAGAGCTTGTAGAAGAAGATTACGATGAAGAAGATAAAGCGATTACATTAGAGTATTTGGGAAGAAATGTTTCAATTGATATTGCAAATGTTATGATTGAATGTGGTTATGGTTCATGGGTTTTCTTTAAACAAGATAGTTTTGATAAATATAAAGAACAAGCAAAAAATGTTTTAGAAAATGACAGGGATATAGATGATGTAGCAAAAGAGTTAAATACTACTTATGAAGAGTTAGTAAATAGAATTGAAAATGCAACAGAAAATAAAGAACCAATTGATATGTTCAAAGTTAAAGATTTTTATTGTGAGTTTTCGAATGAAAAGGTTGATAGGGATGTATTAAACATTTTTATAAATAAAGATAATGAATTTATTAAAGTAAACGATTTTTATTTTAATAGAGATACTGAAGTCGATAAAATGAAGAAATTTATTGAAAGCACAATGTGTAATGTGATTGGAAAAGTATTGGAAGATGGAACAATTGAAAAAGAATACTTTAGGCAAGGCTATATTTATAAAAATTCAGAAAATTTTTATAAACGAGAAGGAATTTGTTATGTATCAGAATACGATGGAGATAACATTAATGATGCTGGTATTTCATTTGAAGGAATATGCGAAGAAGTTGTTGATTATCTAAAAGAATATGATGTCAATTTAGAAAAAATAACTGATAGGCAAATAGAGGGAATGGCTGAAGACTTATTTGAAACTGTAGATTGGCAGTATGTAAGCTCTTTAATAATGGATGACTGGTTAGAAGGATATATAGAAGATCTTCCAGATGATTCATTTATAAATGGTAAAAATCCGTTTAAAGAGGAGAGTGAAGTAAGATGAATAATGAAAGAATACATATAGTTGGTGTAATTGTTGATGAGCCAAGATATGACAAGATAGAAGAAACAAATGAAAGTTTTTTTAGATTCAAAATTGAGGATGAAAATAAGAATATTACCAATGTAGCAATTACAAGTTTGGTTACAAATGACTATGAACTATATAAATTAGGAAGAAAAGTTGAAATTGAAGCTAGGGGAATAGAAGGATTAGATGACATATATCAAGCTACAAAAATAAATTTCATACCATCTATTAAATATAATAAAAATTTTAATATTGAATTTGAAAAAGCAAAAAAAAGATTTAATAATATTGCTTTACATACTGGTAGGGAGCATTTGATAATAGACAATTTAGTGGCAAGAAGAAATGGTGCAAAATTAGATCAGCCTGAAGCATATCCAGAAGAATGGACTTTGGCAGATTTAGTAGCTGAAAGTGATTATCAAGCTAATATGAGAAAAGAAATGCTAGATGGGTGCGATATTGAAGAAAAAAATTGGATTAGAAAAGAATTTAATAGATGGAATAATTTTAAAAAGCATTATTTACCGTTAGTTAAAGAAATGAATATTCAATTATTTTGTAATCATTGTAGTGAGTTGGATGTAAATAATGAAGATACAATATTTGATAAACAAAAGTTAGAAAAAAGTGAAGAAGAAGAACTATTATAGAACCACGATAGAATCTTGGAACTAGAATAAAACCAGGAGGAATTGATATGGGAACAAGACACAAAGTAAAAGTATTAAAAGGAAATAGAATAATTATAAATCAATATGGACAATGGGATGGGTATCCAACAGAGGCTGGAAAAGTAATAACACATTTCCTAAAAGATAAAGACAATATAGACTTTCTAAAAAATATAAAAGATAAGTTTGAATATAAGAATGAAGAAGAACAAAGAAATTTTATATTTGGTGAAATGACTATGAATCCAGAAGAAGCATATAGAGAAATTTATAAATTTATATATGATAGTGACCAATATTTTGAAAAAGAAGAAACTGGAGAAAAAGTTAGATGGTGTTATATTTCACAAAAACAACTTATTAATGAGGTATATAAGAATTTTGGATTTGAAGCAACTGCATACTATATGATGATAACAAGAGATACAGGATATAAGATTTTTGACACGATTAAAGAATTAAACAGATTAGAGCCAGATAAAACTATTCCTGTTTTTAAAAGTGAATATGAAGGTTGGGATATTGAAGCTAGATATACAGTAAATCTTGATAAAAATAAATTGAAAATAGAGTGGCATGATAGAACCTTAGAATACGATTTGGATAATTTGCCAAGTGATAAAGAATTGGAAGATTTTGAAGAAGAAACAAGAAAAATTGATGAAGAAAAATGGAAACAACAAAATGAAGAAGAGGAGGCAATATAATTATGGGATTTTTTAGTTGGAAAACATCAGATACAAATAAAAGTATTTCAAATAAGTATAGTATTAGAGGAGCTTTACCAGTATATTTACTAATTCCAAAGCAGTTTCAAAAAGAATATGGAAAGTATATTGAAGAAAAAAACTACGATGGATATGGAGTTTTTGGTAATGAAGATGTGTATTCTCTAGTTGCAAAATGGAATGTTACAGATAGATGCTATAAGGATGGAAAGTTACTTGATAATGAAGAATTAAGAGGAATAGGAATAGAGATTGCTTGTTATGATGAACAAAATGCTGCTTTGAAATATCCTATTAAACTTGTTGAGAATAAGGAATTAGATTACGAAAATGTTAGCCCATCAAGAAATGCATCAGATCAAGGATATTTTTATTCGTTAACTGAGGAAAAAGTAGTAAATGAGTCTAACATTGAAGACATTAGAGAAGAATTGCCATATTGTAATTTGCAAGATGCTGTAAAGCATTCAATATTAAATATTATCGAAACAGCATATTCAAAAATAATGGATAGTCAGCAATTTACTACTGAGGATTTAGAAAATATAAGTCATAGAATTGGAGAGAGTGAGGAAGTAAATAACTACATTGATAGCTTAATTTATCAAGAATTAGATGAATTTAAAAGTTTTAATCATATAGAAGATGAGGAAGAAGAATCAAGGTAAAGAAGGTGAAATATATGCCTAACTGGTGTGCAAATGATGTTAAAGCTAGTAAAAAAGTTTTAGATATAATCTTTAATAAAGAAACTGGAAAAGCAACATTTCAAAAATTAATGCCAATGCCTAAAGAACTTAATATTACATCTGGAGGTTATGAAGATGAATCAATATTCTATGCAATTATAAAAAAAGAAAGTAGTGAAAGAGAAAAATTATTAAAACAAATTGAAGAAAAAAACTTTAATTATTATAACAAGATAGCAAAATATCTTGGAGAAAATAAAAATATACAAGAAGACTTTAATAAAATTAATGAAAATTATAAACCAGGTGCTGAAGAAATGAAACTAGGAATAAAGAATTTAGAAGAACTGGGGAATGCATATATTTCAAATATAATTAACTATGGATTTCCAGATTGGTATGAATGGTGTAATGCTAATTGGGGAACAAAATGGGAGGCTGATCATATAGCTGGCTCACCAGAAGAAGGATATTTAGTTTTTGATACTGCATGGAATCCACCTGTTGGAATAGTAGCTAAATTATTTGAAATGTTTCCAGAAGAAGATATTGATTGGTATTATGAAGAACCTGGAATGGATTTTGCAGGAAATTATACTCCAGATTATGAAGGCGGTTTCATTGATACGCCTTGCCCTGTTCAAAATTATGAAGAAGAAATGGAGGAAGAAACAGAATGAGAAGAAGTTATATAGGTAAGATAAAAGAATTAAATAAAATAATTGTATCTGATCCATCATATGGAAAAGAAGATGATATGAGATTTGAAAAAAATTTTAATAATAAACAAAATCTTGATATTCAAATGAATATAAACGATGTAGATGAAATTTTATTTTATGAAAAGGAAAAATATCATGCTAGAGGAATTGAGTTTTCAATTTTAATCAAGAACCCAGAATGTATTGATATTAGTATAGATACATCTAATAATTTACATTGTAAATCTAATAAATATGAAAAAATGAATAAAGTAGAAATTGCAATGGATTCATCTTGTGTTGCTTTAGGAATAAATAAACATGCAGATATGATAACTGATTCTAAGGATGACTGGCAACCAGGATGTGCTTTAAAAACTGGAGCAGATGGATTGTTTGGAGAAGTGAAAGAAATTATAAATGGTAATGAAACACAATGTATATTAATTTATGGATATTTAGATGAAGATATGGGATATACATATGAAGATTTAAAAAAATACTTAGTAAGCAATTTTGAAATTTATGACTTATTACTAGAACGAGAAATTGATGAGGAAAAAGAATATCATAGAGTTATTTATAAAGAACCAGGAAGAGAACCTGAAATAATGAAAATAGGTAAAGATTTAAGAGCAGAACAAGAAGTAGTAGGTGGAAACATAGAAACAGTACCTTTTACAAATGGAACAATTCTAGTCTGTAATGAAGAAGGAAAATTAGATGGATTATTACCTAACATTAAATACGGAGATTTTGATGTAATTGTTGGTAATTTCTTTATTATCGGCGATGATGAAGAAAATTGTGATTTCAGATCGTTAACTGAAGATGAAATAGATGAATGTATGAATAAAATAGAAGAATTATCTTTTGAATTAAACGAAGAACAAGAAATGCAATAAAAGGAAGGTTTTATATTATGAGTTTAAAGTTAGATGATGATGAGTTTTTAGAAAAATATAAATTTGACATTAATGATTTTTATTATGCATGCATTAAAGAAATAATGAAACCTACATATTGGTGTCAAACTGTAAGCGAATTAGCCTATGATATAGCATATAAAATATATGATGAAATAGGTGATGAGGAAAAAGAGTATGGAAATATTCTTTATAAATTAACAGAAAATACACCATTTAACACTAAAATTTATACTCATAATATTGCTATCCCATATGAAGATATATATGTAACTTTTAAAATAAGATGGATAGGAAATAGTTTAAGTGTATGTGACTGGAACTTAGAACATCAAGAAGAAATACTTAATGATAAGAATTATGAAAGTATAGATTTATTAGAAGATGAGTTAGAAGAAATGGAGGAATAGCAAGTGAAAAGAGAAAACCAATATGAAATTTTAAAAGAAAAGAATCAAAATGAATTTAATAAATTTCCAATTAAATTTGCTTTTAATAATAAACAATTTAAGGAAAGTATGGAAGAACTAGGACTAACTGAAAAAGATACTGACAAAGTTGTAGGAATTGGATATGGTGGAGGATTTATTAGAAAAAGTGATATTAAAGCCTTTAATGAAATGAATAAAAGACATAGAGAAGAAGAAAGACAAGCTATTGATAATGATTTGACTGGTGAAGGTTATATAAAGGATATGTTCGAATACGAGCTTGCAAATCATGAATATGGATATACATATGAATTAGATGAAACATTAGAAGCTCTTGGACTAACTATGGAAGAAATAAATGCTGATGAAAGATTAAAACATGGTCTTGAACTTGCACTAAATAGATATAAAGAAATTGAAGAGGAAGAAGAATATGAAGAATGAAAAATTTAATGAAATATATAATAATTTTCTAAAGTCTAAAATAGAAGAATATTGCAATGAATATGGGTGCTGTGAAATATATTGGGATTATAGAGATGATTTAAGTCCATCAGAATTACTAGAAGCATATAGAAATTTTAGTAAAAATGGATTTGAAAGAGTAGAAGACTATATAGAAGAAAAATTATTAGATTACAATTTAGATTATGATTCATATATGATTTCTCAAATAGCTACAGATTTAAAATCGGAAGATTTTTATACAGAAGAATTCGAGAAATGGTATGAAGAATATTGTGATATATATGAAGATTTACTAGAAAATGGCTACAATGGAATTGATGTAAACTTAAAAGATTTGTTAAGAAAATCAACATTTCATTTTAATATAATGTTTGCAACAGATGAAGAGCAAAACTACGATATGGGAAGTATTGTAACAGCATTTGGAACATATCATACACCTTATTATGATTATTTAGAAAAGAATGATTTTGATAATGCTTTAACTTATTTGATTCATCAGCAAGGACATACTTGTAAAGAATATTTTGACATATTAGAAAATAATCATGGTGGATATGGCATGAATTATGAATGTGATTTTATAGAATCAATAGTTAATGATGTTGTTAATAATTCATCCGAAGCAATGTCTGAATTAACTGTCCTAGTAAAAATGAATGGAGAAGAAGCCTTAAATTTTATAAATTATCTTGAAGATAAAGAAAATAGTAAGAATTTAAAAATTGATAAAAATTGTGATATAGGTATCTTTAATGAATGGTCAGGATGTGGAGGTTTATTGGAATTTGCACTTGAAAAAGATTTTATTGTTCCTAAAAATATGATTAGAGGATTTCAAATAGAGGGTGCAAGAGAGCAAGGTTATACTGTAGATGAAGTATATGGGTTAATCGGTAGTTGCTGGAAAGAATGTTTAGATTATACTGATGAAAAGCCTGAACTTATATATGAAAATATTGAAGATACTATAAAATATGTAAGAGAATTAGCAAGTGAAGTAGAAATGGAGGCAGCAAATGACTAGAAGAGAAATATATTTTTATGATAAAAACAGCTTAAAATTATATGTAACACCTGAATTCAATGGAGATAAAGAAGAATTTGATTTATTTAAGAAACATGGTGATAGCTGTGATAAAAACTGGGATGAAATAATTAAAGAGTTTGAAAATGTTAAAACATTAGATGAATTTAAAATTGCATCAAATAAAGCACAAAGTTATTATCATTCATTTTTAGGAGATAGTATATTACCAATTAAAGAAGCAGAGAAAGTAACATATAATAATGAAATTTATATGATAAATAGTAATTCTGAAATTTATTTATATAATCCAACAGAATTAACAAGAGAATATTTAATAAATGTTGCAAATAAAGGAGTTTTTGAATATTGCAATTTTGAAATGCAAGTTGAAAAATATAAAACTAATTATTCAGAAAGTATTATTTATGAATTAAATTTAAAAGAAATTCCTAATATAGCGACACCAAAAGGATTTCATTTAGGAGCAATAGAAGATTTGAATTTTACAGCTAACTTAGATGAATTTATAAGGAATGATGTTGATACATATATAAAAAATATTGAAAAAATGAAAGCTAATTTAGAACAGAAACCAATAAAATTGAAATTAGTTTATTCTCCTAATAATAATTTTCCAGTAGCTTTTGAAGATGATAACAAAATAAAGTATGTATTAGATCCTGGTAGTGATTATTTTGCTTTAGTAAAAGTTGATACAAAAATGTCAGAACCAGAATATAATCTAAATCATCCTGTAGATATTGAAGGTAAAGTATTATATCCAATTTATGATTCGTGGCTTGGCGAACCAATATTTAATTCTAATGAATTAGATATAAAAGGTTTGAAAATGGCATCCAAGTTAAATCGTTATATGTCAATAAATGAAAATATAATAGATATAGGAAGTGAAAACGCTAACTTAAATGATATTTATAAAGATATTTATAATCCTGAAAAAATTGAGAAAAATTTATTTGATAGATATAAAGAAGATTCATATACCAATATTTTAAGAGAAGAATATTATAAATTTCTTGAGGAAAAAAATATCATAGCCGAAATATCTAATGTTGAAGATGAGGAGGAAGATTATGAGCCTACAGATTGACAAGAAATATGAAAGTATATTTAAAGGATATAAAAACGAAAGTCCTTATAGAAGAAATATTGTTGAAAATATAAATAAAACTGATTATAAGAATTTAAAAGGAATATGTGGAAAAATAGAATATGGTCTATCTAAATATGATGTTATTAGAATTGCTGAAGCATATAAAACAGCGGATAAAGCATTAAAAGAAAAGATAGAATATATTTTAACAGATATTAACTTCCATTATGAATGTAGTGAATTGATGTATGGACATGCTAATAAGCTCATTGAAGAAAATAAAAAGGAATTATTAAGATTAATAGAGATTGAAGTTGTAAATATATTTGAAGATAGTTTAAATAAGAATCGACAATCATTTGAACTAAATGCAAATAGTAAATCCTTAAAAGAGTATTCCTTAAAAGAACTCGAATATTTACAAGATCAGGGTGTTATTGAAGAAGTAAATAATAAATCTCATACATATAAATTATCACAAGAATACTTAGATACTTATTTAGAAAAGAAATGGAAAGAACTTGAAGATGTAGGCTTTAAAGAGGTAGAGAGTGAGCAAATTTTAGATGAACAATATTGGGATTTTGAAAAAGAAATTACTACAAATGAGGATATATGGCATTATTTTGATAATAATTATTCAAAAGGAGTTCATTACTTGTTATATGAATATGAAATTAATAATTCATCTGAAGAAACAGAAGATGAAGAAAGATAGGTGAAATTATGGAATATGATAAATCTGAAATGCTTGAAGTAAATAGACTATTTATGGAAGAAAATGATATGGAAGCCTTAAAAAAACTTTATGAAATAACAGGAGATTACATAGTTCATCTTCTTATAAATTGGAGAGAAGAATACGAAACATTAGTAGATGATTATATGAATTATGTTGGGAGCATGTACAATGATGTAATGGAGTATGTATGGGATAAATATCAATTAACAACAGTTCAGGAACAAGAAGATGAAATTGAACATTAGGAAATTTAGTAAAAAAAAGATTTGGAGATGAAATAAAAAAGTATGAATCAAAAAGAAGAAAAAATCGAAAAAGGTAAAAAAGATGTTCAAGAATTATTGAAAGAAATTTTCGAAGTATATAAAGATATAAAAACTCAAAATATTGATAGAGTGGAATATAAAATTTCTATATATAATAGCCCCAATTGGTTAGAATCCAATATTGATAATGTAGAGTATTCTGATTTATTAGGCTGCATGTTAGATATTGAAGAAGAATTTGAAGATATAAAACAGTTTATGGATAATGTATTAATTGCTGTTAAAGAATTTAAAAAAGAATATTTTGAAAATTATGAAGATACAGAAGAATATAAAGAAAACGAAGAAGAATGTGAGATATAGGGAAAATTTTGGGAATTGAAAGGCATAATATTAAATTTTATAATATAAATATGAAAAGTTGTAAATTTATTGTAATTTGCAGCTTTATTTTTTTGAAATGAGGAATAATTATGAGATTTATTATAGCTGATAAAAAATTATTAGAGCAATCTAAATATTATGATAAAGAAAAATGTTGGGATTATCCTTTAAATGAGCTAGACCATGTACTCTTTGATAGTGAACCAAACTCTAAAATGGTATATGTAATATGTGAAGATAAAAGAATTTATGAAACAACTTGTGAACAAGAAAAAATAAATAAATTATTTAAGGATTTGAATCAAGAACCAATACTAAATAATACAGAAATGGCTGAACTTAGCTATTATATTAAATTATGGGTTAAAGCAGGAGAAAACTCTGCAAATAAAAACCTAGAAGAATGGAAAGAAAGAATGAAACTTTCAGAACCAAAAGTAGATGAAATACTTAATCAAGCAAAAACTATATTAAAACCATTAGACGGAAAAATAAATGAAGCAGAAGAGAAAAATTACATTATATTTGTATTAGGATATGATTTATTAAATGAAGAACTAATGGGAGTACCATATCCAGAATGTGATTTGGCATATGAAAGATGTCAAAATATTGCTGAAGATTTTTTAAATAGTGAATATAATGTGAATACAAAAAGTTTATATGATTGTTTAGTGGATTATGTGGAAGATGAAAAATATATTAAGTTTATTTATGAAGAAGATGAAACATTAGAGAAAGGTGAATAAAATGAACACATTGGAAAGTTTAAAATTAAATGAAGTAAATATAGAAGATGTGGAAGTAGATATTCCAGGATGTAGCTTTTCTATTGATTATAATAATATTAATAAAAACGATTCATATAATATGATTTTAAAAATAATAGCTGAGAAGGTTGAAGTTGTAGAATATGATAAAAAATATAATGTTGCAACTTTAGATTTATCAGGTTTTGTGTTTAATAATTTTAATGTACTTGATGAAATTTTTAATATTCCATGTCATGATCCTAATGAAGAATATTTGAATATTATTGTAGCTATGATTAACGGATATGAAGGTAAGCCATATTATGATGCAATTTTAGAAGCCTATAATGAAGATAAATTGATAGATTCTAATTATGAAGAAAGAGAAGAGAGAGGTGCAGAACAATGAAAAAATTCGAGGTTGTTGTAGAAGAGATGTTAAGAAGAGTTGTTACAGAAGAAGCTGATACTCTTGAAGATGCAATTGAAAATGTTGAAAATAAATATGATGAATCTGAAATAGTTTTAGACTATGAAGATCTTACATATCAAGAAATAAGGAAAAATGGCGAATTAACAAAAGAGCATACATTTTATACCTATTATGGAAAATCTGCATTAATAGAAGGAGATAAAAATCTTGCTCTTATAAAAACAATGAATAAATATATGCAGGATTACGATTATGTTGTAGCTAAGAATCTAACATATAATTCAGAAAGTGATATGTTTAATTGGGAGGAAGAAAAACATTTTACAAATATTATTAATGCAATTGAATATTTTGATGCACAACAAAAAAATAAAATTGAAGAAGATTATATAAAAGAAAATAATGATATACCTTCTAATATAAAACTTAAAATATATGATTTAATGGTTGATGAAATATTTGAATTAAGTAATTATTCTGAAGCTGTTAATAGAATGAAAGGATATGGATTAACTAATGAAGAATTATGCTGTATTACTTCGATGGATGAAAAAGAATTAGAAGGAATACTAGAAGACTACGAAGATGAAGAAGATTATGAAAATGATTAGGGGGAAAAGGTAATGAACCAAGAGAGAAAAGATGAATTATTCGATCGTTTAATTGATTATGTTTGTGAACATTGTCCTACAGAAGAAGATAAATATATCGCATTTAATGATATTTTAGGATTTACAAAGGAAGAAATTAATGAAGTAGGAGTAACTATTGAAAATGATTGTGAAGAAGAAAGAGATTAAAAATGAACATTGAGCAAATTATAAAAAAATTAGAGAAATATACCTAGACTATCTTTTTTATTTGAATCTGAAGAATATGTATATATGGCTGATACAATGGACCAAATAAATTATATATTTCAAAATTTAGGACATATTGAAGCAAGTAAAAAGAATTTAAAAATTTATAAAGATGATTCAGAAACAATACGAGGAATAAAAGATACTATAAAATATTATGAAAAATTAATAGATAACAGTTTAAATAACCTAGAAGAAAATTATATAAAACATATAGAAAAATTAGGTGGTCGAGTTTTATTGGAGGAGGATAATGATGAACCAGAATATTGAAGAATTAGACACAATTGAATTTAAAGAAGAAATAGCACAAAGACTAGAACTTGATTTTGAAAAAGATATATTTGATTTAATAGATGAAACATCTAATATTATTGATGAAAAAAGAAAGATACTAGACTTATATACAAATAAAAATATAGAATTGTGTGAATTAGATACGACAGGATTAGAAAATATAAAAGAAATCAAATGCTACTATGTATCTATAAGAGATAAAGAAGATTATGATGAATATACATACATCATATTTGATGATTTAGAAAAAGCTCGAAAATACTACAATGATTTTTTATTAGTAAAAACATTAGAGGACTGGAATAAATCTCCATATAACTATTTTGAAAGTTTTTGCAAACCAGGAGATATAGTTAGTCAAGACATAATTGATTATTTTACTAATTCTGTACCACCTGTTACTAATTATAATAATTTTGTACAAGCAGGAGAACCTTACGATGGAAGATTAGATCCTGAAGATTTTAACTATAAAAATACATATACAACATTTGAAAAAGAAAATGGACAATGGATATATAGAGGAAATTGTTTTAAAAATAAGAATAAAGATACATCTAATTTAGTTGATGATTTTGAAGTTAGAAATAACATAGAAGATTATAAAACGGGTTATTTGTTACTTCAAGATAACAATGTAGTTGCGTTCCTTAGAAAGAATGGTTGGGAGATAGATATAGAAGCAATAGGAGAAACTAAAATAATAGATAAAAATGGAAATAATGTAGAGCTGGATGGAGAAAAATTAGCAGAACTAATAAAAAATGAAACTTTAGATGACAAATATGATGTTATAGGAGATACCGTTCTACAGGTACATTTATATAAACAAAATAAAGAAGGAGATTATGAATATCATAGTTATACATGGGAATCGTTTGATGGAATAGAAGAGATAGGTACTGATTTTAAAGATATAATGAAATATATGGAAGAAACTTTGGATTATTATACTAAAAACGAAAGAGAAATTGAAGAAGAGGAAGAAAATGTTCAATAAATTACTGTATAAAAAAGACAATTATAAATTGACAATATTTTATATATTTGATATAAAAATGTAAGAGTATTATGTTATTAAATGTAACTTAAAAAATTGGTATTTTATACCAAACATTTGATTAAAATTTTTGAAGAGCAAAACATACCGAAAAAATATAGATTTGTTACTAATTTGTTACTAACCGTTTTGAATTCGATAGGTTTCAAAAGGTTCGAGAAACATGGTGTGCATATCAAGAAATTCAGTAAAATCAACGGATACAAGTAAATTCAAGTAATGCAAAATTTTAGTGGAAATTTTAATCAGTTTATGATATAATATAGCTACCTATTTTGGGGAGGATGTTAAAAATGGTTTACAAAAATTATTACAAAATATTAGACTTAGAAACAAGTCATGTATCATTAGAAGAAATAAAACTAGCATATAGAGCAGCAGCAAAAAAATATCATCCTGATGTAAATGTAGGAGATAACTTAGCAGAAGAAAGAATTAAAGATATAAACGAAGCATATAGGGTGCTATCAGTTCCCGCATCTAAAAGGAAATATGATAGAATTTGGAATTCACGTTTTGCTCAAAAGCAAAAAGCTTTTTCTGGAAAAGCAGAAAAAGGAGCTATAATAAATATGTTTTTAGGAAATGTAGAAAAAGGAGATAGCAAAACTAAGGAAAAGGTAAAAAATAAGTTGAGCCCAATAAAAGGTGAGGATATTGAAACACAGATTACTATTTCGTTAAATGAAGCTTTTTATGGTCTTGAAAAACAAATTTCTTTAAAAAATTCAGATGGGAAAATAAAAACTTTTAAAGTTAAAATTCCAGAAGGAATTTTAGATGGAGAAAAAATAAGACTAATTGGACAAGGTAAGACAGGTGAAAATGGTGGAAAAAATGGTGATTTATTTATAAAAATTGGTATTCAAAATAGTAAGAAGTTTAAATTAGAAGGATATGATATATATACAGATTTACTACTAACACCATGGGAAGCGGCATTAGGAACTAGAGCTAATGTTCAAGCAATAGATGATGAGACAAAAGTCTATATCCCCCAAGGAATACAAAGTGGTGAAAAATTAAGAATACCTGGAAAGGGATATAAACATATAAATGGAACTAGAGGAGACTTAATAGCAGAAGTAAAAATTATGGTACCAAAAAAATTAACGGTCAAAGAAAAAGAAATATTTGAAAAATTAAATGAAATATCAAATTTCAATCCAAGAAATAGTAAAATATCATAATACATCACTTTATGTTGACAAACTAGCTTGTTTAGGTTATAATAATAAATAGCAAGTAACAAAAGATGAACTATGGATTGAAACATAGAAATGGGGTGTAATTTATGGACAATATGCAAGGTAAACACTTTAGCATAACAGATCCAAAAGGAGTAAAAACAGTTATTTATCAAATTAACAAAACAGAAAAAGAATTTTTGAATGAATATCCTAAATATACTGTAGAGAGATTAGATTCCACAGAAGAATTTGTAGGAGAATTAACAAAAAAGACATTTTATGTAGATGATATGGTAGAAAAAGAAAAACCAATAGTTATCTTATCTTTTGCAAAAGATAAAGTAGTTATTAATAATGGTATAATAGACGAAGATAAAATTAAAATATCAAAAAAACCAATGCCATATAAATTTGATACTATTTATTCTGAAGAAGAAAAAGAATATAGAGATGTCATATATACACCTAATTTGAAAAGACCAATCTCTATAATTGACCCAGAAACAACGGAAGAGATAAAGCCTAAACTTTATTTTGATGAGAATACAAATGAAGTAAAAGGAAAATGCAAATTAAAACCACATAAATCTTATTTTGTATTTGAGATAAGAGAAGAAAATAATAAATTTAATTTAGTAGGAGGCAGTCCAAATATTACGGATTAAAGGGAGGATTAATATGAATTTAGAATGGCCACCAGAAAAAACATTTAATTATGATTTTAAGGAAAAGGAAGATCTAACATTAGAAATACCTTTAGTAGGAAAAGATGTAAAGAAAAATAAAGAACAAAAAGAAAGTAAAGAGCAAAGATAATTATAGATAAACAAAAGAGTAGGTGAAAATATATGAATTACAAAATAGAAGGTGCAATAAAAAGAAACAGAAAGAATTTTATAATATTTGCAATACTATGGATAATAATAGCCATAGTATTTGTTGCGTCATATGCATATAGTTCACACTTGGCTAGTATGGATGGAAAATTTAATATACAAGTTTTTCTGCAAACATTTGGAAAATCTATTACTAATCCATTTGGAACAATGGGAAAAATTTTTACAGAAGGAGCTATAGAAACATATTTTTCAACATTACTAGTAGTAACAATATTTTATTCAATATTCTTTTTTATAGGTTTTGTAAGGTCAGCACCTAAAAATGAATATACAGATATAGAACATGGTTCAAGCGACTGGAGTCAAAGAGGGGAACAATACCAAATATTAGATAGAAAAAAAGGAATAATATTGGCAGAAGATAATTACTTACCAGTTGATAAAAGAGGAAACGTAAATGTATTGGTAGTTGGACGGTTCTGGTTCTGGTAAATCAGCATCATACTCAATTCCAAATGCATATCAAATGCTTGGATCATATGTATTTACAGATCCTAAAGGTGAATTATATGATAAAACAGCAGGTTACCTAAAAGAACATGGATACGATATAAAAGTACTAAATCTAGTAAGACCACAATATAGCGATGGATATAATCCATTAATGCATATATCATCAGAATTAGATGTAGATGTAATTGCAAATACAATAGTAAAAGGACAAAAATCAGAAAGTGGAAGTAACGACCCATATTGGGATGATATGGCAGAAATGTTATTAAAAGCATTAATATATTATTTAATAGCAACAAGACCAGAAGAAGAACAAAACTTAGCAAGTTGTGCAGAACTTGTAAGAGCGGCAAATACAAATGGAGGAAGCAATTTATTAACAGAATTAATTAGTCAATTACCATATGACCATCCAGCAAGAATGAATTATAAATCAATAGAAATAGCACCAGAAAAAACATATGGTTCTATACTAAGTTCATTACAATCAAAACTAGGTAAATTTGACTCAAAAGAAATAGCAGAACTAACTTCAACAGATACCATAAATTTTGAAGATATAGGAAATAAAAAAACAGCAGTATATGTTATCTCATCAGATACACATACAGCATATGACTTTTTATTAACAATATTTTTCTCTCAAATGATACAACAATTATATGATTATGCAGATTTAAATGGAGGAAAACTAAAAGAGCAAACATTTTTCATATTAGATGAGTTTGCAAATATAGGTAAAATACCAGATTTTGATAAAAAAATATCTACATCAAGAAGTAGAAAAATATCATTTAGTGTAATATTACAAACAGTTGACCAATTAGAAGCAGTTTATGAAAAGTCATATGAAACAATAATGGGTAACTGTGATACACATTTATTTTTAGGAAGTAACTCATATAAAACATTAGAATATTTTTCAAAACAATTAGGAGAAAAAACTATAGAAAGAGATAGTGTATCTATAAATCGTGATAGACAAAATTGGAAAACAGGGAAAAGTGTTTCAGACCAAGTAATGGCAAGAGCATTAATGACACCTGATGAACTAAGAAGAATGGATGTAGATGACTGTATAATATTTGTAAAAGGTATAAGACCAGTAAAAACAAAAAAATTCTATTATTTTAAACATCCAATGGCAAAAAAATTAGCAGAATTTGAAATTAGTCATAATGATATAGGCGAAATAGATAGAGGAACTTGGAGAAAATATAATCCGTATAATCCTTATGTAGAAGAAAAAGATGAAAAACAAGTAAATAATTTAAAAGTAGAATCTTTAGATGATTTATTTGAAGATGAACCTCCAGAACCAGTAAAAACAGAAGTGAAAAAGGAAGAAAATATTGAAACAAAACCAGATATGAAATTAGATGAAAAGCCACCATTAGATTTAAACGATTTTGAAGACGCACCAATGTTACCACAAGATGATGAAAGTGATTATGATTTGCAAAAAGAATTGGAAGCAAAATTTGATGAATTATTTGGTCCAATAGATGACTAAAAATATAAAATTATCATTTGAATTTTTTGAATGATAATTTTTTTTATAATTATACCAAAAATATTTTCGTGTTCTATTGAAAAAAGATAAGAAATGTAGTAAAATCCTTTTTAGGTATAAAATGAAAATGTATAATTTTAATTATAATAAATTAATCACATATTAATAGAGAGGAAATGAGGTAAATAATGAAATTTGTACATATAGCAGATATGCACTTTGATAGTGCATTTGTAAATTTATCTGATAAAGATATATTAGGAGATTTAAGAAGACTAGAACAAAGAAAAGCATTTAAAAAAGTTATTGAATATGTAAAAGAGGAAAATATTCCATACTTATTGATATCTGGTGATTTATATGAACACAAATATGTTAAACAATCAACAATAGAATATATAAATAATTTATTTAAAACAATACCAGAAACAAAAATATTTATATCTCCAGGAAATCATGATCCATATGTAAAAAATTCGTATTATAATAAATATGAATGGAATGAAAATGTAAAAATATTTACTTCTAATATAGAAACTGTAGAAGAAAAAGATGTAGATTTTTATGGATATGGTTTTGACGATTTTTATTGTACTAATTCAGATATAGAAAATATCCAAATAAAAAATAGAGAAAAAATAAATATATTAATTACACATGCTACATTGGATGGAGCAACAATAGATGATAGAGAATATAATCCCCTAAAAAGAAAAAATTTAGAAAAATTAGGATTTGATTATATAGCACTAGGGCATATTCATAAATTAGATTATAATACTAATATAGTATATCCAAGTTCTACTATTTCTTTAGGATTTGATGAGATAGGAAAACATGGAATGATTATAGGTGATATAGAGAAGGATAAATTAGATTTAAAATTTATTCAATTAGATGAGGAAAATTTTAAAGAAATAGAATTAGATGTAACAGAAATATATTCTAAAGAAGAATTAATAGAAAAAATAAATGAATTAAAATTCGAAAATAATGAATATATAAAAATAATATTAACTGGTAATAGAAATTTTGAAATAAATAAATATGATATATTAAAATATTTAATAAATGAAAAAATAATAAAAATAAAAGATAAAACAAAAATTGCATATGATTTAGAGAAAATATCAAATAATAATACATTAAAAGGACTATTTGCAAAAAATATGTTAAAAAAATTAAATGAAGAAAATATCGATTTTAATCAAAAAGAAATAATCGAAAAAGCCATAGAAGTTGGACTAGATGCTTTAGAATAAAAAAATAAATAAAAAAATAAATAAATAAAAAAATAAATAATAAAATAAATAATAAAAAATAAATTAAGAGGTGGTGGAAATTTGAAAATAAATAAATTAAAAATAAATGGTTATGGAAAAATAAAAAATAAAGAAATAAATTTACAAAATAATATAAATTTAATTTATGGAAAAAATGAATCTGGAAAATCAACAATATTAAACTTTATTACAGACTCGTTTTACGGAATTTCTAAAAATAAAAAAGGAAAAGAACACTCAAATTATGAAAAATATTTACCCTGGGTAGGGGAAGAATTTTCAGGAAAAGTAGAATATGAATTAGATAATAAAGAAAAATACGAAATATTTAGAGATTTTAGGAAAAAAAATCCAAAAATATTCAATGAAAATAAAGAGGATATATCTAAAAATTTTAATATAGATAAAAATAAAGGAAATGAATTTTTTTATGAGCAAACAACAGTGGATGAAGATTTGTTTTTATCAACTGTAGTAGTAAATCAAGAAACTGTAAAATTAAAAAAACAAGAACAAAATGTATTAATTCAAAAGGTTGCAAACTTAGTTGGCACAGGAGACGATAATGTATCATTTAGAATAGCAATTGACAGAATAAATAGAAGACAATTAGATGAAATTGGAACAGATAGGTCTAGGGAAAAGCCAATTAATATTGTTAATAGAGAAATTGAAGAATTGGAAGCTCAAAAAGAGGATTTAGAAAAATATGTAAACATAAAGTATGAAATAGAAGAAAATAAGACTAATTTAATAAAAGAAATATCATCTTTAGAAAATGAAAATAATTTTTTAAATGAAATAAAATTAATTAATGAAAATGAAAAAATTGAAGAAGAAAAAATAAAATTAAAAGAAAATTTAGAAAAAGAAAATGAGGAAAAAATAAATGAATTAAAAAATAAAATAAATAATATAAAAAATAATAATAAAAATATTTTAGAAAATAATTTTGAGAAAATAAAAAATAAAGAAAAAATAAATTCAAAAAAAATAGAAAAAAATAATAATTTATATTTGGAAAAAAATAAATTAAATAAAAAAATAATAATATTTTTAATTATTTTAATTTTAATTAATATTTTACAATTTATTTTTATTAAAAATAATATTTTTAAATATATTTTTCTTCTTACAGTACCAACGTATTTAATTTTTTGTTTTTATTTAAAAAATAAAATAAATAAAAAAATAAAAAAAGAAGAAAAAATACAAAAAAATAATTCAGAAAAATTAGAAAAAATAAAATTAGAGATAAATTTATTAGAAAATCAAAAAGAAATATTAGAAAAAAATAATAATAAATTGAAAGAAGAAATAAATAATTTAAAAAATAATTTTAATTTAAAAATAAATTTACAAAAAGAAAAAATAAAAAATAAATATTTTGAAAAAATTGAAAAAAATAAAATAAATAATTTTTTAAATTCAAAAAATATAATTTTTGAGATTCAAAAAATACAAAAAGAATTAAATGATAAAAAAATTGAATTACATACTTTAGATATTGATAAACAAAATATAGAAAATAAAGTTGACAATTTATCAAAAATAGAAGAAAAACTAGTTAACGATAAAGATAGAAAAGTAAACTTAATTAATCTAAATAAAAGCATGAATTTAGCAAAAGAAATTTTGACACAATGTTATGAAGAAATGAAAAACACAATAACCCCTAAGTTTACACAAAATTTATCAGAAAATATTTCTGAGATTACAAACTACAAATATACAAAAATGCAGTTTAATGATATAGATGGTTTAGTAGTAGAATTAGAAAATGGAAATTATATTCCAGCTTCAAAATTAAGTATTGGAACTATGGATCAATTGTATTTATCATTAAGACTTTCAATGGTAGAAGAATTATCAGAAGAAAAAATGCCAATAATATTAGATGAAGTTTTTGCATATTTTGACCAAGAGAGATTAGAAAATATTTTAAATTATATAAATAAAAAATTTAAAAATAATCAGATAATTATTTTTAGTTGTACAAATAGAGAAAAGGAAATATTTGATAAATTTAATATAAACTACAATTATATAGAAATAGATGAAAATAAATAATTTTCTATTAAAACTTATACTGTATGAATTCACAAATGTACTTGATATAATTGTGAATTCGAAACTTAAAAATAATAAAACTGGTTTTTGCTTGTATTTTATTAAAAAAGAGAGTATAATATTTTAGATATAGAAAATAATTACTCTAAATAATCGAGTAATTCTATAAAATCTAATTTAATTAAATGTTAATAAATGGAGGTTTTTATGTTTGAAAAATTAGAGGCAGTAGAAAAGAGATATGATGAATTGACAAAATTAATAAGTGATCCAGAAATTATAGCAAATCAAGCAGAATGGCAAAAACTAATGAAAGAACATGCAAGTATAGAAGATGTTGTTTTAAAATTTAGAGAATATAAAAAAGAAAAAGCCAAAATGGAAGAAGCAGAAGAATTATTACACGATCCAGAAATGAAAGAATTAGCTGAAGTAGAATATTATGAGGCAAAAGAAAATTTACCTAAAATAGAAGAAGAATTAAAAATATTACTAATACCTAAAGATCCAGATGATGATAAAAATATCATTTGTGAAATAAGAGCAGGAGCAGGAGGAGAAGAAGCAGCATTATTTGCGGGAACACTATTTAGAATGTACTCAATGTATGCAGAAAAGAAACATTGGAAGTTAGAAGTTTTAAACGAAAATGAAACAGGATTAGGAGGATATAAAGAAATATCTTTTATGATAACAGGGAAAGGTGCATATAGTAGATTAAAATTCGAAAGTGGAGTACATAGAGTACAAAGAGTACCAGACACAGAAAGTAGTGGAAGAATTCATACTTCAACAGCAACTGTAGCAGTTTTACCAGTAGTAGAAGATGTAGAGATAGAAATAAATCCATCAGATATAAAAATGGAAGTCTTTAGGGCTTCTGGGGCTGGAGGACAACATATCAATAAAACCTCATCAGCCGTAAGACTTATACACGAACCTACTGGAATTGTAGTAGAATGTCAAACAGAAAGATCACAATTTCAAAACAAAGATAATGCTATGAGAATGCTAAGGACAAAATTGTATGAAATAGAAAAACAAAAACAAGATAGTGAAGTAGCAAATGCAAGGAAAAGTCAAGTTGGTTCAGGTGATAGAAGTGAGAAAATAAGAACATATAATTATCCTCAAGGGAGAATAACTGACCATAGAATAGGTATGAGTATATATCAAATGGAAAATTTCTTAAATGGTGATATTGACGAAATGATAGATAACTTAATTGCAGCAGATAGAGCAGAAAGATTAAAAGGAGAAGAAGAATAGTATAAAAACTTTTTACTTTAATGTACATAAACAGGAGGAGTTATGAAATTACTAATAGTATCAGATATACATGGCTCAAGTTATTATGCTAATAAAATTTTAGAAATAAATGAAAAAGAAAAACCAGATAAAATAATTTTACTAGGAGACTTATATTATCATGGGCCAAGAAATAAATTAACTAAAGATTATGCGCCTATGGAAGTTGCAAATATATTGAATTCTTTAAAAGATAAAATATTGGCAGTAAAAGGAAACTGTGATGCAGAAGTTGACCAAATGATATCAGAATTTAAATTAGAAAATAATTTAGAATTGAAAATTAATGATTTAAATGTATTCTTCACACATGGACACAGATATAATATAGATAAATTACCAAAAAAACAAATAGATATATTAATTTATGGACATTTTCATACAGGATTTATAAAAGAAAAGGATGGTATAATAGTCGCAAATGCTGGTTCTATTTCATTACCAAAAGATGATACAAAAAATAGTTATCTAGTTTTAGATGAAAAACAACTTATTTTAAAAGATGTAGAGGGAAATATAATTGATAAGAAAAATATATGATTAAAATCTAATAAAATATAATAAAAAAGTGAGACATTTATATGTCTTATTTTTTGTTTACAAAACTTATTTATTTTCTACTGCTCTATTTGCTATTTCTATAATATTACTTTAGAAAAATAAGAAAATATTTAACTATAACTATTTGTAATAAAACAAAACTCTTTAAAATAAACTAAAAATAAAGAATATTTTAAGGAGTTTTTTATATGCAAGAAATAATAAAAACAACTATGATAGGTCTATTTTTTGGAACATTTGGTACCACATTAGGCGGGATATTAGGTGTAATATTAAAAAGGAATTCAAACAAATTTTTAAGTTTTATACTAGCTTTAGCATCTGGGCTAATGACATCAATAATATGTTTTGAATTAATACCAGAAGCATTAGAAATAAGTAATATTACAAATGTTATAATAGGAATAATATTTGGAATAATTATGATGATTTTTTGTGATTTATTAGTTGAAAAAAAATTTAGTGTGAATGAGAAATATAAAAATAGTAAAAATACATTATTAAAAACTGGTATAGTAGTATCAATAGGATTAGCAATACATAATTTTCCAGAAGGATTAGCAATAGGTTCTGGATTTGAAGCATCAATTAAATTAGGTTTTGCACTTGCAATAGCGATATGTTTACATGATATACCAGAAGGTAGATTCCAAAGTAGGCACTAGTGGAAATATGCGAGATAAAGACGATTTGAATAAAGAGGCTATGTTTCGTGGGCGCAAGGTAAAACATGTAGAATAAAGAAAAAAATAAAGCTTTAGATAAAAAATAAATCTAAGGCTGTTTTAATCAAAAAAATTAAAAAAATTTGTAAACGTCAAGTGAAAGATTAAATGAAATTCTGTATGATTACACAAAAAATAAAATTAGGTCTTTTGTTAAATAAAAAAAAAAACAAATTGACATAATATAAAAAACATGATATATTTGAATTGTAATAAATTTTACAGGAGGAATTGTTATGATTATTCGGAACAAATTAGATAGTATGTATCAACTTAAAAAATTAGGCTTAAATTGTTTTCCAGAGGAAATTTTTAATCCAAAAGATAAGAATATGTTGGAAAATGTAAGTCAATTTTTTTCTCAAAATGATGCAAATTTATATGTGGTTAGGGATATTAGCAAGTGGCAAGGTAACACTTATTTTAATGTGTCAAAAGAAGAGACTTTAAAAAATATATTATCTTATAATGATAATTTCTCTATTGCTGTAAGTAGCAAAAATTATGGAGAGTATACATTGATAGGCGATATATATATAAGTGACACACTTGATAAACTTTGGTTGTTAGCTTCTGATAATCCGAATTACAATACGAGGGGAGTCCTAAAAAATCCAAAATGGAATTACAGTACTGACTATTATGATAGAAGAATAAAGTATGTTCCACATATAGATAAAATAATTGATTACATTTTTGTACATAACTTATTCAATGTTATAGTAGAGTTTGCTGTATATCCACAAAGAGTTGGGAAGAATAATGAATTTGTAGCAATTTTCGAACTTAGGACAGACTATTAATGTCCTATCAAAATGAAAAAGTAGTCATAATGTTTATGGCTACTTTTTAAATACAAGAAAATTTTATGGAAAAAATATGAAGTTTTATTTTTAAACTGAATTTAGATGGAAAACATATTCTTGAAATAACTTTAGAAAGCATTAAAAGAAGGGTCTTATTTATAATATTTTTTAAAAATTGACATGCATATAAAAAAAGATTATAATACATTATATAATTATAAAAATAGGAGATAGTATGAGTGAATAAATTAGAAAATTTAGATCTGAATTTATGTGTGACATTTTTAAATGTGGCTAAATCAGGAAGTATTTCAAAGGCTGCTGATGAATTGTATGTTTCACAACCAGCAATAAGTTACAATATAAAAACATTAGAAGAAAAACTAAATTGCAAACTTTTCAATCGTACTGCTAAAGGTGTAGAGTTGACAGCAGAAGCAAAAAAACTTATGTATTATGTGGAAAATGCATATAACACATTGCAAACAGGATTTAAAATGCTGAATGACTCAAATGATTTACTACAAGGAGAAATTAAGATTGGTGTTCCTACCCATATTTGTATATTTTTAGTTACAGATATTATTGAATCATTTAATGCAAAATATCCAGGAATAAAATTTTCAATAGTAAATAGATCTACAAGTGAAATGATTGATATGCTCGAAAGAAGAGAATTGGATATTATTATTGACAATTATCCAGTATATAGTTCGAGAGACGATATTAGCATTATAGATTTGATGGAAATAGATAATACATTTGTAGCAAGCAACAAGTACTTTGATTTGATAAAAGATAATAAAAAAATTAGTGTTAATGAATTGAAAAAGTATCCATTGTTATTACAACCTGAAAAGACAAGTACCAGAAAAGAACTTGAAGGAATGATGCAACAAAACTCATATAGTAAGTTTAATCCGAATATAGAAGTTGCTACAACAGAAGTAATGTTAGAATTAGTAAAAAAAGGACTAGGAATCGGATATTTTGCGAGAATGTCAGTTACTGAATTAATACGAAAGGGAGAACTTATCGAAATTCCAGTTGAAGAAAAATTACCAAAAACAAAAATCTGCATGGTATATGTAAAAGAACTTTTAACAAATGCACCTAAAAAATTTATAGATATAATTGAAGAAAAAACGGATATGTTAAAATCATTAAAGGAAAAAACAATTAGATTAATACTTTTACAAGATTGTATGTATAAATGTGAATTTTGTCATAGCGAAGGAATAAAAAGCAAAAAGAAAAATCTATTAACGCCAAATGATATTCAATATATGTATAAGCTAATTAATAAAAATTATGAAATTAATACAGTCCATTTAACAGGAGGAGACCCACTACTTAAAGAAAATCTAAAGGAAATAATTTTAAAACTAAAAGAAGAAAAAGCAACTATAAAAATGACTACAAATGGGTACTTATTAGATGAGAATATGTGGATTGGCGAATTAATAGATAAAATTAATATATCAGTATATAGTATAGATAGACAACAATATGAGAAAGTTTCTGGAATAAAAGGTTCATATGATAGAGTAATGAACGCAATAAGGGAACTTAGATTTAAATATCCAACATTAAAAATTTGCATAAATACAGTTTTAATGAAAAACATAAATGACCAAATAGAAGAAATAGAAGCACTAATAAAATTTACAATGTCTATAAAAGCAGATTTAAAATTTATAGAAATTTATCCGGAATCCCTTAAGGAATTTGTTAGTATAGAAAAGATTGTTCAAAAAATAAAGAAGATTGGATATAAAAATACATCTTCAAACTATAGAGAACAAATATACTCAAAAGGAGATCATAATATAAATATTCAAAGATGCTCTTGTAGTGCAATTTCAAAAATGAAAAATAAAGAAAAATCATGCAGAGAAAACAACGATTTTTATATAACACAAGATGGGGAAGTTAATTTATGTAGAAAATCTGAAAAGGTTGTGAATTTATATGATATAATAAAAAATAGAAAAGATGAAGAACTAGTTAAAAAAATAAAAGAAGTTTATAATGCTATGGGAAAAGAATGTAATTGTTAGGAGGAATTATATGATAGAAAGAGAGATTAGATATAAGATTAATGATGAAGTAAGAAATAATATTATTAACACTTCAGAACTATTAGAAGAAAGTACTAGTTGTATAGATTTATGTATGGGAAAATATGGCTTTGATTCATTAGATAAACTTGGATATATAATAAGAATTAGAAATAAAAATGGAAAAATTAATATGGAATCTAAAAGAAAGATAGAAAATAATAAATGGAGTGAAGTTTCTATTCCGTTACAAGATATAAAAAATGGATTTGATTTTTTAAAGAATTTAGGCTTATTACCATATTTGTATATAAATAGAACAAGAGAGATAAGAAAGATAAAGCAGGCAAAGATATGTTTAGATAGTATAGATTTACTGGGTGACTATGTTGAATTTGAGTTGGAAGAAGGATTTGAATTTGAGGATTTAAAAGAATACATAGAAGAAAATAAAATACAAGAAAATCCAGCCCCTCTATATGGTGATATTTTTAAAGCATGTATGTCATCATTAGAATTCAAAGAAAAATTTGATAATAGATTAAAAGAAGTTCTGAAAAATCAATCAGATAAATAGAAAGAAATATAAATAATTTTATATTTTAAGTGGCAAGAGTTATTTAAAAAAAGTGAAGCTGAGAATAGGTTTAAAACTTGTTCTCAGCTTCATTGTTTATGAGAGTAGAATAATTTTTAAAAAGCAGTTATTAAAATCTTAGAAAATATAATATATGTAAATGTTAAAATAAAACTGATAGAAAAATTCAAAATAAAATTGATAAAATTCTATCAGTTTTTTTGATGG
>CALXAB010000003.1 GCA_944386175.1 uncultured Clostridia bacterium
TGCATATAGTAGAAAGGAGAGTTATCCATTTGAAAAAATTTTTAATTTTTTTGTGTCTGATGATACCATCAATCATGGTATTATACCAGATACAAAAACAAAAAGAAAATATTAATAAACACTTGCCAGCAGGCTTAGCAATATTTTCTTTAAAAAAAGGTGGAACAATCTAAGTTTCACCTTTTTTTGTTTTTAAGCTATTCTATTATCAATCTTTCTTTAATTATATTATCATTTCAAATATAATTTTTCTTTAATTACCTTATTATTTCAGAATTTTACTTTCCTTTTATTCTTCTTACAATATCCATATTTATTCCTTTGACTTTTAATAATTCTTTATCACTTGCATTTTTTATTTTTTCCCAGCTACCAAATTGTTTTAAAAGGTCTTGTTTTTTTACTTTCCCAATACCTTTTATTTCATCTAATTGTGATTTTGTAATTTGCTTATCTCTTAATTTTCTATGATATGTTATTGCTGTATCATGTACAGTATCTTGAAATCTTGTAATTAAATTTTTTAAATCATCTGAAATTTGTAATTCTTTTCTGTTTTCATCCATTAAGGCCCTTGTTTGATGTTTATCATTTTTTACCATACCAAATACTTTTATATCTGCTAATTCATCTTGTTTCTCTTTCACTTCTTTTAAAACATTTATGATTGCTTGTTTTGTTGCTCGTATTTGTGTTATTCCTCCATCAGCAAATATTACATCTGGTAACTTTCCAAACCCTCCATTTGGATTTTCTATAGAATGTTTTAATCTTCTTGTTATTACTTCTTCCATGCACCTTGGATCATCTTGCCCATATACAGTTTTTATTTTAAATCTCCTTGACAAATTCTTTTTTATGACTCCATCCTGCATTACACACATTCCTGCTACCATATATTCTCCAGAGATATTTGATATGTCAAATGTTTCTATTTTTCTTGGTAACTTTTCAAGTTTTAATACCTCTTTTAATTCCATTAAAATAGATGTTTTGTCTTTTTCTTTATTTTCTAATGTAACTTTACTATTTAATTCTGCCATTTCAACAAAACGTAGTTTTTCGCCTTTTTTTGGACTTTTTATTTCCACTTTTTTTCCTAACATTGTGGATAACCATTGTTCAATTACTTCTTTATCGTCTATTTCTTCTCTTACCATTATTTTATTTGGGATATTTGGATTATCTAAATAGTATTGCTTAATAAATCCTGATATTATTTCTTTATTTTCCATATCTTTTAAATCTTGATAAAAATAGTGTTCTCTTCCTATCATTTTACTGCCACGTACAAAAAATATTTCTATACATACTTCTAATTCTGATTTTGCTATTCCTATTACATCTATATTGTTTTCTGAAATGTTTGATACTTTTTGTTTTTCCGATATCCTTTCTATTGCTTGTATTCTATCTCTTAATTCTGCTGCTTTTTCATATTCTAGATTTTGGGCGGATTTTTCCATTTGCACTTCTAGTTCTTTTAAAATCTTTCCTGTTTTTCCTTCTAATAAATCTATTATTTCATTTATTTGTTTCATATATTCTTCACTTGTTACATATCCCATACATGGTGCTAGACATCTATTTATATGATAATTTAAGCATGGTCTTGTTCTTTCCTTTAGAGTTTTGCATTGACGGATCTTATATTTTTGTTTTATAAAATCAATCATTTCTTTTGCTGCTCCTGGATTTGCATATGGTCCGAAATATTTTGAACCGTCATTTACTACTCTTCTTGTAAAAAATACTCCTGGATATTTTGATTTTATATCAATTTTAATATATGGATATGTTTTATCATCTTTTAATAAAACATTAAATTTAGGTCTATTCTTTTTTATCAAATTACACTCTAAAATTAATGCTTCTGCTTCATTATCTACGACTATATATTCAAAATGATCTATTAGACTTACCATTTTTTCAATTCTTTGTGTTTTATTGTTTTTTCTAAAATATTGTCTTACTCTATTTTTTAATGAAACTGCTTTTCCCACATATATTATATTGTCGTCTTTGTCTTTCATTATATATACGCCGTGGTTTTCCTGGAAGTTTTTTTAATTCTTCTTCAATATTAAACATATTTATATAGTCCTTCCTAAATCTTAAATTTAGATAAATCTATATTATTTCAACTTTTTCTAATTTTCAATATATCCTATATATGGTAAATTCCTGTATTTTTGATCATAATCTAATCCATATCCAATGACAAATAAATCATCTATTCTAAAACCTATGTAATCTACATTTAATTCTATTATTCTTCTTGATGGTTTGCTTAAAAGTGTCGCTATTTTTAAAGAATTTACTTCTCTTGATTTAAGATATTTTACTAAAAAGTCTAATGTTCTTCCTGTATCTATTATATCTTCTATTATTATAACATCTTTTCCTTTTATGCTATTTGTTAAATCTTTATTTATTTTTATTTCATTTGTACTTTCTGTTCCTTTATAACTGCTTATTTCTATAAATTCAAATTCTACATTGTTTTTTATTTTTTTGGCTAGTTCCACCATAAATACAGCTGAACCTTTTAGCACTCCTAAAAATAATAAATCTTTTCCTTTATAGTCTTTTTCTATTTGTCTTGCTAGTTCTTCTAATCTGTTTTCTAGCCTTGACTCATTTATTAGTATTTTTATGTTTTCCATTTTTTATATTCCTTTCTTTTATTTTGTACTATTATACTATTCCTTCCTGAGGCACACATCTGGTTTGAAAAGAATTAAATTTTGAGTGATCAAACCGAGTTTTAAATTAGTAAGGATATTCCTGTACACTGATTAAGTTTCAAATGAAGTTTGACAACACCAAAATTGTAATTCTCTCTCAAACTTTTCCTCTTTTTTAAATATGAAACTTTTTTTGATTTTTTACAAATTTTGTTTCACATTTGTATTATAACACAAAATTATAAAAATACAAAATTTTCTGAATTTTTCTTGACAAAATTAAATATAATATATTATAATACAAAAAAATATTACGTTAATACAACACAAAGCTTTTAGAAATCACTTACAGAGAATAAGGGTCATCGGCTGTAAGCCCTTTAAGGTCAACCTAAAAAGTGAAACATGTTGGAGTGATTTAATTCAAAGTGGAAAATATTTTATATATTTTCAAGCTGGGTGGTACCGCGGATTTTTATTCGTCCCTGCATTATGCAAGGATGTTTTTTTGTGCTTTTAGTATTATATTATTTAAATTTGCTCAAAAAAACTCCATATTTTAATTGATATATAAGCAAAGGGACTCAATATCTGTTTATTTTAAATTTTTTTAATCTCCTTTTGTTTATATATAGAAGGAGGTTTTTTTATGAAGGAGTATAAAACTCATAGTTGTAATGAAATTAGTTTAGAGGATGTTGGAAAAAAAGTTAGGATTGCAGGTTTTGTTCAATCTATTCGTGATTTTGGAGGTCTAGTTTTTCTAGATATTAGAGATATGTATGGAATTACACAAGTGGTTACTTCTGCAAATGAAGCTGATGTTGATTTTGCTTCACATATTCCAATTGAATCTTCAGTTACCGTTTATGGTGAGGTTAAAAAAAGAGATGCAGAAACTGTAAATCCTAAATTAAAAACAGGTTTGGTAGAAATTCGTATTGAAGAGATTAAAATTTTAGGTAAAAGAACTAAAAATTTACCTTTTGAGGTTAATAGTAGTCAAGATGTTAGAGAAGATTTAAGACTTCAATATAGATTTTTAGATTTAAGAGGTGATAGATTAAAAAATAATTTAGTATTAAGAGCAAAAGTTATTCAATTTATTAGAAATCAAATGATAGAACAAGGATTTTTGGAAGTTCAAACTCCAATACTTACAAGTTCATCACCTGAAGGTGCTAGAGATTATTTAGTTCCAAGTAGGCTTCATCCAGGTAAATTTTATGCTTTACCTCAAGCTCCTCAACAATTTAAGCAATTGTTAATGGTTTCTGGAATTGACAAATATTTTCAAATAGCACCATGTTTTAGAGATGAAGATGCAAGAGCAGACCGTGCTCCTGGGGAATTCTATCAATTAGATATGGAAATGTCATATGCCACACAAGAAGATGTATTTTCTGCTATAGAGCCTGTAATGTATAATACTTTTAAAAAATTTTCTGATAAAAAAATAGTTGAATATCCTTTCCCTAGAATATCATATAAAGATTGTATGCTTAAATATGGAACTGATAAACCAGATTTAAGAAATCCTTTAATCATCATTGATTTATCTGAGTTCTTTAAAAAATGTACTTTTAAACTATTTATTGATAGAACTGTCAGAGCTATTAAAGTAAAAAAACATTTATCTAAAGGCTTTCATGAGAAATTACTTCAATTTGCTATTTCTATTGGAATGGGCGGACTTGGATATTTAGAGGTTCAAGATGACTTAAGTTTTAAAGGTCCTATTGATAAATTTATTCCTATCAATTTAAAGAAAACATTGCTAGAACTAGCAGATTTAGAATGTGGAGATACTATATTTTTTATTGCTGATAGTGAAAAAAGAGCTACAGAATTAGCAGGTCAAATCAGAACTGAACTTGGTAGAAGATTAGATTTAATAGATGAAAATGCATTTTCATTTGCTTGGATAATTGATTTTCCAATGTTTGAATTAGATGAACATTCAAATTTAACATTTAGCCATAATCCATTTTCTATGCCACAAGGAGGATTAGAAGCTTTGGATAATGAAAATCCATTAGATATTCTTGCATATCAATATGACATTGTATGTAATGGGGTTGAGCTTTCTTCTGGTGCTGTGCGTAACCATGACATTCAAATAATGTTAAAAGCTTTTACTATGGCTGGATATACTGAAAAAGAAGTTACTTCAAAATTTGGTGCATTGTATAATGCTTTTCAGTTTGGTGCTCCACCTCATGCTGGTATTGCTCCTGGTATTGATAGAATGCTTATGCTTTTGACTGATTCTGATAGTATTAGAGAAGTTATTGCTTTTCCTTTAAATAGCAAAGCTGAAGATCTAATGATGGGTGCTCCTAGTAATGTAAGTAGGCAACAATTAAGAGATGTACACATTAAATAGGGGACGTTCCTTCAATCCCGAAAATTAGGGAATATGGGGACGGACCTTAACATCTTCCTCCCCACACTAGTAATCATATTATCTCCAAATATATGATTTTTCGGTTCAATACATAATTTAAAAAATTCTAAATTAATTTTTTGGCACCCTTTCACTTAGTCCGAGCTAAAGCTCGACGCGAACATTTTCCAAAAAATTAATCAAGAATTTCTAAAATTATTTCAATCACATTCAAAATCATATATTTGGAGATAATATGATTACTAGTGTGGGGAGGAAGATGTTAAGGTCCGTCCCCATATTCCCTAATTTTCGGGATTAAAGGAACGTCCCCTTTGGAGTAAAAAAAAAGAAGCTATTTCTAGCTTCTCCCTATGAATTCATATATTTATATCTTATTTTTTATAAAATTCTTATTTTTTGTTTACTAAATCTTTTAATGCTTTACCAGCTTTGAATACTGGAGCTTTAGATGCAGGTATTTTAATTTCTTCCTTAGTTTGTGGGTTTCTACCTTTTCTAGCTGCTCTTTTTCTTACTTCAAAAGATCCAAATCCAACTAATTGAACTTTTTCTCCTTTTATAAGTGCATCAGTTACTACTTCAACAAAAGCGTTTAATGATGATTCAGCAACTTTTTTTGTTTCTCCTGTTTTTGCAGCTATTGCTGCGATTAATTCAGCTTTGTTCATTTAATTTACCTCCTTAAGATTTATGATATGTACCTTACTGCTCATTACAAGCAATAAATGTACTTCTACTTACTTTTATTCGCCAAAAAAACTTAAATTCCTTCTTTTTTTCCTAAAAAATTAATATATTTTTAGTTTTTCCAAGACTTTTAGAATTTTATTTCCTCCTGGCATCATACTTACTTCTTCTTTCGAAAATACTTTTAATACAATAATCGCTAATGCATAAATTATTACTGCTGAAAGTATTGCTATTATTGTAGCCGCTTTTTCGAAAATTATTCCTGAAATTGTTAATAATATAAAATATGAACAAATTCCCATTATTGCTGTTGCTATTACAGGCTTTATTACAAATTTTGAAAATGTTAAATCCAGTTTTATATTTTTTCTTAATGCTGTTATTGCTATAGAAAATGCTACTACATGACAAGCTACTGAAGCTATTGCCGCTCCATTTACTCCTATTTCTGGTATTGGTACTAATATTAAATTTAGTATTAATTTCACTATTACACCGACATCCCAATGATATTGCTGGTATTGCTAGCTTTCCATATCCCTGGAGTGCTCCATTTATTGTTTGGTCTAAAATTGTAAATATTATTGTTAGTGAACTTATTTGTAGTATAACTTCTCCTGAACTTGCATTTGGAAATAGTAAATTTAATATAGGTCCTGCAAATATACACATTCCTACTGTACATGGTAACCCAATTAGCATTGATGTTAATAATGAAAATGATGTTTTTTTAGTTATTGTTTTTTTATCCTTTATTGCTTTTGCGGCCGATATTGCTGGTACTAGTGCAGTAGCAAATGCTACATTTATTGATAGAGGTAAACTTGTAAGTGTATCTACTTTTCCTCCTAATATACCATATTGAGCAATTGCCATGTCTTCTGGCATAAATTCTTTTAGACTTCTTACTACTGTGAAAGAGTCTATATTTTTATTTATTGATGACATAATTGCTGTTAATGCTATTGGTATTGATACTAATAAAATCTTTTTTATTATAGTTCTTACTCTTTCATATTTGTAATTTACAGTTGATCTTATTTCTCTTCCTATTTCTTTTCTTTTTGTTTGATAGAATAGGTATAAATATCCAAATCCTGCAAATGTTGCTAATGTAGTCGCTAAAGTTGCTCCTCCTGCCATCCATTGTGTTGAGCAATTAGAAATTATTGCTACTATTTCAACTAAAATTATGGTTAATGCTGTTTTAAATATTTGCTCTATTGTTTGAGATCTTGCTGTTGCTTTAATATTTTGCCTTGCATTGAAATATCCTCTCATTACTGAAGATATAGCTACAAAAAAGATTGCTGGTGATAATGCTACTAATGTCATTTCTGCTTCTGGAATTTGTAGCCAATATGTTGCTATCATGTGTGCACCTAGAAATAGCATTAAACTCCCTACTAAGCCAATCATTGCAAATGTGGCAAATGCTATTTTAAAAATTCTATATGCTCCTTTATGATCTCCCATCGCTATTCTTTCTGATACTAACTTTGATATCGCATTTGGTACTCCTATTGATGATATTGTAAGCAACATTGCATATATCTGATATCCTGCTGCGACTATACCATTTCCCTTGTCTCCAAATCCTTCTCTATTTGTTAGATACAAACTATAGACTAATCCTAATAGCTTTATCATTACTTGTGAAAATATAAGTGTTATTACTCCTTGCATAAAGGTTTCTTTTTTAGGATTTTTTCGTTTTACTGCTACTTTTGTCATTACATCACTCCTTTATCGTTAATATCAAAAGAGCTAGATTTTGTGATTGTTGGAATTCTTACTACTACTTCTGTCCCTTGTCCTACAACACTCTTTATATCTATACTTCCTCCATTTTTGTCTAATATTTCTTTTGCTATAGAAAGTCCTAATCCTGTTCCTCCCATTTCTCTAGTACGTGCTTTATCTACTCTATAAAATCTTTCAAATATTCTTGATAAATCTTCTTCTGGTATTCCTATTCCATTATCAAATATTTTTATATATGCATCATTATATACAAATCCAACATAAATTTTTATCTCTCCTCCATCTTTAGTATATTTAATACTATTTGTCAATATGTTTAAAACTACTCTTTCTATATCATATTTATCTGCATAAACTGGAGGTACATCAGCTGTTACAAAACAATTTACTTTGTGATTTTTTTTCTTTATTTCTATTGCTAATTTGTCTTGACACCTTTTTACTAATTCCCCTAAATCAAATGATTCTCTTTGTATTTTCTTTTTATTACTGTCATATCTAGATAAAGTCAACAAATCTGTTACTAATTTTGCCATTCTTCTTGCTTCTGTTGCTATTACATTTAAAAATTTAGTCTGTGTTTCTTTATCATATTCTCCTTCTAATAAAGTATCTGCATATCCCATTATAGATGTTATCGGTGTTTTTAATTCATGTGATACATCTGCTACAAACTCTTTTTGCATATTGTCTAATTTTACATGTTCTGTTATATCTTGTATAACAGCTATTACACCATCTGGTCTATCTGATTCATTTTTAAATGGTGCAAAAAATATATTTAAATACTTATCATCTAATTGAACCCTTTGTTCTGTTGATGTCCAATTCTCTAGATAAATTATTTTTTCCATATTTATATCTAAATTAAATTTTTTAAATATATCATCAAATGTATTATCTTCTGGTCTTATACTTAATGACTTTTTGGCTGCTGGATTAATTAACAATATTTCTCCATCTAAATTAAAAGCTATTATTCCATCTGTCATATGTAATAATATAGTTTCTATTTGATTTTTTTGTGTTGAAACTTCACTTAATTTTTGTTTTAGTTCTGTTGTCATCATGCCAAATACATTTTCTAATTCACCTACATCAGTGCTTTTCTTATTTTTTGCTTTCTTTTTATCTTCATCAGTAACTTTTTCTGCACTTTTTATCAATTTATTAATTGGATATATAACAAATTTTGATAGAAAACCAGCTATTAATAAACCTACTATTGCTAATAATACTCCTATTATTATTAATATCATAATAGTATTTGTTTTTAAATTTTGTAGTATTTGTATTTCTTCTTGTATATTTTGAAAATTACTATTTATTATTTGTTGTTCTAATCCATGTATTGATGTAAGAAAAAATACCCCTAATCCTGCAATTACTATTATTCCTATTAAAAAAAATATTGTTATTATTTTAAATTGTATATTTCTAAACATTTTTCTCCTCTCAATTTATTACCAATTTTACTTTTTATTTTTGTATAAGTTTTTCTATTTCACTATAAATTTTATCTTCAACATTGTCTACTGACGCCTTATATGCATTTTTCCCCATTTCTTTTAATACCTGTTTATTTAATGCTATTTTATTAATCTCCTCATCTAATATTTTTCCTGTTAATTCATTATTTAATATAATTTTTGTTGCTTTTAAATTTTCTAGAACTTTTGCATTATATAGCTGATGATTATTACTTACATTTGGTAATGGTATCAATATTGATGGTTTAGCTAAATTTGATATCTCTGTTATTGTCATTGCTCCACTTCTTGCAACTATCAAATCTACTACATTCATTACTTCTTGCATATTATATATATATGGTACGATTTTAACATTTTCAATATTATTAATATTTATTCCATTATTTTCTAATTCTTCTTTTATTAAGTCATATTGCTTTGGACCTGTAGCCCAAATTAGTTGGTATTCTTTATTTAACTTATTTTTTATTATCTCAACAATTGCTTCATTTATTTTTTGTGCTCCCTGGCTTCCTCCAAATATCAATACTGATGGCTTTAATAGGTTTAAATTAAATTGTTCTAATATTTTCTTTTTTTCTTCAATTGTGTATTCCATCTTTTTTATTTTTACAGGTGTTCCAGTAAATACAACTTTTTTTGCGTGTTTTATTCTTGGAATTGCGTCTTTAAATGATACTAATATTGTATCAGCTTTTTTTGACAAGAACTTGATTGCTTTTCCTGGAAATGCATTACTTTCATGTAATAGTGTTGGTATATGATATTTACTTCCTGCTGTAATCACTGCTCCACAGATATATCCTCCTGTTCCTATTACTATATCTGGTTTAAATTCTTTTACAATCTTTCTTGCTTCTCCAAACCCTTTTAATGTTTTTAAATTATTCTTTAATGTTTGAATTGATATTTTTTTGCTTAAACCATATGCATTTATCGTTTTTAACTCATAACCTGCTCTTGGAACTAGATCATTTTCTAATCCTCTTGTTGTTCCTACAAATATTATTTTAGAGTCTTTTTGTTCTTCTTTTATTTTGTTTGCTATCGCTAACCCAGGATTTATATGTCCCGCTGTTCCTGCTGCAGCTATTATTACTTTCATGTTTCCTCCCTTGTCATTTTGGACGTGTCCCCAAAATGACCCAAAATAACAAAGTTTTTATTTTTTTGCACTTGCCCTTGATATATTTAAGAGCACTCCCATTTCACACAGTAATATAAATAAAGCTGTTCCTCCATAACTAAAGAATGGTAATGGCATTCCTGTTGCTGGCATTGATGATGTAACAACTGCTACATTTATTATTACTTGTATTCCTACTAATGCTGTTATCCCTATTGCTAATAGGCTTCCAAACATGTCTGGAGCTTTCATTGCTATTAATACTCCTCTCCAGATAAATATTGCAAATAATATTAATACTACCGCACATCCTATAAATCCTAGTTCTTCTCCTAATATTGAAAATATAAAGTCATTGTGTGGTTCTGGTATGTATAAGAATTTTTGTTTACTTTCTCCAAGTCCTGCTCCAAATAGTCCTCCTGAACCTATTGCATATAAACTTTGTATTACCTGCCATCCATCTCCTGTGGCGTCTTTCCATGGATCTAAAAATGTTATTACTCTTTGTAAACGATATGGTGAAAATGCGACTAATGCTACTATTGCTGGTACACCAACTGCCATACCCGTTGCTAAGAAATGCCAAAATTTGCATCCTGCTATTATCATCATTATACTACATATTCCTATTATTACTATTGACGCACTAAAATGTGGTTCTAAAAGTAATAGTCCAATTATTGGTGCTAACATTATTACATGTTTTAAAAATCCTTTTCCATACTTATTTAATTCATCTCTATTTTTTACTAAAATTCCTGCATAGAAAATGATCATTAACATTTTTACTAATTCTGATGGTTGTATTGATAATGTTTCTGTGAAATATATCCATCTTTTTGCTCCATTTATTGTTCTACCCGCTACTAAAACTAATGCTAATAATATTAGTGCAATCCACCAAGCGTGTTTATAAAATTTTTGGTAAAATCTATAATCTATTTTTGATATAATCATCATTGCAATAATTCCTAATATTGCAAATATTAATTGTTTTGAAAAATATGAATAACTATTTCCGCTTTCCGATAATGCTGATGGCGAACTTGCTGATAATAACATTATTAGGCCTATTGAAAGCAAAAGCAAAATAGTTATTATTAGTGTAAAATCTATCGGATTATTTAGAAAACTTGAAAAGCTTTTTTCTTTTCTCTTTTTTGCCATCTACACTCTTCCCTTCTAAAATCTATATTATCTTTAGTCCTATAATACATAATATTAAAGTAATTAAACTAAATATTATTACTACCTTATTTTCTTTCCATCCGGATAATTCAAAATGATGATGTAATGGTGCCATTTTGAATACTCTTTTTCCTGTTTTTTTGTAATATGCAACTTGTATTATTACTGATAGAGTTTCTAATACTGGAATTAGTGCTATTATGATTAATAATATTGGCATTTTTAAATATAGTGCTATTGATGAAATAACACCACCTAAAAGTAATGAGCCTGTATCTCCCATAAATACCTTGGCTGGATGTAAATTAAACATTAAAAATCCTAATATAGCACCTATAACACAACTTGCAAATACAGACACTTCTGGTATCCCAAAAATCATTCCTATTACTGCTAGACATGTTATTATAATCGCACTTACACTTGATGATAAACCATCTATTCCATCTGTTAAATTTACTGCATTTGTTGTTGCTAATATTACTATAATGGCAAATGGTATATATATATATATTGGCAAATCTATATATGTTTTTGCTATTGGTATATATGTTTGTGTATCAAAATGTAATATTTGTAATAAATAAATTACATATGCTACTGATATAACCAATAGTCCTATCATTTTATAACTTGGTTTTAGACCTTTGGTATTTTTTAATACTAATTTTTTGAAATCATCTATAAATCCTATAGTTCCAAATCCTATTGATATTAATAACATTGGTAATAATTTATTTGCCACTTCGTTTTGTCCTGTTGCTGTCAAAAATATATATGCACCTGTAATTACTAATATCATTGCTATTATTATAATTATTCCCCCCATTGTTGGAGTTCCTTGCTTTTTTAAATGTGATTTAGGTCCATCATCCCTTTCTATTTGCCCTACTTTTAATTTTTTTAACATTGGTATAACTATTATTCCTAAGATTATTGATGTTATAAATGATGCTATTAATATTGTTGTTTCTGTCTTCAATATTACCAAACCTTTCTTTTAATATATATTCAAATATATATTATTTATTATTTTTTCTTAAAGTATTTTATTTTTTCTTCTTTTTATCTTCTAGTTCTTCTATAATCTCTCTTACTATAATTCTTTCATCAAAAGGATATTTTACACCATTTATTTCTTGATATGGCTCATGTCCTTTTCCAGCTAATACTACAATATCTCTTTTTGTAGCCATTTGAATTGCTTCTTTTATAGCTTCTTTTCTATCAACTATTACTTTATAATTCCCTTTTGTCTTTTTGATTCCTTCTTCAATTTGTTCTACTATTTTTTGTGGATCTTCTGTTCTTGGATTGTCTGATGTTATAAATGTGTAATCAGCTATTCTTCCTGATATTTCACCCATTATTGGTCTTTTGCCTGAGTCTCTATCTCCTCCGCAACCAAATACTGATATTACTTTTCCTCTTGTATAGCTTTTTACAGCTTGTAAAATATTTTCTAAACTTTCTGGTGAATGAGCATAATCAATCATTATTGGTATTTCTTTTTTATTATCTACTAACTCAGATCTTCCTGGAACTCTAACTTGTGCTAATGCTTCTTTTACGACTTCTGGTGAAATGCCAAATTTTTGTGCAACACAAATAGCAGCTAGTGAATTATATACACTAAATCTTCCTGGTATTCCTGTTTTTACTCTCTCATTTCTATCTGTTATTTTTACTTTAAAATCAACATATGAGTTTGTTATTGTAATATCTTTTGCTAATACATTTGCATAATTATCAATTCCATAAGTCACTATATTATTTTCTGGGAATAATCCTGGTATTTTTGCTCCATGCAAATCATCTGTATTTACAATTCCATTTTTACACATTTTAAATAGCTTTAGTTTTGATTCAAAATAATCTTTCATATCTGGATGTTCATTTGGACTTATATGATCTTCTGAAAAATTAGTAAATAATACATAATCAAATTCGCACCCTGTAACTCTATGCAATTTTAAACTTTGTGATGAAACTTCCATTACAACAACTTCTACATCTTCATCTACCATTTTAGCAAATATTTGTTGTAATTCTATGCTTTCTGGTGTTGTTCTATCACTATCTTGTATTTTTTTACCATTGATATATATTGCTATCGTTCCTATTAACCCTACTTTTTTTCCTGCTTTTTCTAGTATTTCTTTTATCATAAATGTTGTTGTTGTTTTTCCTTTTGTTCCTGTTACTCCTATTAATTTAAATTTCTTTGATGGATTTTTGTAAAAATTAGCTGATGTGATTGCTAATGCCTCTCTTGTGTCTTTTGCCATAACTATTGTTATATTATCTAAATTTTTTATTGATTTTAAATCACATCCTTCTTCTACTAATATAGCTTTTGCTCCATTTTCTATTGCATCATTAATAAATTTATGTCCATCTGCTGAAAATCCTTTTATTGCAACAAATAGATATCCTTCTTTTATATTTTTAGAGTTTCTGTCTAATCCTTCTAATTCTATGTCCAAATCTCCTTTTACTTTTAAATCCTCTAATCCTACCAACATATTTTTTAATTTCATATTTTTTCAATCCTTTCGATTTTTTAATAAACCATTAAAATAAAATTTTATTTTAATTTTTTACATTATATAACTAAATAACAAATTTGTATAGCCTTTTTTCTATTTTTTCATCATAGTAAATCACAAAATCTTAACATTTGTACAACTTTTAATATTTCTATTTGGCTTTTCATAAATTTATTCTTTCATTATATAATATTTAGACATTCTCTTTTTTATTACTTAGGGGACGTTCCTTCAATCCCGAAAATTAGTGTCATTGGGGACGGGCTATTTTGGCACACTTAATTTTATAATTGACTATTTTTAAATTCTTAAATTAAAGTGTGCCAAAATAGCCCGTCCCCAATGGCACTAATTTTCGGAATTGAATGAACGTTCCCTTTGGCACTATCCCATTCTCATCTCACAATATTTACAACGATATATTTGCTTTTCTTTATCACTTAAAATAAATACTTGGTCTAATTGTTTTTCTACTGACGTAATACATCTTGGATTTTGGCATTTTACTATATTTACAATTTTTTCTGGTTTAGTTACATGAAATTTATTTATTAGTTTATCGTCTTTTACTATATTAATTGTTATATCTGGATCTATATATCCTAATATATCTAAGTCGATATCTATGCTTTTATCTATTTTTATAATATCTTTTCTTCCCATTTTCTTGCTTTTGGCATTTGTTATTATTGCTACTGAACATTCTAGTTCTTGCAAGTTTAATGCTTCATATATTTTCATTCCTTTTTTTGCTTGTATATGATCTATTACTATCCCATTTTTTATACTATCTATATTCATTTATTTTACCTCCAACATTTTTAATATTAATGCCATTCTTATATATTTTCCATATTCTACTTGTCTAAAATATGCTGCTCTTGGGTCGTCATCTACATCTACGGATATTTCGTTTACTCTTGGTAGTGGATGCATTATGCATAAATCTTTTTTTGCTTTTTCTAATTTTTCTTTATTTAATATATAATAGTCTTTTAATCTGATATAGTCCTCTTCGTTGAAAAATCTTTCTTTTTGAACTCTTGTCATATATAAAATATCTAGTTTTTCCATATATTCTTCTATGTCTTTTGTTTCTATAAATTCTATATTATTTTTTCCTAATATATCTTCTTTTATATATTCTGGTATTTTTAACTCGTCTGGTGATATTAGTACAAATTTTATATTTTTATATCTACTCATTGCAGTTATAAGTGAATGAACTGTTCTTCCGAATTTTAAGTCTCCACAAAGACCTATTGTTAAATCTTCTAGTCTTCCTTTTTCATTTTTTATTGTTAATAAATCTGTTAATGTCTGTGTTGGGTGATTATGTCCTCCATCTCCCGCATTTATTATTGGTACGATTGATTTTTCGGCAGCTACCAGTGGTGCTCCTTCTTTTGGATGTCTCATTGCGATTATATCTACATAGCACCCTACTGTTCTTATTGTGTCAGCTACGCTTTCTCCTTTTGATGTTGAACTTGAATTTGCTTCTGAAAATCCTATTACATTTCCTCCTAGTTCCATCATTGCGGCTTCGAAACTTAGTCTTGTTCTTGTACTTGGCTCAAAAAATAAAGTAGCTAATTTTTTACCATCACACTTATGAGAATATTTCTCTTTATTTTGAATGATGTCTTTAGCTACTTTTATTAGTTCTTCAATTTCTTCTACATTTAAGTCTTTGATATCAATTAAATTTTTCATTTATTTTTTCCTCCTATTTTTTCCTTCTGTGCTATTTTTATCAAAGATTTAAATAATTGTCAATAGTTTATTTTTTATTGTGATACATAAACTTTGTTTGCTTTATTTATATTAAAAATTATCATCTAGAAGAAAGTCTATTAAATTTACATGTTTAATTCCATTAAATTCATAGGTTAATTTGTCTAATGTAATAACATACTTTGGATAATTATCTTTTACAACATTATAAGCTCCAAACTCTCTATTTTTTGTATCTTCATTTGGTATACTAAAGGCTACTTGTACATATATCTTTTTATCTGATTTTGTAGCCACAAAATCTATTTCTCCTTTTTTCGTTTTTCCGGTATATACATCATATCCTTTTATTAAAAGTTCATTATAAACAATGTTCTCTATAGCATAAGATTTATCCATTTCTGTTTTATTATTTTTAATTTGAGCTATTCCTAAATCTGTTACATAATATTTATTTAAAGTTTTTAGAACAGCTCTTCCATGTATATCATACCTATAAACTTTTCTAATTAATAAAGCTTTACACAGTGCATCTAAATAAGAATATATCGTCAAGGTCGATACATCTCTTCCTTCATTTTTTAAAAAGTTTATAATATTTTCTGCTGAAAATTCTCTGCCGATTGTATCTATGATATATTGTAAAATCAAATTAAATAAAGCTGTATCTCTAATCTTTAATCTTTCTACTACATCTCTTAATATTATTGAATCAAATACTCCATATAAGTAATTTTTTATTGCTTCTTCTTTTTTAAATTCAAATCTATTTGGTAAACTTCCCCACTTCATATAATTTTCAAATATTTCGTCTGTAGACTTTTCTTCTCCCAATAATTCTAATACTTCTTTATAAGATAACGGATTTATTTTAAAACTTACATATCTTCCCGACAGTACAGTTGATAATTCCTCTGATAATAACCTACTATTTGAACCTGTTATAAATATACTTACTTTCTTTGAAGCTCTTAATGAATTAATTACTTTTTCAAATTTCTCAACATTTTGTATTTCATCAAAAAATAAATAATATAATTTTTCATCTTTTATTTTCTCTTTTACATATTTATTTAGTTCTTTATAATCTGTTAAATTCTCAAATTCTATAAATTCAAAATTTACATATATAATGTGGTCTTCATCAATATTTCTTTCTCTTAATTCTTGCATAATTTGTTCTAATATTACAGATTTACCACACCTACGAATTCCTACTAAAATTTTAATCAAATTACTATCATAGAAATCTCTAATTTTTTCTAAATACTTTTCTCTTTTTAACATCTCTATCACCTATATTTATTATAGTATTTAGCCTTATATTTTGTCAAGTTATTTTTATATGTAAAAATAACTTTATATATATGTCATTAATTTTTATATAAGATAATAACTTTAAATTTTATAATTATCCTTCTTTTTTTATACTATATCCAGCCATTGAACTATATAAGATGTGCATAATATAGCTGGTAGCATAAATAATATTACAAAAATTGATGATAATTTTAACATTCTCTTAACTAGTATATTCATATTTTTTATAAATATAGTTGCAAAAGAAATAAAACAAGTTCCAAATTAAAAACCGCTTGATTCATACTCCTCCTAATTCAATGCCTTCATTATATTTTCTGCAATTCTATTAATTACTGGAACAACAACACTATTTCCTGCTTGTTTGTATAATCTAGCATCGCTCATATCAGTTGGTAATTTATAATATTTTGGATAGCCCTGTGCATAAAAACACTCTATCGGTGTTAGCTTTCTTATTCCAAATTTAGTTTTTATTAATGGAACATTGTGCCCTCCCTCTCCCATATTAGCAGTTAGTGTAGGAACTAGATTGCTTTGATTCTTTCTAACATATTTTCTTCTCCATTGATATACAGTATTATCATCATCCATTTCTTCTGTTAATAATCTATATATATTACCTTTATATTTCCCCTCTGTATAATAATATTTGTCATCTACTTTTGTCTCAAAATTAAACACATCTTTTATTGTTTTATCTAATGGTGTTGGTAATGGCATTTGAAATCTATCATAGTCTTCTTTATCTCTAAATGCTACAATATATATTCTTTCTCTATTTTGAGGAATATCTCCATATTCACAAGCATTTAAAACTTGGCATTTTATCTTATCTTTATATCCCGCATTTTCTAACCTTTCTATAATAGTCTTAAAAGTATTTCCCTTATCATGACCAACCAAATTTTTAACATTTTCTAAAAATATTACTCTTGGTTTTCTTTCCTTGAATATTCTTTCCATTTCAAAGAATAAATCTCCAGTTCTATCATCTTCAAACCCTTTTCTATATCCCGCTACTGAAAAAGAAGTACAAGGAAATCCTCCAACCATAATATCAAACTCTGGTATTTCATTTAATTTTACATCATGAATATCACGACAATCTACTTTTGTATTAAAATTCTTTTCATAAGTTTCTACTGCATATTTATCAAATTCATTAGCATATACTATCTCACATTTATTTGTTTCTAAAAATCCTAAATCTATTCCACCAACACCTGCAAAAAGGCTACAAATTTTATACATAATTTATTCTCTCCTTATCTTTTGCGGCACGCCGCGATTTTATTAGCAATAATAACAGAGTAATTAACACTCTGCCTTTCATACTTTTTCAACTATAATCCCTCTTCTAATATTGAATATTACTGTAGGTTCTAGTTTTCTTGCTTCAATTATTGATTGTATTATACTTAAATGTGGTCTTTTACCTGCTTTTTGGTAATCTCCCACTGTTGCTGTTTTTGATACAGGAATTTTCTTTAATTCTTCTGAATTAACACCAGTATCATACACAAACAACATATTTAAGTCTAAGTCAAATCTTAAAAATACTAAATCATCAAAATCACATTTAGGTCCAAAACTACTTAAATCATACTTATAGTTACTTGTAGCTTTGAACTCTATCTTTTTACCATCAAGAGATTTTGCATCTCCTCCTGAACTTTTATTCCAAAGAAGATTTAAACAATAGCAACCCATAGGTTCACTTATTGCATCTGGCATATTTATTCCTCTTGATACTAAACTTTTTACATAAGTATTTAAGTCTTTCCATTTAAAGTATGCATCACATGTTTCCTGAATTCTTGGTTCGTCTATTTTTATTAAATATTCGTCATTCATATATTCACCTATTCAAGAGTGTTATTACTCTTGATAGGCATTATATAATAAATTACGAAATATTGCCACTAATTTTGCCAATTTATTTAAACTTTTTTATTTTCACTTTTTTATTTTAGCATGCTTTTCTGACGCATTCTAATATTAATCTTATACCATCCATAAATCCATATTTCATAATATTTCATTAACAAAAGAATTGTTCTAATAAGATACATAAACTTTGTTTCCTTTATTTATTACTATCCCTGCTTGTGGTATTTGATTTTTTATTATAGTATTTTTCTTATCAATATTTTCTGTTTCATTTTGTATTATTAGTTCTAAACCATTTTCTTTTATTATTTTTTCTGCTTCTTCTATAGTCTTTCCAAGTATATCTGGTGTTTCCACCTGTTCTACTTGATTTATTTCTTCTTGATTACCTTGACTTACTTCCAAATATGGAAGGATTTCACTAAATATTTGCCCTCCTACTGGTGCTGCAACACCACCTCCTTGTATTATGCCCCACTTATTGCAGTCAATATTTTAAAAAATAAATTTAACTTAAATGGCTAAATTTCAATGGTTTTATTAAATTCTAAATTTCATATTTTAAGATCTTAGGTTTTAAGTTGTACTCTGCTTATTGCAGTTTTTACTTTATAAATTAAATATAATCTCTATTCTATTTTTAGAATAAACATCTATTCTATTTATAATATCTTTTAGAAAATCATTTGACATATAATTTCCATTTTTAAATTTTTTCACAACTTCTCTTATTTCATTTTCATCTAGTTTATTGCTATTATCTTTTTTTAATTCTTCTATTAAATTTTTATACTTTGCTATTTCTTCTTTTGCTCGTTCATAATCTGTTTTAAATTCTTCTACTGTTATGTATTTCTCACATTTCTTCTTATATAAAACGCTTTTTCTTCTTTCTAGTCTTTCTATTTCATTTTCATAATTTTTAATTTTTTGTATTTCATCATTACTTTCTTTATAGTAGTCAATTATCTTATTTGTTGTTTCATCTACTTGAATTAGACTTAATCTTTTTATAACTTCATTTTTTACTATTTCATTTAAATCTTTTTCTTTAATATAAGTTTTGTTATTACACTTTTTCTTATATAATAAACTACAATTAAAACCTGCACTATCATATAAGAATCTTTTCTTATCGTATGACCTATATACTTTATATTGATATTTTCTTTTACAATGCCCACAATATACTAAATCTCGAAGTAAGTACTGATGTTTTAAACTTTTTCTTCCCTTTTTATTTTTCTTTATTTCCTGTACTTTATCATAAATTTTTTTATCTATTATTGGCTCGTGTGTATTTTCTTTTATAATCCAACTATCTTTATTTTTGTTTTTCACACATTTCTTTGTTAGATAATTAGTTTCATATTTATTCATTATTGTATTGCCTATATAAAAAGGATTATTTAAAATATCATTTATTTGTTCTCCTGACCACTTTCTCGTATAATTTTTTAGTTTCATATATCTGCTTGGATTTTTTATCTTTTTACTATTCAAATATTCTGCTATTTGCGTACTTGTTTTTCCCTCTATATACATATTATAAATATTTCTTATATTATCAGCTACATCTTCATCTATAAGTATCTTGTGTTTATCTTCTTTGTCTTTTTTATATCCATAAGGTGCATAATGTTCTACAAACTGTCCTGCCTCTTTCATCGCTCTTTTATTAGCCCTTATTTTTTTAGATATATCTGTAATATAATATTGATTAGCAATTCCTCGAAGCATTATTGTATCATCTATTTCATATCTTTCCCCACTATCTATAAATTCTGTTACTGAAATAAATCTAACATCATTATCTGGAAAAAATATTTCTGTGTACCAACCTGTTTTATTTTTATTACGAGTTAATCTACTTATATCTTTTACAACTACCATATTTATAAGTCCCATTGAAATATCTATCATCATTTGGTCAAGTGCTGGTCTTGAATCTAAAATACCAGAATAACCATTGTCTGCATATTCTTTTACTATTTTATAACCATTTTTCATAGCATAGTTTGTAGTTATTTCTCTTTGAGCCTCTATACTATTATTTTCCTCTGCGTGTTCTCTTGATAATCGTAAATAAATTCCTGCTCTATATTCTTTCATATTGACTGCCCCACTGTATTAAAAATATCATACCTATAATTTATATATACTTTATTGTCATTGTCTATTTGAATATCATAAATTAGTTCTGATAAAATATCTTTATTTATTTGTTCTGCATTTAATATTTTATTTACTAACTCGTTTATCTCCTTTTCATTTATAACAGGTTTATGCTTTTCTTCTTTTTCAAATATTTCTAGTTCTTTTTTTATTCTGTTCTTTTCATTTGATTTTTCTTTATAATACTTTTTGTAATCATCTTCATCTAGTAAATCCTGTTTATAGTCCAGATAAAGTTTTTTCATTTCTTCTTCAATTTTTGCTAATTCTTTATCAAGCAATTCTTTGTTATTATTACTATTGCTCATTACTTTTTCATTGTTTCCATTTATAATTAGTTTTTTTACTTTTTCCTTATCAACAAGTTCTTGCATTACTTCTTTTAAATTTTTGTGAACAATTTCATTTAATATATCTTCATCTAAACCTCTACTACCTTTTATACAATTCTTTCCTTTATATCGTTTTAAACCATTTAAGCAACATACTTTTTTAGATTTTAGTTCATCTGGATGATTTCTTTTGTATTCAACTTTTAAAGTCATTTTTGCTCCACATTCTTTGCATTTTACAAGTCCGTTTAAATCCCATTCGTGTTTTTTTCGTTTTATTGTTTTATTTATTTTTCTTACCCTTTGAACTTTTAAAAATAATTCTTCTGTAATTATTGGCTCTTGTGTGTTATAAACTATTTTCCAGTCCTCTGGGTGTATATATTTTACTTTTTTGGATTTATAACTTAAATTTATTCTTTTTCCATACTCCATATGCCCTAAATATACTTTATTAGACAGCATTCTTCTTATAGTTTCATCTCTCCATTTGTATCTTACTTCTCCATTATTTTGACTGTTATTCGGACTTTGTATTTTATCTTTGTTTAAATCTTTTGCTATTTCTGATACTTTTTTTCCTATACTGTATTCTTCAAATACTCTTCTGACGATTTTTGCTTGCTTTTCATCTATTTCTAATTTGTGCTTATCTTCTAATGATTTTTTATATCCATAAGGTGAAATAGCCGTTAAATACATTCCCTTTTCTTTTCTTGCCCACACACTTGATCTTATTTTTCTTGAAATATCCTTACTATACCAGTCATTTATAAGAGTTTTAAATTGTATCATATCATTATTTGAATTTTTTGTTCCTGTGTCTACATTATCTAGTACAGATATATATCTTATATCTCTTTCTAAAAAATATAATTCTATGTAATAGTTTGCCTCAAAACTATTTCTTGAAAGTCTTGATAAATCTTTTGTAATAATGCAATTTATTACTCCATTTTCAACATCTTTAATCATTCTTTGAAAGTCTGGTCTATCTGTATTAAGTCCCGAATATCCATCATCAATGTAATAATCTACTAAAAAAAATTCTTCGCCTAATTCTTGTAATTTTTTTTCAATTATATTCTTTTGACTAACTATACTATCACTTACATCTTTATCACCATCTTCCTGTGAGAGCCTTAAATAACCTGCAACTCTGTATTTTCCTTTCATTCTCAACACCTCTTTTTGCAAGGTGTATATATTTGATGTATTTATTTTATATTTGTTATTATTTAATTACAAATGTGCAATTTTTAATTTATTTGTGAAATTGCATATTTGCATATTACATTATATAAATTATCTATATTTTGCACATCTTCTACACATCTTGTTATTACTGTATATTTTTTATTATCTATTTCATAAATTGTTGTATTTTCTTCTTTTTTATCCTCTTGTACCATAAATATACACACCTCCTATTTCTCTCTTAAAAACTATTAACAATGAAACAGATTTATAACTAATTTTTTAAATCTGGAAATAAATTAGTTAAGATTACCTCTGCCTCTTTTACTACTCTTCTAGGATGATGTGAATGTAATTCTTTCAAAAATTCTCTTACTATTTTTTCTTCTGTAATATTTTCTTCTCTATTCATAAGTACATAAAATATACAAGTTGCATAAGACACAAAGTCATCACTATTTAAAACCCAATTAAAATTTATTCTTTTCAGTAAGTTAATATCTACACCTTTTATTTCAGTTGTATCAAAATTTTCTTTTGCTATTTCCAATATATTTTTTAATAAATCTGCAAAACCTTTCTGTTCACTTTCCTCGTTATATTTTCTATAACCCAAAATATAGTATGCTACTACCTCTTGAATAGCATATTCTTTATTTCTTATATCTTTTTTCATAAACTTTTCCTCCTAACAAAAAATAAGCCCTATCTGGACTCTTTATTTCTATCTTTTATTTTTTTCTTACTTCTTATAACTCTTTTATTCTTTTCGGTATGTATAAATCTTGCTATATCTTGCTTTACTTTTTCTGAAATAAAATTAAAAGTTTCTTTGTTTATACTCTCCCCATTGTTTGTAACTATTTCAACACTTTTCATATAATCATTTGAAAATAAAGATATTAGTTTTATTGTATCTCTGTATAATTTTGAAATATCTGTTACTATTATCTTTTTTACTTTACCTATTTTTAAATCTTCTATAAGTTTATTTAATGCCTTTCTATCATCTGATAATCCACTTTTCCTTACATCTATATAATATATTCTGTTTACTATATTGCGTTTCTTACAATAATCTTCTAATTTATTTTTTTGAGAATATATATCATCATTTACTTCATTACCATTTACTAAATTTGTTCTCATATATAGTGCTACTGTATTATTATCTTCTTTATTTTCTAACTTTTCATCAATATAATAATCAAGTTGTTCTATATTTCCTACTCTCGTATAAATAGCTTTAATATACTTTTCTTGTTCCTCTTTACTTCTAAAATATTCTGGATATCTTATTTTCAAAGCCTCTACAAAGTATGGTGCATAACTACAACAAAAAATTTCGCTTGGATTATAGTATTCTGATACTTTTCCATTTTGTCTATCTTTATCACTATCGTAATTACACCTATTCCATAAACTAAACGCCATTCTAGTAACTTTTTCACTTGTTCCAGTTTGAAAAGCACTATTTATAGAATCAATGTTTATTTCTCCGTTTTCTATGCTAAATATTTTATCAAAATTACTTCTTGTTGTTTCACATATTCCTAATGTATAAACTATTGATTTATAATATACATCTGTTTTTCTGTATTTTTGCAATATTAAATTCTTTTCATTCCAAAACATTTCGTGTTCATCATCTACGAACTCCATATTCGCTCCTTTCCTGTAAATCAATAGCTATTTTTAAAGCATTGTTTACAGACTTTATATATTTTTTAGGTAATTTATCTATAAAGTTGATTAGTCGCTTTTTGTCTATAATCTTTATTTGTTCTGCCATTATTGTTGCCTCATATTTCATTTTTCCAAATGGTTTTATTTTTATATGTGTTGGTATATGATTTTTTTCTTCTACCCTTTTTGTTATTGGAATAACTATTGTTGTAGAACTATATTTATTACCTAAATCATTTTGAATAATTAGCACTGGTCTTTTTCCTCTTTCTTCACTTCCTATGGTATTTCCTAAATTTGCTAAATATATTTCATTTCTTCTAATTTTATTTTTCACTTTTCTCCTCCTGCATTTGTAATTTTTTCAATATTTCTATTTGTTCTTCATTTTCCATTTCACGTTCTGTCTGTGTTTTAGATTTATTAGCTCCTAATATAACTAAATACATTAAAATACCAATTATTAGCATACATATTAATAAAATTTTAAATATCATTTTTCGTTCCTTTCTTTATGTTACAAGAACTCTAAAAATGTTTGAGGATATATTGATATACCATATTTTAGAGTTCTCTATTTTTCATTTATACCTTTTTGTAATTCATTAGACAGATGTTTTGCTTACATCTTCATAGGTGGTATTCGGCATACCCCTGTCCGTTTCCAACCGACTTGTACTCATTGCTTGGGACGCTTTTAACGCTCGTTCTATGACTATACAAAAGTTTCTTTCCTTTTACACTTTTCTTCGCCTTATTAGTTGCAAACTAATATTTAAGTAATATCTCTACTACTAGCTCAAGTAATCAAAGGACTGTATCTAATGAATTATTATTCACTTTTCAATGTGCTTAATTATTTCTGTTTTAAGAAAAACATTACGAGAATTACCCTCTCGCCTTAAACAGCACTTGAAAAATGAAAAGGTTATGTTTTTATTTAAAATTTTTTAATTTTTTATTTTGCTAATTTATCTGCAAAATCATCTTTTTTTATAACGCTTATTGCATACTCAATTAGATGACTTTTCAAGTCTTGGTCTATCTCATCATTTTCATTTTTTGAATACTTATCAATTAGAGGCATTATTTTATTTACAACTAAAATCATTGATACCTCATCATTTTTTGCTTTTACTAATAACTCATAAAATTTTGTTTTATTTTCCATTTCTGCCCTCCAAATATTCTTTTAATTTACTAATTGCTCTCAATTTTAACTGTTTTACTGCATTCTCGTTCATATTCATTTCTTGGGCAATTACTTTTATTTTTTTGTTTTTGTAATAGTAAAGAAGAATTACCTTTTTCTGCTTTTCATTCAGTTTTTCTACTGCTATTTTTAAATCTTCACTTTTTTTATCATTAAAATCTAAATTGTCTATACTATCATTATTTAGTAAAAGTTCCCATTTTTCATTAGACACAGATATTTCTTTTTCTAATAGATATTTTTTATGTCTTAAATAATTTATTCTTCTATTTAAAAGTGCTTTTCTCATATAATTTATATATCTTGCAAATACAATATCATCAATAAATTCACCTTTTTGTGAACTTTCTGGGTTCGTAATGATGTAATCATTTATTTTTTTTTCTTTATATTTTCTTTTCATTACCGTTCCTCCTTGAAATTCAAATTTTGAATTTCAAGTTAGGTGGACTTCGGCAATGAATTATTTTAAGGGTACAAAAAAAGACAGACACACAAAATCTTTTTGCATACCTGCCCTCAAAAAAGTAAAAGATAGTTTTTTTATTACTTCTTTCATTATCAAAATATTTTAGTTCAGTATTTTTCCTTCTTTCACTTTTCAATATAAAACACCCTCAAAATTTTCGTTTGAAATCTTTTAAGGGCTTTAATCTTTTTTATAAAATAATCGAAGTCTATATTGTTAAGCTATACAATTTTTCATTTGTAGTTTACATTTCTTTTGTAACTCCCTCGTAGACTTCGATTAGGTGGATTATATTATCATTTTTGGTTATTTTAAAAAAAGTGTGCTAAAATAGTCTAAAAAGTGTAAGAAAGTGTTATAAAATTGGTATTTTTTTACTTTTTTTATGTGAATTCTCTTGAATTTACATAATATTAGTGATATAATAGTAATGATTTTAAAAACATTTGTTAGGAGTTGTTTGCAATGTCATTGAAAGTATTAGTTGCAAATGAGAATGTAGAACAGAATTCTCTTTATTGCAATTACCTCACAAATGATAGAGATTTTGATATAATAAGTACCAAAGACGGAATAGCAACTTTGAACGCATATATTCAAGTACACCCTAGCATACTTATTTTAGATTCCTTTTTTAGTGATTTAAAATATACTGATATTTTAGATAGACTAACAAACTTGGATAATGAAAAAAATAAATGTAATACGGTCATTACAGTAAATAATGATAAAGAACAATTATTATTAAGGAATGCGAAGAAAGTACATAGTATTTTAAAAAAGCCTATAAAATATGAAAACTTTTCAGAAACTATAAGTTTGATGAAAAAAGAAATTGAATATGAAGAAATAAGCAGAGAAGAAATAGACATTTTTTTATTCAGACTAAATATAAATATTGGTTCTAATGGTGCTGATTATTTACGATCTGCGATTTTTTACTGCTATTATAATTTTGATGCATTTAAGTCATTAGACGGTATTTATGACTTTGTTGCAACTCAATATAATGTTACTACTGACTCTGTAAAATATGCTATAAGAAGTGCTTTGATACCATTTAACAACAGCTATCAATTAAACAGAAATAATAATAAACTATACACTATATTCGATAAAAGTAGACAAACAATATCTCCTAAATATTTTTTAGAAGCTATTGTAAGCTATTTACACTACAAAAAAAATAAGAAACAAGTTTTTTAATAAATAATTATTATTGTAACTTGTTTCTATTTTTTTTATTTATATAAGTATTCTTTATAATCTTTTAGTATTCCAGTTATTATATCTTCGTATGGCTCACTAACAAGTGAGCTTATTTTTTTACCACTTATTTTTATTGCTTGTTTTAAATCATTATCGTCAATATCATTTTCTATTAAATTAAATACTGGCGTATTTTGTTCCAACTTTTCTTCAGATTTTTTAATAATGTCTAAATCAAATTTTGTAAACACCATATCTGGCTTCGACTCTATTATTTTATTATAAGTATCTGTTGCATTACTTGCTGTTGCTACAACTTTTGCATAATCTAAATTATTTATTGTATTGACGAATCTCTTTAAAACAGTATTATCATTATATGATACTAGCACTCTTATTTTATCGATTAAATAATCTCTTTTAGAATTATGGCTCATAATTCCAAGTAGTTCATTTAAGTTTTGTTTTAAAGCATTTCCTATTACTACATCTTCTTTATTTATAGTTCTAACAATATCTCCATTTGCAGTAATTAAAATATACTTGTTTTCCATATCTTCGTCATTTCTATATTTTACATTTTCTATATTTTTAAAACTTTGGAACATCTCTTGTTTAGATAAAAATTCTTCGTTTGTGATTTCAAAAATTTTTTGATTTTCTTTTGCAACTTCTCTTAAAGGTATGAATTTAAAAATTCTCCACTCATTGATTTTATAATTATTATTTAAGAACTCTCCAAGTCCTTGTATATGATTTAAGGTTAATCTATTTACTACAGTATTTATTTTAGTTTTAACATTTTTTTCTTTCAGCAAGTCTAACACTATTTTTATTTCTTCCAAATGATTTCTTCCTCTGCCCATTTTTTCATTTATATCATCATCTATTGTATCTATTGAAAGTGTTATTGTATCTAGATAGTCTAAAATTTCTCTCATTTTTTCATTATATGCTATTATTGAACCATTAGTAATTAACTTGTTTTTTATACCATATTGTTTTGCTATTTTTACTAAATTTATAATGTTAGGGTATAAAAGTGCCTCTCCACCACTCCAAGTTATATGTGTTATTCCCATATTTATTAATTTCATTAGTATTTCTTTATTTTCTTCGTATGTTAAGTCTGCAATATTTAAAAAGCTATGACAATATTTACACTTTTGATTACACTTTGTTGTTATTAACCAACATACTTCTTCTTTTTCCATTTCTAACATCCTTCCACTATTTTTAATAGTATATTGATTATATAACCATTTTTAATGTTTGTCTATCAGTAAAAAATTGACAGCCGTCAAGTTTTACTTGACAGCTGTTTTTAATCCTAAATATTCATTTATAAAAGTTTTATCAACTCTTGTTAATTGGTCTTTTAGATATATTAAGTTCAAACTTGAAATAGGCAATTCTATTGGTATTTTTACCTCAAAAACTTCTTTATTTTTTAGTTCATTTTTTACTGCGTCTTTTAGCACATAACCTATTCCCATACCTCTTTTTACTGCATTTACTTTTAACTCAGTTATATCTATTTCCGTTTTTGATTTTATATTTATTTCATTCTCTTTTAATGTACTTATTAATCTTTTACTTGTAGATGTATAACTGAGTCCTAGTATAAAATTATAATTTTCCAATTCTTTTAAATCTTTTATTTCTATTGGCTTATTTGAAATAAATATATTGCTTATGTCTTTTATTTTTTCTTTAATAATTTGCGAACTATAGTTGTCTAGTTTTGTTGTATCTACTGCAAAATCAATTTTATGTTCTTCTAATAATCTTATAAGTTCTTTACCATTTGGTGCTGTTATCAATTTAACATTAAGTCCTTTATGCTCTTTTCTTACTTTTTCTATATAAGGCATTAAATAAAATGCAGAAATATGAGAAAGTGAACCTATTGTTATTTCTCCTGTATCTAGGTCATTTTTCGTTACTACTAATTTTTCTCCTACTTCTATTAAATCAAGAGCTTTTTCTATATATTTAAGCAGTTCTTCTCCTTCTTTTGTCAATTTTACCCCATTATTACTTCTATGAAATAACTTTGTATCAAGTCCACTTTCTAGTTTCTTGATAGTATCTGTTACTGCTTGTTTAGTAACAAACATTTTATTACTTGCATCTGTATAACTTTTTGATTTTGCGACTTCATAAAAATATTTATACCAATCTAAACTTGTGTTTAGCATTTTTCTCACTCCCTACGCAATTATTATACCATATTATGTTAATAATATCAACTTTTTATGTCTTTTTACCTGTAATCCCTAAAAAAACTCTTATTTTATCTAATATTCCCTGTTTATTATCTCTATTTTTTTTATGAATATCATCTTTAACTGTTTTTCTTAATTGAATATCATTTGTTTCAATCATTCGTAATTCCATAATCAATTTATTATGGTCAAATCCCAATTTATTTATGAAATTCACAACATTTTGATATTTCATTATTGAAATTACTGGCGAACCTGCAGAAACAATTAAAAATTGTGGTGAGTTTGTATTTGTAGAATATTTTTTTATTATTTCCAGTCCTGTATATTCATTATCTCTCATTAAATCTGTAATTACTATATCTGGTTCTTTTTCTTCTATTAGCTTTACCTCATCATCATCTGTATTTGCAATTCCTACAATTTCAAATTCTTCAATCTCAATTAATTTCTTGTAAATAAAATCACAAAACCTTTTATTGTCATCTGCTATTAATATTTTTTTCTTCAAAATAAACACCTCAATAATAATTTTGGAATATTCTTAATTCCGTCTTTCCTTAAATTATAACATAAGAAAATGGTAAAATCAAATATATGTAAACATTTTTTTGGTGGAGGTAAATACTTTGAATTCTAGGAAATATCTTGATATATTAAATGGAAAGATTAATACAGTTGGAAAAAATATAAAAATTACTAGAGAAAAACAAAAGAAATCAAGACAATATTTATCAGACCAACTTATGATATTAGGTATTGATATTTCAAGTCAATCCATATTCGATATTGAAACTGGAACTCGAACTGTAATAGATTATGAATTATGTGCGATTGCTAAAATATTAGGAGTTACAGCTGATTCATTATTGGAAGATTTTAATAGTTATTTAAACAAAATATAAAGAAGATTAGTAATTTTTCTTTATTTCAAAGAATTTCTAATCTTCTTTTTCTCTATTCTTCTCTATAATCCATTATAGCTATTTTAAAGTTTATATTTTCAAAATTATGTTCAATGTTTTCAATTTTTTTTATTACATTGCTCTCCATATATTCTTCACAACAATGTGAACATTGTAAAACAGGGGTATTTTCTAATATAATAGTTTTAGCTCCTAATTGAATTATATGTTTTTTTTCAGTTAAAATCATATTGTTTTTACATCTACAACATAGCATATTAATATTCTCCTCTCAATTTTATATTGGCTCAAATATTAATTTGGCAGTCCAGTCCCATTTTTATTATACCATCTCCCCTTATTTTTTAAAATACTTTTTCAAAGACTCATTATTAAATTTTTGTTGCACTTTATTATGGTATCTCAATTAATTTTTTTATTAATTATCAATTACTCCCTCATTTATCAGGGCATTTCTTATTGCAATATTTACTAAAATATATGTTGGCATTTTATATTGTTCTTTTAATTTATATAAACTTGCTAGTACAGTTTCCCTTAATAAAAAAGCTCTAGGAGAATATAATTGATCTCCTATTTCATATGGAATTACTTCATTTGTTTCTGATAGTTTTTCAATTGATAAATTAACCATTTTATTTATTGAGGCATCATATTTTAATTTAGATAATTTTTCTAATTTATTATATAAATTATCATCAATTTCAAAAGTCCTTGGAATTAATTTTTCTTTTTTATTAAAATGCTCACTAAAATACGTCATTTCTATCACTCCATTCTATATCTATTATATAACATTTTATAGGCTTTTTCAAAAATAGTTTAATATTGGTATTTTCAATATTGCACTATTGATTTTTAAATTGTTTTGTTATAAAATACAAATTAAAAAGAGGAGGTTTACATTATGAGCAAATTATTTGAGATTTATAAGAATTTAAAACAAAATGATAACGAAACTTTATATTTATTCAAATCTGGTATTTTCTATATTTTTTTAGACAATGATGCAAAGATAATAAATAAGACATTTGGTTTAAAACTCACTAATCTTAATGATAAAATAGTAAAATGTGGTTTTCCCTCAAATTCTTTACAAAAGTATATTGGACTTTTAAGTTCTACAAATTATAAAATTAAAATAATTGATAATTCAAATACTATTTCTTATACTGTTAGCGATTATAATTTGAATATGGAAATAAAAAAGTTATTACAAACTATTTCTAATATTGATACTGAAACTCTTTCAATTCCAGAGGCTTATTCATTATTAAATGATTTTAAAGATACAGCACAAAAAATTATATTAAAGGTGGTCTAATAAATGGAAAATAAAAATAAAAGTAATTCTAATTTATTAATTTATCAAAAATATTTGGAGTTAATATATTATTCTAATGATATTGTTAGAAAATATCCTAAAAGTGAGAAATTTGCATTAGTTAATGAAATTAAATCTATACTATATACAGGACTTAAAAATTTAATGTATGCTGTAAAGTTATACAGTAAAAGTGAAAAATTAAAATATTTAAATGAACTAGATATTAATTTAAATATTTTAAAAGTACACATAAGGCTTTCATATAAGTATAAATATATAACTATGAAAAACTATCAAACTTGGTCTAATTTAATTACCGATATATGTAATATGTTAGGAGGTTGGATTACTTCGTGCCTAAAAAAATAAAAAATTTATATGATAAAAAATTAACTTTTGATAAACTTTTAGAAGCTCATAAAAGAGCAAAAAAAAATAAAACATATAAAAAAGATGTTATTAACTATGAATTAAATTTAGAGAATAATCTTATAAATTTATTAAGGAGTTTACAAAAGCAAAATTATCATCTAGGTAATTATTATAAATTTAAAATTTATGAACCAAAAGAAAGAATTATTCAAGCATTACCATATAAAGACAGAATTGTGCATCAATGGTATGTAGAAGAATTTATTAAACCTTATATTGTACCTAAATTTATTACTACTACATTTGCTTGTTTAACTAATAAAGGTACTCATAAAGCTGTAGAGGAAGTTCAAAAACAGATGAGAATTTTTAAAAGGAATTATGGGGATTTTTGGATTTTAAAGTGTGATATTAAAAAATTTTTTTATAGCATTAATCCAAAGATTTTGTATGAAATTATGAAAAAATATATTTCAGATCAAAAATTATTGAATTTAACAAAACTTCTTATATTTAATGAAGCAGAAGATGATTCAGTTCTTGGGATACCTATTGGAAATTATACAAGTCAATTCTTTGCCAATATTTACCTAAATGAATTAGATCAATATATTAAAAGGGTTTTGAAAGTAAAATATTATACAAGGTATATGGATGATTTTATTTTGCTATTAGAAAATAAAGAGCAATGTAAAACTATAAAAAAATCTATTGAAATATTTTTACAAAAAAATTTAAAATTAGAATTGAATAATAAATCTCGTTATTATCCATATAAAATGGGGGTAAACTTTTGTGGCTATAGAATTTTTACAACTCATAGACTTTTGAGAACATCTAGTAAGAAAAAGATTAAAAAAAATATAAAAAAATGGAATTATCAATATTCAAAAAATACACTAAATGTTTCTCACTCTTTACAAAGTTTAACATCTTGGATTGGTCATAGCTCTCATTGTAATTCTTATAACTTACAAAAGAAATTAATAAACAAGTGTAATTTTATTTTTTCTGATAAAACTTACGAATTGTTAGAACAAGAATTAATTAACACTATTGAAAATAGTAACAAAGAAAATCTTTAAATTTTTCTTTATTTGTATAAAATTTATACTTATTAAGTAATGAATTCTAATATTACTTGCATATCAACAAAAAAATCTAGCAATAAAATATTATACTGCTAGATTTTTCATATTTTTGGATTTTCGCCTAATTAGTTACTAAAACAAAAATACTGTTTATGTGTTTATGATATATAACTATATATATACCAATGGAATTAAACTTCTTTGATACAAATCCTGTTGTTTTAATCATTTTTTATTTAAAAACTTTTCTCATTATACAGAATTCAAATAAACTTAGTCTGAACTCTCGATAATATCCTTGAATATTATCCTGCTGGGTAAGATTTATACTAAATCTTTTGTATCGAAGTGCGACCGCACGGAAACCATAATTGGCATTGCTACCACCTGTATTGTTGTTGAAATAGAACACTCCCGCATTACTGCTATTGTTGAAATTGCCCCCGCGTATGAAGAACGGATTAGTCAGATACGGAAAGTTAGAGTCTACAGTTTAATCCCAATATTTTTTTAGTTTGTTTTTGCCAATTTTAAATTTTTGCCCGTATTTTACTTTTTTTACAGTTCAAAATATGTGGTGATTAAAGGGAACAAGGGTCAAGGTCACATTTTAAAGTGCGACCGCACGGAAACCATAAAGGGCACTGCTACCACCTGTAGTGCTGACGAAATAGAACACTCCCGCACTACTGCTATCGCTGAAACCGCCCCCGCGTAGGAAGAACGGATTAGTCAGAGACGGAAAGCTAGAGTAATCTCCATTCCAACTGTAGTAACCATTTGCTCCATTTGATGTCTCCCATACTGCATCTCCATACATTTCTTTATTTGCTTCATAATTTGCTGTTCTATCTTCTGTACTAGAACTTGCTCCGTCTCCCTTGTATGATGTTTGATATTTTGCATTGAAAGTTTTAAACTTCGTTGCATAAGTATTTGTTGCATTTTCCAAATAACTTGCCATATATTCCCAAGAACCACCTGCCATATCATATACTCCATATATATTTCTTGTTGTACTTCCTTTTTGTCCGTTTTCTGTATAATATGGATAATATGTTTTTGTATATGGTGCTGAATTTGTTCCATCACTATTTCTTGTTACATAATTTATAGTTATACTTCCATCAGCATTTATTGTTTTATCAGAATCATTTAATGTTATTGCATAATTACTTGTATAGTTATCTCTAGTATCTGCTACCATTCCAGTTAAAGTTGTATAGTAAATTGATACTCCATAAGAATTACTATTTGTTTTTGTTACTCCTTCATTATATGAATTATTCCAAATCCCAGATGTAGCATCAGTTGACACTTGTTTGTTTCCATAGTCACTTTGTGCTAAATATGCTACTGCTCCCCATTGACTATTTTTCATCATTGTTGTATCTGTATCTGTTCCAAAGCCGTGTATATTTCCAGCTGAATTCATATTATCACAAGCTGTATATATACTATTTACATCTATTGCTCTCCAACTTGTTACACTTGGTCTTATTGTTACATCTGTTTTATTTCCTCTTCCATATAACACATCATCTGTTGATGAACTATTAATTCCTACATTATTCTTTGGAGATTCGCTATTACTTGATTCAAATTTTCCTACCCAAAATCCAGTTATTTCTTCTCCTACTCCACCTAAACTTGTATCAGCTGTAAATGCTGGATGAACTACATAATTCTCATTCGATTTACTATTTCTTTGTGCATCATCTCCACCTTCAACAGGGGTATCTGTAGTTCCTATTAAAAATTTTATATCTATTTCTCCAGTTCCATTTGCTTTTTCGTGATATCCACTTGTTATTTTATAACTATATCTTGGTATCCATACAAACATTGTTGTTATATCATCTTCTGCTATTGGCTCTCCTACACTGGCATTCATATATTCTTCTCTGCTTTTTGTTCCACTTTCTTTTACTGTTACTACATTTGCCCACTTTTTACTTGATGTACTGTAATCATACCAATCTTTATTTTTGTTTTCTTTATCTGCTTTTACCCAAACACTTCCATTCCATTTTACTGGTATCATTCCTTCTTTTAAGTCAGGCATATTTGCTATATCACCATTTTGTTGCATCTGCAATTGAATCTCAATATTTTTTAATTCTTGTTCTTCTTTTCTTCTTGCCTCTTCTGTTTTTTCTTTTGCTTCTTGTGCTTTTGATAATAATCCATTATCTCCTGTTAATGTTGCAATACTTACTCCTGCTAGAATTAAAAGGACAATTATGGTTATGACAAGTGCAATCAGTGTAATTCCTTTGTTTTTCTTTCTTGTTTCGTGTATCAACATAAATTCCACCTTTTTCCTTCCTTTGTATTTTTAATTTCAACATATATGCTATCACAACATTAAAAATTTTACAATAATTTTTATAAATTTTTTTATGAAATTTATAATATTTATTTGCTAATTTTTGACTGCTATCATCAATTCGTTATCTTGCACTGTTAGTGTCATATCTTTGTATATAAATTTTGCTCCAGTGAAGAAAACTTCATAACCTTTATTTTCAAAATAATCTTTGTTTATTTTTAAGAATCTATCTATTTCTTCCTCTGTTAAATTGTTTTTTATTCTTAGTTCGTAAAATGTATATTTAATAAAATTTGGATTTTCAACTTTTTTTAATTTGTTGTCTATGTACTTTATTACAAACATATCTGTCATTTTATCACTCCTCTTTCTAGGTCAATTATAACACATTTTTATTTTTTTGTTATATTTTTTAGAGTAGATATAAAAATATCTATTTTACTTTTAATACATAGGAGTTCCATACCCTAAAATAACACTACTATTTACATTATATTCATTTCTTTTACAACAATCACCTTTAGCATTTCCCTCTATTGTATAAATTTTTTCGTTTTCTGTTTTTTCAACTATTCCTGTATGGTCTGCAATTCCGTCTTTTTCCCAGTCAAAAAAGATTATATCTCCGTGCTTGTGGTGTATAACTTCTATCTTGCCACAAGCCACAAGTTTGAAACCAAGCAACACCCTCACTTTGACAGCTTGCGAATTTTGGAATTATACCAGCCTCAATATATCCACACTCGTTCGCACAAAAACTAACAAAACAAGCACACCACTCAACTCTATTACTAAAACCATACCAAGACCAGAAAGGTTGTCCTCCAATATTTCCTATATACTGTTTTGCGACTTCTACTATATCTGTACTTCCTCCTGATGAACCTGATAACATATATGTCCACATAGAATTATATTCTTCCTTTTGTAATTCAGCAAGTTGTATCTTTTGTTTTTCATTTAATCTATACAATTCTATCATTTCTTGTAATGACTTACTCATTATTTCAATATGTAGCATTTTTATTTTTTTCTTTTCTATCTTTGTATTTCCGTTTTCGTCTGTTATTTCATATTCTTTTTCTATTTCATCTACTTTTGAAGTAATTGTATTCATTTGCCAAAATATTTCTTTCAGCTGGTTAATTTTGTTGTCATCTAGTGTTACAAGCTCTGTCTGTTCTTCTCCTTTACTTATCACAACTGCATAAATTGAAATAATATCTTTCCATTGTGCTTTATTTGAATTTATTTCAAACTCATCGTGCTCGTTATTCTTTTGTATTTCTGTAATTTTATTTGTAAATTCTTCGTTTAGTTCTCTTATTACTGAACTCATATTCCTGTCGCCTACTTCATCTTCATTAGAAAAGAATATACCAAAAATAGATGTGCATAATAAAGCAATTAAACAAATAACTATTATTACTACAACTGCTACCCAACCACCTGCAATAATTGCTGATATAAGTGCTTTTGTTGCTAAAATTATTGCTTTTATAATTGCTATTGTTGTTTTTATTGCTATTTGAACTGCCCTTATAGTTGCTTTTACTGCCTGCTTTGTTGCTCTTGCTGTTCTTTGTAACATTTTCACACTTTGTTTTGCAACTTGCTTTGTTGTTTTTATAGTTCTTTTAGTAGTTTTTACGGTATTTCTTGCTGATTTAATATTCTTTTGTATATTTTTTATGTCTCTTTTTGCTTTTTTTATGGTAATTCTACCTTTTTGTTTTATATTCTTTATTCCTTTTTGAGCCTGTTTTATTTTTACTTTTCCCTTTGCTATATTTTCTTTTGTTTTTTCTAAATTTTGTTTTCCTTTTTGATTTATTCTTGGTAACGAATAAATAGCATTTTCTATTCCACTATTTACTTTATTTTCTGCATACTCTTGTGCTGACTGCTCATTATTTTCATAACTTGCTTTTGTTTTATCTTTTATGCTAACAATATTTTCTTTTAAACTTTTTCCCATTGTAGTTGCTCTATCAAATTTTTTTATACTAAAATCTTGTTTTTTCTTTGTTTTTATATCTGCCATTTTAGTCCCTCCTATTCTGCTGTAATCTTCTTTGCTACTACAACTAATCTTCCATTTTTAGCAGAATATTCGCAAGTTGATAATGTTAAAAGTTTATCTCCATATTTAGCTGTTTTTCCTGTATCATAAAAAGAAAGTTCTTTACATCTTTTTATAAATGTATTGAACTCATCTTCTGAACTGCTATTTATAAATTCATAATACTTAAAACCTGTATAAGCAATTGTTTTAAATACTGCAATTATTTCATAATCTGCATTTTCATATATGGTATTAAAATTTATTATTTTATTATTATTATAAAATTCTCTCTTTTTGTATTTTTCTAATTCTCCAAATACTTGATAATTAGTTATATGATGACCATATATAATTACATTATCACTTGTTTGCACATTGCAATATTCTGCTATATATGGTGTTCCTAATTGTGAGTATTCTTTGTAAAAGTTTTTTCTTAAATAATAATCTTTTCTATTACTATCTGTCTGCATTACTGGATAACTTATACTAGTACTATTTATTTTTAGCCACCCTATAAAATCATTATTTAATTTGTATAATTTTTCTAAATTTATACTTTCTTCTTGTTGTTCTTCGTGTTTTTCTTCTTTTTCCTCTGTTACAATATTTTCTAATTCTTCAAATACTTCATTTTGTTTTTTGTCTTGAAATTTATTTGTTATGATGTAAATTACTGATAATACTAAACTAATTAAAAATATAATTAGTAGTATTCTAATTAGCCATTTTCTCAATTTTCATCACTTCCTTTGCACAAAAAAAAGCACTATATAAACAAATATAGCACTTTAATTATATATTTTATTTTTTCAAATTTATTGACTTTCTTGTATAAATTAGTGTATAATAAGTATAGAAAGTAAGTAATCACAAAAGCGTGGTTGCCCAAATATATTTGGAACTACACATTGCTCTGTAATCGTTTTTTTAAGCAATGTGTAGTTTTTATTTTATTTGCTTATTAACCCATTGTATGTATATGATACATAGTAAGGCTAAATTTATTGTTATCGAAATCATTAAACCTATTACTAGGAATGCTAAAATCTCAAACATAGCCTCACCCCCTAACTCTTGATAAGAAATCAAGGTCGAAGGGCAACTACACATTTGCTTATCTTACTTTCTATGTCTAGTATTTTACATTATTTTCTTAAAAAAGTCTACATTTTATTCTAAAAAACTTCATTTAATTTTGTTGTCATTAGCCTATAAAGTTCAGTATTTTTAGGAAACTTATTTACAAATGGAATAAGCGAATTTCCTACCTTTAATAATCCGTGTCCTGCCTCTACATTTGTTATAAAACTTAGTTGTTGGTCTGATATATTTAATAGTTTCGCAAGTTCTGTTCTATCTGTACTAGCTTGATTTAACATTATTATTAACTCACTATTTGCAAGCATTGTTCTTGCTAAATCACTTCTCAATAAATCTTCCACATTCTGTGTAATACCTGTGCAACAAGCTCCATATTTTCTAACTCTTTTCCACAAAGTAAATAGAAAGTTTGCTGAATATTCATATTGGAATAAAAGGTATATTTCATCTATATAAATATAAGTTGACTTTCCTTTTTGTCTATTTGCTGTTATTCTATTAAATATGCTGTCAAGTATAACTAGCATTGCAATAGGTTGTAACTGTTTTTTTAGTTCTAATATATTGTAACAAACTAATCTATTATTGATATTTACATTTGTTTGTTTTGCAAATGTATTTAAACTACCATTACTAAATAATTCTATTGCAAGTGCTACATCTTTTGCCTCTTTTTCATTTTGCTTTAATAGTTCTTCTCTAAATTCTTTTAATGTAGGTGGCTCTCCCTCATAGTCTCTTTTTTGATATTCTTTATAAACATTTGCCGTACATCTGTCAATTATTGAGCGTTGCTGTGGCTCTAATGCTTTTCCCATAAGTTGTTCACAAAGTGAAAGCACAAATTCTGACTTTAATACTATTGGGTTTGAATTATCGCCATAAAATTTATTCATATCCATTGCGTTTATGTGATTTTTACTTGTTGAAGATATTTCTACAAGTTCTCCCCCTAATTCTTTTACAAGTCCTGCAAATTCATTTTCTGGGTCAATAATTATAACATCTGCATTCTTTTCTTTTAATATTATTGAACTTATTTCTTGTTTTGCCGTAAAACTCTTTCCACTTCCAGAAACACCAAGAATAAAACTATTACCATTTAATAACTGCTTTCTATCTAATAATATCATATTTTTAGATATTGCATTTTGTCCATAGTATATCCCATTTTGGTGCTGAACTTCTTGAACTTTAAATGGCATAAAAACTGCTAAACTTTCCGTTGTAAGTGTTCTTAATGTTTCTATTTTTTCTACTCCAATAGGTAGTGTAGTATTTAATCCATCTAATTGTTGAAACTTTAATAATCCAAATTGACACAGATTTTTTCTTGCTGTTGTTAGTATTGCCTCTGTTGTGTTTTCAAGTTCTTTTTCTGTATCTGCTGAAAAAACTATGGTAATTAACCCTAAAAACATTCTTTGGTCGCGTGTCATTAAATCATTTAAAAACTCCCTAGCCTCTTGTTCTTGTTGTTCCATATCATATGGTATTGAGGCAAGGAAGTTATTATTTTCATTTTGCTTTCTTATATAATTAGCTTTGTTTGTTTCTACACCTAATAGTATTCTTTCTGCATCTTTTATTGCCTCATCTGTTGATACTGGTGTAATATCTATTGTAAGTATTAAATTTTTACTAATATCTGTTATTTCTGAAATCATACTGTCTTTTATAAAACTAGCATATTCTTTTAAAAATATTACTCTACCAAATTTATCTCCCATTTTAAATGTGTCTTTTTTAAATTCAAAACTATCTGGACAAATATAATCTTTGAAACTATGCCCTTTTCTCATATTATCTATCATATCAAAATAGAAACTATTTTCTTCGCCCATTCTATAAAAGTTATGTAGCATTTTTAATCTTTCGTTTGAATCTAATTCTATGCAAATTGAATTTAACTTTTTAAAATGCTTATTTAATTCTATTGCAATTCTTCTAAATGCTGTTCGAGCCTCTTCTAGATTTTTCTTTCTTATAGTTATTGTTATATACTTTTCTTGCACAATTCCATTTGAAGTTTTTGCTCCCTCATCTATTAGCATATTATATTCTTGTCTTAATCTATCAAGTTTATCTTTTTCATTTTCAATTTTCACATTATTTTCTATATTCTGCTCGTTCATTTTGCTATTTAATATACTAATTTTTACAAGCATATCACTTTCAAAAGAGTTGAGTATTTGCATATAGTCTAAAAACATTGCCTCTTTATCATCTTCACTTGCTACAATATAGTTTATATCTGTGAACTTGAATGTTTTTGAATATTTGTTATTCCCTACTAAAAATATTCCGTCTTTCCAAATTCGTTTTATAGGAATAACATCTTGTACCCCTTTGGGAATAATAAATTTTTCTTTATCTTTCTTGAATAATTTACTAAAAAACATAAATCTACCTCCTATAATTAAAGGAGGGTAAATCTCATTATTGTTTTTCTTCTATTTTTTCTGTTTTTTGTTTTTCTTTAAAAATTTTTTTCTTTTATTATTATTTATATTTTTTTCACTTTTTTTATACGTATTTAAATAATAGTTATTAGGCTTAAATACTAACCTTTTTGGTGTTAATATCTCTGATTTTATCCAAGCTATTACAAATTGTTCTGCTGTCATTCCGTTATATCTTACAAATCCTAAAATAGCAAATGGGACTGCACCAGCCATACACAACCACGATACAGTTCCTGTATTATTTAATATTGGTTTAGATATAAAATATATTCCAACTGCTACTATACAGGCTAATGCTGAACATATAAATTGCCTTAAAGATAATCCAAAGAATATTTTTTCGATATATTGTCTTATTTCCTTATTTATCTTAACTTCCATCTATCTTGCCTCCTTATTTTTTTTCTTTATTTTTTGCTTTTCATCTTTAAGCATTTGTTCAATTAAAATAAGTTTCTTATTTTCTCTTTCAAAATCTTTTTCATAGCCCTGCTTTGCTTCTCCCAAAGAATAATTACTTGAATAACACATTATATTATGATTAATCATATCTTTCATTTCATTCAAGAGGTCAATTTTAGTAATTTCTTTTTCATCTTTATTTAAAATTAAATTAATTACTTTCTCTGTATATTTTTCATAACCATAAAGCATATAATAATTTTTTGTATATCTAATATATTCTGCCATTGCTTTTAATTGTTTTATTGAAGGATTTATTCTTTCTTTGGTGTCTTCATCTTTAAATAAATCTTTTATCGATTCAACTCTTGTAAATACTGTTCCCTCATTTGCTTCATAATCATAGTTGATTATAGCCATTTGTAATTCTTCTACTTCTTTATCACTTAATTTATAAGATTTAATAATTTTACTTAATTCTCTTCGCATATCTTCTTGAACTGGATCTCTGAAAAAATCAAATTCTAATTCATTATTCATTACATTATCATTTATTGTTCCATCATTAAAACGAACAATATATCTATCATTATAAATATCCTTACCTTTTAAAATCCCTAAAACATCTACAATTTCTCCATTATGTCGTATTTCTGATGCTATTTTTGTATTAAATCGTGCCTGTTTATTATCATATTTTGTATAATTATCATTAAGTTCTTCATAATCTTTTAACTTATTTTCATCAATTATTTTCATAATGTTTTATCCCCCATTTCTTTATTGTTTTTAATCAATATTTACCTATCATAATCCCATCATTTCTCTAACTACTCTATCTGCCATCTTAATTGTTCCTACTAATACCAACATATTGAATACCAATTCTCCTATATAACTCCATACTTGCGTTGTAGCAGGCAAACTTGTATTAACTGCTGGTGGATTAGAAGCAAATAAAGAAAAGATTATACAAGCAAGTACAATTATTGCTCCCTCCATACATACTGAAACATAGGATTTTATAAAACTTTTTCCAACGTTTTGCGATGGCTCTCCTGCAAAAGCTGATAAAGGAATTGGAGCTATCGCTGTGTATAAATAAAGTTTAAAAAATCTACCATAAACACTCATTATCATTACAAAAGATAAAACTGTTACAAGTAGTCCTCCGTATCAAAGTAACTGCCCATAAAGGTATGCTTTCAAAAAAGCCACAACTTTCTATCGTTGTTATTAGTTCTTGTGGTAATACCGTATTACTACTCTCTCCAAAACCTGCCGAAGTCATAATCGTTGATATAATACCTTGTACTATATCAAATATTGCAAGCATTAAATCTAACCCATATACTACTATTATGTATGCTATTGCAAAACGCAAAAATAACTTAAATGCGTGTTCTGGCTTTTTAATTTCTGCAAATGAATTACAAGTTTTTATAACACCTATTAGAAAGAATATAACAATTAATGCAAGTCCGTATTGCTTGCAAAGCACCGTGAATATTTACTATTACTTCCCAAATACCACCACCTTTAAAATTCTCTGGTGTTTGTGTTACTAATTGCCAAATTTCACTCAGTTTTGAATTCCAAGTATCTATTGCATTTTGTAAGTTTCCTACTATCCAATTATCGCTCAAATTTTATCGCCTCCTTATTTGTTATAAGAAGGCAATTCTTTCATTGTTTTTCTTAAAATTTAACCTAAAATTAACTCCAATATTTGTTTTGCAAATGCTATTATTACACCACCTGCTAATGTCATAAATCCACTAGCACGTTGTGATGGGTCGTGTGATTTAATCGCCATACCTATTTGAACAATTCCCCATAATAACAATATAGCACCTATTGCACCTATAATCTGATACATAAAGTCTTTTAAATTATTTATAACTGTTAATGGGTCATCAGTTGCAAATACTGTATTATTTCCTATTACTAATACACCTGCAACAGTTATTACCTTTAGCCCTATACCTAATAATCTTTTTATATTGAATTTATTTTTCATCTTCAAAAACCTCTCTTTCCGAGAAAGCTTTTTCTCGTAATGTTTTACTTTTAATTAGTTAGTTTCTCTTGTTATTCTAAATATTCATCTATTTCATCGTCTAATAAAATTTCGTCATTTTCTATATCTTGATACTTCTTTTGTTTTATATCCTTTACATTCGTATCAAAAGTAATTGTTGCAACTGAATTTTCAATTTTTCCGTGAATATAAGGTTTATAGCCTCCATCTTCTGTTAGTTTTATATTAGAATGTTTAAAAGTATTATATTTTTTATCTATTATTGGTCTTTCTCCACGTATGAATAGTAAAGCATATTGGTTATCAAGCATTCTAACTTCGTCAGGTGTCATAAGTTCTCTGCCTGCTATTTGATAATTAGTAGAATAACTACCAGAGTGTCCAGTTGATTTTCCATAAGTGTTTGTATCAATAGTTTCCTTTCCTAATAGTTCACTTATATATTTGTGAGTACTTTGTTCATTTCCACCTAAATACAAAAGTTCATCACAATTTCCGTACAATGCTTTCCCATTGTTTTTCAAAAAGCGTTTTTAGTTGGGCTAGATTTTGTAGTATGATACTAACAGAAATTCCGTCTTGACCTCATTGTAGCTAATATCTTATCGAAATCTTCTGGCAAACTTACATTCGCAAATTCGTCCATTATAAAATGAACATTAACAGGCAATGCACCTTTGTATTTATGGTCTGCAACATAGAATAATTGCTGAAACAATTGTGTATATAGCATTGAAACAATAAAGTTAAAACTTGTGTCATTATCTGGTATCAATGCAAATAATGCAACTTTCTTTTCTCCTATACTACTTAAATCTAATTCATCATACATTGTTAAATTTGCTAAATCTTTTAAATTAAACTTTTCTAACCTAGATGCAAGTGTTACTTGTATTGATTTTAGTGTTTTAGCAGAGCCTGAATGATAGCTTTTATAATATTTTAATGCAATGTGCTGTGGATTTGTTTCTTCTATCATTTTGAATAGTATATCTAATGGACTTTCATATTCATCATCATCTTCTTTTACATCTCCTGCTCTTAATAATTCTAATACCATATCAAAGTTTTGCTCATATTCTGGAGCTTCATATTTTAACAATAATATTAAAGCCATAAGTAGCATTGACGCTGTTGTGTCCCAAAACGGATCATTACTTTGACTTCCTTTTGGTGTCGTACTCTTAAATAAGTTAGTTACAAGTTTTTGAATATCATTATCATCTTTTAAGTATTCAAATGGGTTATATCCAAAACTTAAATTCATATTGATTAAATCTAAAACTCTAACATCAAATCCATTTTTTTCTAACATATAACCTGTATCCCTCAATATTTCTGCTTTTGGGTCTAAAACAATATATGAATTATTTGAGGCTTGTAATAAATTAGGTTTTGCATAAAATAGTGTTTTTCCTGCACCACTTCCACCTATTACTAATGTGTTTAAATTTCTTCTATGCTTTTTAGCATTTAAACCTAATCTTACATCTTGCGTTAAAATTCTGTTTTCACTTTCTGGTAATTGCTTATATTTTTTATTGATTTCTTTTGTATTTCCCCATTTTGCTGAACCGTGTTCTTTTCCTTTTCTATAATTTTTTCTCGTTGAAAAATATACTCCTATACCTATAAAATAAGAAAGCAAAAAAATAAGAATAGTTTTTGAACTATCCTCACAAATTGTTATATTAAATGGTCTTTGCAACTTTGTTGGTAATTCATATATAATTGTTGCAAGTCCTCCATTTGTTAATGGTGCAATTATAAGTGCAAGCCATATAACTGCTATCATACCAATAATAGATATTATTATATATATTCTATTATCTTTCTTCATTTCGTACTCCTTTTCTTTTGAAAATTCCTTTTTTTTGTTTAGTTGGAGCTTTTATTACTTTTACTATAACCTTATCTATAATGTCGGTTTCGACTTCCTTTTTTCTCATATTATTTTTCATATCAATTAAAGAATTTAGAATAACTGCATAAGTAGTTCTATCTAATTCCATAACTCTTTTATCATTTTCCATAAAATTTCCTACCTTTCATATTCTCTATTTGTTTTTGTTCTCGTATTCATACCTAATGTTCTATCCATTCCCTCTGCAAGTATTTCAAAGCACTCTGCTCCGTTCCCTAATTCTTGTTTTACTTCTTGTGGTGTCATTGCTTTTAGTTCTTCTGGTATTTTTTCAAAATTAAAATTATTCGTAGGTATTCCATACCTTTTGCTTACCATATATGCAACACTTTCATTTTTAAATGTATTAAATTCTGATTCTGCAAAAGATAATGTATGAATACTTGCAATTTCACTTACTAAACCTTGTATTATTCTATTTACATCTGCACTTTCTAAAACTTCAATTGTCCTGCTATTAGCATTAAAATTTGCTACTTTATTATTTGCAACACTAGGTACTGCTTGTACTTCTACTGGCGACATAGATAATACTGCTTTTAATATTTGCTCTTTTGTATATGGTAATGTATTTAATTGTCTTTTTATTCTCATATCTGATATATCATAAACTCTCTTTGGATCATACCCCTGTGCCTCTGTTCCATCATCTCTTGTATAAACATTTCCTTGTTCTAATATAATTATCTTATTTGGTTTTCCTGCAAAACTAACTTTTTCTTTCTTCCACGTTTTTACATCTTTTAATTGTGTTGCTTTTGGATTTTGTGCTGTAACAAGTAATGCATTTCCTACTGAATAAGTTGGAAATTTACTTTGTACATCCAAATAAGTTTGATATAGTTTACTATCTTCTGTTATTTTTGTTGCCATTTCATCTTGAGTTTTATATGCCCATTGCCTTTCTGAATTTTTTTCCTCTGCCCATTTATCCACATCAAATTCATCATTTTCTTGTTTCACATTATTTACTGCACTTTTCAAAATGTCGTTTATCATACTCATAATTTACTTACTCCTTTCCTTTTTTCTATTTTTCTTTTTAGGTTGTGTGTGCTTTGTTTCTTGTACTTTTTTGTTTTTTGATATTTCTTTTGTTTCTTCTTTTACTTTTAGGTTTTCTTTTTCCTCTTGTTCTTTTTTTATTGTGTTTATTTTTTCTCTTATCGAAGGCTTTTCTTCTTTTTTAGTTCCTTCCATTTTTTCGTTCATTTTCAATGAACTCTCTGATTGAATTTCTTTCTCCGTATTTGAAAGATTACTGGGGTTGGTATTCTCATTTTCCTCCTTGATATTTTGCTTTTTCAATAATTTATTTAACAAATCTTCTGATGTATTTTTCTCTTGAATATCTTTTGAAATTTCTGTTTTTTCTTTATCTGATACTATTTTTTGTAAATCTTCTTTATCTAATGCTGTTTCAATTTTTGTTTCTCCTATTGTTGTTAAATTAAATCTTTCTACCATTCTGTTTACTCTTACTGCATCCTCGCCTTTTACTAAAAGGTCTATTACTCCATCTTTACTCTTTAAATCACTTCTTTTGCACATTGCACTATATAAAACACCATATCTTTTAGCTTGTTTTTTAAATTCTTTGTAATCATCTTTTTTTATTGTAAATACTTTAAAGTCTCCTGTGCGTTTTAGCATATTATTTATTCCTATTTGACCTTTTACTTTATTTCCTTTCGATTTACTTAATGCAACTAGTATTACTGCCAATTCTTTTGCCATACTTCCTGTTAATCTTGCAACTACTTCAAAACCGTCTAAACTCAATTTAACAACTTCTTCGGCACTATCTCCTGCTGTACTCATAGTCTTTTCTCTCCTTTCCTTTTTGTATTTCTTTTTCTTCGTTTAACTCCTTGATGTTTTCTTTTATTTTAGGTACTCTTTCTTCAATTTCTTTGCACATTTTTACCTCCTTTTTCAAATATTGAATTTTTCCTGCAATTAGAGAGAGTTCGTTATAATTCTCCTGTCTTTCTTCTTTCTTCAGCTTGGTATTTTGATAGTATAATTTATCTCGCTTTTCTTCCAAACTGGATATTTCATTTTGTAAAGTATTCATATATACAGAAAGTTCTTTTGTAGTTTTTATATCCTTACTACATAAGAGCCTTGCTTCCTGTGATATTCTTTCCATTTTCTGCACATCTGCTTTTATTGAAACTGGTGTTTTTCTTCTTTTTTCTGTTTTAGGAAATATTTTTAATAAATAACAGTAATACAAATATAATGCTTTTATTCCTGTTGCTTTTTTCCTATTTTTTATTTTAAAATTACTTCTATAAACTTTTTTTGAACGCATTTCTGGAAATGGAACTTTTATAGCATTTTCTGTTTTTATTCTTGCCTTTATTCTATCTATTTCATAATCATCTCCGTATGCTCTTGCTATTCTAATATTTTTCTTATATGGCTCTTTTCTTATACTCAATTTTCCTGCTCTATAAATTAGTTCATAATCCATTGCTTTCATTAAATTTTCAAACTCTTTATAAGTATTTGACTGTGTAATTGCATAATCTATATCTTGTTTTGTTTGTGTATGATAATTAGATTTTTTTAAATATTGTTTATAGAATAATGTATAATCAATTTTACATTTTGTTGGTTTTTCTTCTAAAACATTTAAGCCATATTCTCTGCATAAATTATCAGATGTCTGCCTCATTAAAGCATAGGTTTCATTATTATCATAATACTTTTTGCCATCTATAAATGAAACAGAATTGAGTACAAAATGATTATGAATATGATTAGTATTTAAGTGTGTTGTAACTACTACCTGAAATCTATCTCCCCATAATTCCTCTGCTAATTTTATTCCTATTTTATGGGCTATTTCTGGTGTAACTTCTCCCTCACAAAATGACTGAAATGCGTGATAACCTAATATTCCATTTTTCTTATCAAATATTTTCTTTGTTTCTATCATTTCTTGTACTACATTATCTTCTGAACAATTTATTGCTGTAACATATAATTGTTTTTCTGTTTTATATGAAGATTTTGCATATTCAACTACTTTGTGTAAATTATAATAACTTTCACTATCTGTTTTCTTTTCATTTACTACATAATCAACTACATTATCTAACCTTTTATCTATCTTCCAAATTTTTGTTGTTGCCATTATAACATCTCCAAACTATTTCAAATATTTTTCTGCTATTTTTAACCTTAATGCATCTATTCCATCTAGCGTTTTTTCAACTCTTTTTGTATCAAGTTGTTTTGTAAATCTGCTCAACTCTTTTATTGTTTTTATATCTTTTCTAAACTGTAAAAGTTCTTTCATAATTTCGTAAAATTCTTGTGGTGGTTTCTCTTTTATTGATGCACCTGTTATCAATTTTCTAATTACTTGTACTTCTGTTTTTCCAGATATATTGCTTAAATTTTTTAATGAATTATCTTCTTCTTCATCAAACCAGAAGTTCTTTTTTATTCTTCTTTTTCTCATATTTTTTTCCTTTCATTATTATTTATTTTAAATGGGGCTTGGGGCATTGCCCCACAATATAGAATTTTGACTAGGGAGGAAAAATTCAGTGCTTGTTAGGATTCTAACTGGTGTATAATCTCATCTATTGGAATGCAATTTCCACACTTATTACAAACAATCTCTGCATATTCTTTTGGTAAATCATCTTCAATTTCTTTTATATTTTCGTCTTTGATTTCTTCTAAAAAATTTTCATTTTCTTTGCCAATAAAAAAACTATTTTCTCTCATAAAATCTTCATAATCTTGTAAATTTTCTTTTCCATTTTCATCAATAATTTTCTCTACTTTTAAGGAAAAATTCTTTTTATCTTCCGTCTCACCTATAAAAAATTTTCTATCATTCTTAATTGCTTTTTTTAACAATTCCATTAGTGCCTCTGAATGATTTTCTGCACAAATTTCTATCTCTGTTTCTTTTGATTTCTTTATCATAAATTTATATTTTTTCATAATTATCTCGACCTTTCTTCTTTAAATTTTATAATATTTTTGATTCCTTTTTTAATACATAAATATTCGTTTACATCTTTTCCATAGCTTAATGTATTAACAAAAACTTTATATTTTTTACTCAATACTTGCTGAAAAAAAGCACTTGCATTTTTTCCTGCTAAATCATTATCTAAATGTAAATTTATTTCATTTACATTTGGATTTTGTTTCAAAAATTCTGTTAAAGAAACTGGAATTTTTGTTTTTTTCACATCATATTTTGAGGAATAAATACCTCCTAATGATAATAGATTTTCTACTCTCCAATTTTTATTTTCTAAATGTAAAAGAGTAGCATAAGATAATAAATCTATACTACTCTCAAATAAATGAACTATATTACTTTCTTCATCTGCTTTTATCTTAAAAGAATATCTTTTGTTACTCCCTGTCGCCTCTCTCATAAATCTTTCTTGATTAGTCGCTCTACAAAAAGCATAACTCGGAATATTATCATTATTGTATCCTATAAATACTACATTGTTTGTCTTTTCTTCTTGATAAAGTAATTTATTTTCAATGCAATAATTTATAATATCTTTATCAATTCCTCGTGATAATAAATAGTTTATTGCTCTATCATTACTTACTGCTTTTACTGGTATTTTTAAATGCTTTTCTCTCTCTTTTTCTTGTTGCTTATACTGGACTGGTGCTTGTATTTTTATATTTCCTAATACTGTTTGAACTGCATTTATAAATGTAAAATTTCTAACTTTTATTAAATAATCTATTGCACTTTTTCCACCTACTCCTTTTGTAAACCAGTACCACAAGCCATTACTTATTTTTAAACTATCGTGTGATTTTGTTGTATATGTATTTCTACATACTTCTACTAATTCGTATGGCTCATAATTTTTTAAATAAGTAAGTAGGTCTACTTGTCTTGCCTCTGCTACTAATTCTGGTGGTATATATGCCATCTTTCACACCTACCTCTCTCTATTATTTTTATTTTTTCTTCTTATAACTTCATCTTTATATTCACTAAATTCTGCTCCTTTAAAATCATTTTCATCTAAAATATATTCTTCATTTCTATATCTTTCTTTTGCAATATCTATTGCCTCATCTAATGAATTTGCTTTTATTTTTACAACTTTTTGCAAAATTTCTTCTATTTCAATATTATAAGTTTTCTGCATATAATTACCTCACTTCCCTGTTTTTTTTATAATCTAACAATGCCATTTTTGTTATTTTTTCTTCAACTCTATCTTCTAATTGTCCCCATATATTACCATTTGAGTGTTTCCAATAATCATATAACTCAGCTAAAATATTATCTGTTTTTAATAATACTTTTATTTCTTGTCTACCTAACATTGAACTGTCTAAAATATCTCTTATTTGTTCTTTAAAATTTATTTCATGAGCCTCATTTATTATTTGTTCTGGTGTATAATTTTTTATTAAATTGTGCTTATAATTATATAATTCTTGTTCTACTTTTTTCATTAAAATATCTTTTAAATCATCATAGTTCATATTGCTGTACTCCTTTCTAATCGTTATATGGTAATCTTTTTTTTTCTATATAACTCTTATATAAACTTTCTGAATTGTAGTAACTTTTTTCTTGCGAATAATATTCATTATTTGGATCAGCATATTTTCTTATTGTTTCTTTTTGTAATCGATTTATATTTTTTTCTTGTTGTATTTTTTTATAATTTTCAATATCTAACTCTTGCAATTCTAATTGTAATCTTGCTGATTCATTTTTATATTTTCTCACTTCTAATTTTTTTTTTTGCATTTTAGTTTTAGTTCTTCTAATTCTTTATTTGCAATAGCAATTTTTATATTTATTTTTCCTATTTTTTCTGTTATTTCTGCTCTTTGCATATTCATCACTTCCTTTCAATTTTAGGCAACAAAAAAGAAGCTGATATTTTGCTCAACTTCTAATTTTTTATATTCAATTATCTTTATAACTTACTATTTTAATGTTTTATATTCTTCATATAACTTTAATATTAAATCTTTTATTACAGCTGTGTCAAGATTTTCTGCGTCAGCTTCCTCTTTCATATTTATCAAGGCATTTACTATAACTCCTATAATATCTTTTTTTGCTTTCATTTTAGGTTTTACTTCACACATTGCCTCATTTATCACATCTACACATTTGCCTTCTTTTAATATCTTTGTTCTAAAATCGTTTAGTGAATAAAGTATAATTCTTCTTTCGTCATAAGTTAATTTAATTTTCTTTTTAATTTTAAACATTATAATTATCTCCATTATTTATTACTATTTGAATTATAGCATAAATATTTATAAAATAATATAGAAGATACTAATTTTTTAATATCTTCTATACAACTTATATCAATCCCATTTGTTTTAAAAATATAAGCATTTCTCTTGCACCTAATTTAAACGTTTCTGCCGTTTTTATTGTTTCCATATCTCCCTCTATTTCAAAAATGTCTAATACTGCATTTAATTCAACTTCTGTTAATTCAATAACTTCTCTATCTTCTAAAAAAGTCCTTACATTAGGATTATCTTCTTTTATTTTTTCTCTTTTTGACATAAATTCTTTATACTTTTTGTTTCTTTTTATCATTTTCATTCTATTGGTATTCAAATAATCCCAAAAGTCATCAGAACTTTCATCCAAAAATACGTTTTTTTCATCTTTATCATCATCTTCTTCTATCTTTGATTTTAATGTATTTTTCAATTCTAGGCAATCATAAATACCCAATTTATAATACATTTTATTCCAAAAGTCATCATCTTTATTTGTACCTAATTCATATTGATTTAGTAATCCTAATAGTTCATTTTGTTTTTCTTTATCTGTAACATATTCTTTAATTTTTCTTGTTAATTTTTCATCAATAACTACTGTCTTTAATTCCTTGTTTTGCTTTTCCATTTCTTTTAAAATATTGCTTGCAAACTTATCTCCTCTTTCATTATAAAGTTCGTCTAAAATAGACCATTTCAAAAATTTTTCCACTTTCATTTTTATTACCTCCTATTGTTCTTATTCTATAACAATACTAGAAATAATAAAAATGTATAAAAAATTAATTTCTTTATATTTTATAGACTTGACTCTATCTTGAATATTCTCTTGCTTTTTCATTAGAATGTTCTTCAATTTCTTCTTGTTCATCATCAATATCTATAACTTCTCTTTCTTTTGTGTCTCCTATTTTTAGTAATTTATTTACTTCTTTTAGTCTAGCCAAACTTTCTTGTAATTCTTGTTCTTGTGCAAATGGTACTGCTAAATTTTCTTTTGCATTTTTACATTGCAATTTTAAATTTTCTAACTTTTGCGTGTTACTTTCTAATTGTTTATCCATTGACTCTAATGCATTATTTATACGAGTTATTACACCTACTTTATCAGTTCCAAGTACTGCCCTATAAGTCTGCTTATTTTTTAATGCTACTTGAAATATTTTAGAAAAACTATTAAATTCCAAATACATTTTAAACCCTCTATATTCTCCTATATATATTCCTTTTAAATCAGTAACATTTTTACGTAGTTCTAATATTTTTTCTCCTGCATTTGCCCTTTCGCTATATACTTGATTATCTAATATCATTGATGAAAAATTATCCTCATTTATTTTTGTGTTTTCAGTTAGTTGTTTTTTATCTTCTTTTAAATTTTCTATTGTTTCATTACACTCTTTTATTTGTTGTGGGTATTTTCTTTCTATCATCTCCTCTAACTCATATTTTTGACTCAAATAACTTTGTTTTAACATTTTTAATTTTGTTGTTTTTGCCTCTAACTCTGTTTTTTCTTTTATATATTCATTACCTGTTGCAAGTGCTTTTATTTCTGCATAATCTAATGCTCTTTCATCAATATCTTCCATACTTCTTATTGGTGTTTTTGATGTCATTATTTGGCTAGTAAATTCTTGTTTTTGTTGTATTAGTTGATACATATATGCGTCAAAAGTTCGTTGTGTTACATAGTTAAAAATATGCACAAGTTCATTTTCATTTCCTTGTCTTAACATTCTTCCTATTCTTTGTATTAAATTAGCACTTGTCCACGGACAGTCTAAATTGTGTAATGCTATTATTTTATCTTGCACATTTGTACCTGCTCCCATTTTAAAAGTGCTACCCATTAAAACTCTTATTTCTCCACTACGCACTTTGTCAAACAATTCTTCTTTTTTTGCCTCTGTTGTTGCCTCGTGAATGAAAGCAATTTCGTTCTCTGGTATTCCTTTTTCTATTAGTTTCCTTTTCATATCTGTATAAACATCTGTAAATTCTCTTTCTTTACATTTCCACACACCATTTACAAGTTCTAATTCATAGGGGTTGTCATCTGCACCAAGTGATTTTGGAGTTGATAAATCACAAAATACAAGTTGGGTTGATTTTCTATCTTTTGTTTTTTCCCATATATCATAAATGTTTTTAATACAAACATTTACTTTGCTATTTTCATCGTCTGGTAAATTACTATTGATTAATCTTTGGTCTAATGCTAGTTTTCTTCCCTCATTTGTAATTGCAAGCATATTATCTTCCCATACTGGAACTAAACCTGCTCTAATTCTCTCTGCCCTTTCTCCTAAATCTGATACCATATCTATTTGTATTTGTGTTGGCTCTACTGCTATATTATGCTTTTCAGCTTGTGGTGTTGGCAAATCTAATGTTTCTGCTGTTTGAATATCCGCGATTTCACGGAACATTGTCATTAACTCTGGTATATTATTAAATTTTGAAAACCTTGTCTTAACTTTAAACTTATCGCCGTTCAGGTGCAAGTTCTATTGCTGTTACTGTTTCTCCGAATGTACTTGCCCAACTATCAAAATGTTGCAAATGATTTTTAACTAATGTACCATATTGCAAATATCTCTGCATAGTGTATAGTTCTGTCATACTATTTGAAAGTGGTGTACCAGTTGCAAATATAACACCTTTTCCTCCGTGTTATTTCATCCATATATTGTGTTTTCATAAACATATCAAAACTCTTTTGTGCATCTCCACTTTGAACTCCTGCTATATTTCTCATTTTACTTTGTAAAAATAAGTTTTTATAGTAGTGTGCCTCATCTACGAATAATCTATCCACTCCGTAATTGTTCAAATGTTATTACATCATCTTTTCTATCTGCATTATTTAATTTCTCCAGTTTTGCCTCTAATGATTTTCTCGTTTTTTCTAATTGTCTTATACTAAACTTTTCTCCACTTATTTCTTTTAGTTCTTCTATTCCTTGTATTATTTCTTCTATTTGTCGCTCTAAAAAATACCTCTGTCTTTCTACTGACATAGGTATTTTCTCAAATTGACTGTGTCCCATAACAATAGCGTCAAAATCGCCAGTTGCTATCTTTGAACAAAACTTCTTTCTATTATTTGTTGAAAAGTCTTTTTTAGTTGTAACAAGTATATTAGCTGACGGATATAATTGTAAAAACTCGTTTGAGAATTGTTCTATCAAGTGGTTTGGTACTACAAAAAGACTTTTATTACATAAGCCTAATCGTTTACTTTCCATAGCACTTGCTACCATTTCAAATGTTTTACCTGCTCCAACTTCATGTGCTAAAAGAGTGTTCCCTTTATATAGTATTCTTGCAATAGCATTTAATTGATGTGGTCTTAACTTTATTTCTGGATTCATACCATAGAAATTCAAATGACTTCCGTCATATTCTCTGTTTCTTATACTATTAAATTTTTCATTATATAATTTTACAAGTTCTTCTCGTCTATCTGCGTCTTTAAATATCCATTCTTCAAACTTCATTCTTATTTCATCTTGTTTTGCTTGTGCTATTGCTGTTTGCTGTTTATCTATAACACTTTTCTCATCTTCTGTTCCCTCATTTATTTTTTTGTATATTTTTATATCATTTAAGTTTAATGTTGTTTCTATTATTTTATATGCACTTGCTTTTTTCACACCATAAGTATTTGTTGCTTTTACCCCTTTATCTACTGACTTCCCTGTGATATTCCATTGTGAAGTATATTCAGAATAATGTACTTTTATTTTCTGCTCATCCCAATAATCTGTATCTAATAATTCATATATAAATTCTTCTATATATTTTTCTGGTATCCAAGTAGCACCTAGTTTAGCAACTATTTCACTTGCTTTTATATCTTCTGGAATTACTTTTTCAAGTTCTCTAACATTTATTTCAAATTCTGGATTAGATTCTGCAATTCTTCTTGCTATATTTAATTTTTCTCTAACATTTCCTGAAAGATATTCATCTGCTGTTACATATTTTTTTTCTTTAAGTGGTGTGTCTGGTAGTCTAAATATTTGCCCTTCTAATTCTTTTACTAATTCATCTTCTGTTTTATCAGTAATTGACTGCATAAATTCTATATCAATTCTTGCTTTTTCTGTTAGTGAAACAATAAGTGCCTCATTTGCTGTATCTACTTTTGTAATTTCTTTTTTAGGTTTAATTGTCCTTTTGGAGAACATATCTGCTTTTCTTATAAAATTACCTTTTGAATCTAAAATTTCTAATGAGCATAAAAGATAATAACTACTATCTTCGGAAAATGCTTGTTCATTTCCTCTGCTGTTAATTCTTCCATATTTTTTTACAAAATTATCATATAGCCTATTTAATCTTTCTTGTTCTAATTTTATTTCATTATCAGAACTATCTTCTACTTGTAATTCTATAAGATTTCTAACACTATCTCGTATTTCTACCATACCTTTTATACGATTTTGTTTTGTTTCTGGATAATCTTTTTCATACATTCTGCTATTTTCTCTATAATATACTTTATTATCTATAACTGCATAAGAATAATTTTTTACAGTTGGATCAGCTGGAATATAATTATCTTCATCATCTAAAAGTTCGTCTAAATCATATTCCTCAATTTCTGCTTGTATATTAGATATAGGATTTGAAAGCATATAATCTAAATCACTACCATCTATCATTTTACAAGCCGAACTTTCTCCAAATCTGGTGCTTTCCATTATCATTTGTCCCATAATCATATTTGGATTATCTACAAAATATTTATTCATTTTTATTCCATTTTCTGTTGTATCAAGTTTTACCCAGTCCTCTTCAATATCTGTTATTTTATCTCTTTTCTTTAAGAAGATAATATCTGATGTTACTTCTGTTCCTGCATTATTTTTAAATGTATTATCTGGTAATCTTATTGCTCCAATTAGTTCTGCTCTTTGACATAAGTATTTTCTAACGCTACTATTTTCTTTATCCATTGTTCCTTTACTTGTAACAAAAGCTATAATTCCACCTGGTCTAACTTTATCAAGTGTCTTTGCAAAGAAATAATCGTGTAATACAAATTTATTTTTATTATATCTTCTATCATTAGGTTTAAAGTCATCAAATGGTACATTTCCTACTGCCACATCAAAGAAATTATCTGGTATATTAGTTTTTTCATATGCTTGTACTGCTATTGTAGATTTTTGATATAATTGCTGTGCTATTCTTCCAGAAATAGTGTCTAATTCCACTCCATACATCTGACAATTATCTAATTTTTCTGGTAACATACCAAAAAAATTACCAATGCCGACAGGCTGGCTCTAAAATATTTGCTTGTTTTAGTCCCATATTTTGTAGTGCCTTATATATATTTCTTATAACTACTGGTGGGGTATAATATGCTGTTACACTAGACGCTCTTGCATTTTTATATTCATCTTCTGTAAGTATTTCTTTAAGTTCTATATACTCATTTGCCCAATTTTCATTTTGTTCTTCAAATGCTGACTTTAATCCTCCCCAACCTACATATTTTGAAAGAATTTCTTGTTCTTCTGGTGTTGCATATCTGTTTTGTTCTTCACACAATTTTAATACTTTTATTGCTTCAATATTGTTTTTATATTTTTCTTTTAATGTTCCAACCCCTAAATTATCATCTGTTATTTTAAAATTATTTCTTTCTTCAGGTGGTATTTCAGGGTGCAGGTCAAAATATTCAATATTTTTATTTTTCTTTATTATTTTTTCTTCAGCATACTCTTCCTTATTTTCTTCTTGTACTTCTTTTTGCTCTATTTGTTTTTCATAATTTTGTGCTAACGCCTGTGCTAAATGTTTAAAATAATCAACTACATCTCCATTATAAAAGTCTATTTTTACTATCATATTTTTTATTTCTTCTTGCTCTTCTGGTGTTGTAGCTTTTATATTTTCGATGATATTTCCAACTTCAAAATAATGTATATTATTTTCTGTCTTTACTTCTAATATTTGTTCTAAATCAATTTCTTTTTCTTCAACAAAAGTGTTCAACCACTCATTAAAAGAATTTTCTTCTGCTTTTTCTTGTTTTTGCTCTTGTATTTCTCTATCTTTTAAATAATCATTTAACGGATTTTCAGCAATTTTGGGTAATATATCTTTTATTACAACTGTTCTTTGGTCTAATGGAAATTGATTATCATATATGGTCATTTTTCCATTATCTGTACTTATAATTGTAAATTCGTCAAGACCTAAATGTATTACATCTCCTACCATAAAGGTATAAGTTTCTTTATTATATTTTGGTACAGCGTAATGAACGTGATTTACTATACAATATTTTGTTATTGTGTCCCAGTCTACAAAACATTCTTCTGTTCTTGAAAGATAATTTCCTAACCATAAATTCAATTTATCTTCATTTACTTTATATCCTACTCTTTTATCATCTAAATAAAATTCAGTATAAGCATCTCCTAAAACTTGTTTAATATATTCTTTGCATTTTTCCTTATCTTCGTGATTTTCATAAATGAAATTACCAAATTCTACTTTGTTTTTTTCAATATTCGGAGATTCTTCTAATATTTTTCTTATTGTTTGTTCATCAAAAAAAGAAGCATTTTCTGCCTCTTTTTCGGTTTGTTCTACTAATTGTAAATTATCTCTCTTATTACTATTTGTTCTGCTGTCGCTTGAATATTGTTCATCTGTCCTACCCATTCTATCTGATTGCTTGCTTTCAATTCCTCTGTTATTCCATATTGTTTCTTCATCTGTTCTACTAACTGTGCTGTTCTCTTTTTCGCTATTTCCTGTATTTGTATCAAGTGGTCTGTTAGTTTGTTGCTCCCTACTAGCATTGTGTATGTTCCTCTCTTGTTCTGTTTTAGGTATGCTAACCTCATTTTCGTTAATCTGCTTAATTCCACTTTCTTGTTCGTTTTCTCTATTATCAAGTCTGGTATTAGATAATTTCCTTTTTGACTGTAAGTTATTTTCATTTTCAACACTTCCTTTTTCATTTTCTTTATTATAAATATTTTTTCTTAATTTCTCAAATGTGTAATTTTTATTTTTTTCTTGTTTTTCCAGATTTATTACTGTCTTTGATATTTCAAGTAATATTTCTTTGGAAAAATCTCTTGTTGCTGTTCCTAATATAGACATAGTTTCAAAAGTGTTAAATTTCTCAATTTTCTCAAAACAATCTTTTCTTATATAGTCATTTACATCTAATCCACATCTTGACATTGTTAGTGCTATTGTACTATATATTAAGATTTCTAAAAAACTATTTTCTAATTCTTCTGGTTTTAATGCTTCTAACTTACTATTCGCTGTTACACTTTTTAATTCTTCCAAATAATCTTGCATATTGTCCACAATATGATTATAAACTGTGGATATTATTGCTAATGGTAGATTACTTTTATCTTCCATTGTTCCAAATCTATCTTCTAATGCCTCTATTATATCATCTGTATATTTTTCTTCTGCTTTCCATAGTTTCAACTTTCTGCCATATACATTGCTATTAGTGTCTGATACATCAAAAACAAATCGTAGCCCTAATTCCCCATCCTTTTCGGTAATTAACGCTATTCCTTTTGAGCATTTATTTACCCACCTTTTTAATTTTTTATTCCATATTGTTGTTTCTGCACAAGCAAGTGCATCTGGTCTTTGTGCATATATCAATATCTGCTCGTCAAACTTATATTTATAATTATAACTTGCTCTTTTTAAAAACGAAATCCAGTTATCAGCATTTTTCCCTACATCTTCTAATGTTTCTATATATAACTGTGTTATTTGTTTTTCTTTTCTCGTTAATTCTTTTGCCAATATGTTTCCTCCTTTCGTTTTTAATTTTCTATATAAAATCTAATTTATTTCTTCGCCTAAAAATAAGAATAAAGCCTTTTTATTCTTTTTTATTGCTTTTCTTAAACTAATCAATGTTTTTATATCTGTTATTGTATAACTTGGTAATTTTTCTAAATCCTCAAACTCCATAGATAGTATTGCCTTTTCTGTATTTATTCCTATTTCAGCTAGTCTATCAACCATTTTTTGTATTTGTGCAATATTATACTTTGCCATTTCTTCACTCCTTTATTTGTAAAAATGGTGGTCTACATTTTTTGTAGCCACCATTTTACTTATTCAATTTTATTTATTTTTCTTTTTCATTTTCATAAATGCTACTGTCGAAAGCCCTAATAAAGAAATAATTGCAACTATTATTGCCAATATGATATTTCTTCCATCATCTGTTTTTGGTGTTTCTATTAGTTGGTTAAAGAATTCTACTTCTGCTACTTTATTGTTCTCTACTGTTATTGTTTGTGCCTCTGGAATTATATAACCTGCATTTATATCATTTTTTAGTTCTTCAATAGTATATTCTCCTGTTAATGCCTCATCTATAAAGATTTCTCCATTTGAATCTGTTTTATAAATGCCCTCAAACTTTTCTCCTGTTAATGTTGTTCCTGTAACTTTAAATTCAATGCCCTCTATATTTTTGTTATCAGAGGTTATTTTTAAGATTTTTATTGAGCCTTTTTCCTTATAATTATCAAATTCGATTGTTGTTATTTCATTTTCTTCAAGCGTAACGACTTGTTTTTTGTCTGATAATATATAGCCTTTTCTAGTTTTTTCTTCATAAACTGTATATTCTTCGTCTATTGCAAGTCTTTTTGATGTTCCCTCTCCTTTTTCATCTGTTATTATTCTATCTACAATTTCGCCTTTTGAATTTTCTACAATAAAAGTAACATCTTGTAATGGCACTTCTGTTTCTCCATCTGTTTTTATTACTTTTATTTGCCCTTTTTTCTTTTCATTTTCAAATGTGATAGAAGTTATTTCGTCTTCTTTTAGTGTTACTTTCTCTGTTTTTTCATTTAAAACATAGGTATCTCCTGTAATCGTTTCTTTTACAGTATATTCTTGGTCTATTGGCAATAATTTTGAAACTGCCTTTCCTTCTTGGTCTGTTACTATTGTATCTACTAATTTATCTTCTTCATCATAAATTTCAAATGTTACATTTGGAATTTTTATTTCATTATTGTCTTTATCTACTTTTATTACTTCAACTTGTCCTTTTTTCTTTTTATTTCCTATTGTAATAGTTTTTATTTGGTTTGCCTCTAATGTAACTTCTATTTCTTCATCGTTTAATTTATAAAATTCATTTGTTTCAATTTCTCTTATATATAGTTTTTCATAATCTCTTAAAGCATATCTTTCTGTTACTGCCTCTCCATTTTTATCTGTTGTAATTGTTTCTAATACATTTTTGTTTTGGTCTAATATTTCAAATTTTACGCCTTCAAGTTTTATTTCGTTATTTTCATCATCTACTTTTATTACTCTTACTCTACCTTTTTTTAATTCATTTTCTATTGTTGTTTCTGTTGTTTCATTCCACTCTACTTTAACTTCTGTATCTTCTGCTAGGTTATACCATTTCCCTGTATTTTTTTCTATTAGCTTGTATTCGCCGTGTTCTTATATTTTCTATATAGATCTCGCCATCTACACTGGTTTTATAAGTACCAATAATTTTGTCTAGTTCTACACTATATAAATCAAATTCAACATTTCCTAATGCAATTTTATTATTATCTTTATCTACTTTATATACCTTTATATTACCTTTCTTGTGTTCATTTTCAACTTCTACTTTTGTAGTTTTATTATATTCTACATTAACATCAAATTCTACTTTGCTTAATATATAATTATTATTTGTGGACAATTCCTTTAATACATAAGAATTTTGATATAGATTTTTAAATTCAGCAATTCCATTACTATTTGTTGTTGCTATTGCTACTTCCGTTCCGTCTTTTTCATATAAACCAAATGTTACATTTTCTATTGGTTTAAATGTTTCATCATCTGTTTTTATTACTTGTACTTTTCCTGTATTTGTTTTTATATTTAACGCTGTTTTTCCTGTAGTATCTCCAAATGCGTCATAAGTAACTAGATAATCTTGTGTACCCGGAATTCTTGTTGAACCATAAAATACTGGATAAGTTTTTGATGTTCCTTTAACATTTATTGTAATGTTTATATCATTTGATAATTTATCTTTTGGAATTTGTACTTTAAAATTTTCAGTTCCAGAAAATGTTGTTTTTTCATTTCCTGCTAAATCTGTTATTTTTGCTCCTTCTGGTAGCCCTGATAATTGTGTAATTGTGTACTGTCTTGTTTCTACAGGGGTATTTATTCTATATTCCTGTGAATAGTAATTCCCATCTTCATAGAAATCATTTACTTTTTCTACTGTAATATTTGTATTGACAGGTGTTTGACTTCCATTTCTTCCAATATCTACAAGTTTTACAACAGCATTTTTAATTGCCTCTCCTCTTGCATCTCCACCTTTATAGTAAGTTGTAGCATCTGTTCCATAAATTATTGAATATATTGCTTGTTTTGTTGCGACAAATGCATCAAATTTATCATAAACTCCAAGTTCCTCTGGACTTTGATATGGATAACCATTTATTGCTACTCTCCATATTCTCACATCATCCATTACTTTTGTAATATCTACTGTATAATCTGGTGTGCCATCACTTCCAACCCCGTGGCAAATCTCTATTTAAGCAATATGCTGGGTATTGCACTCCATCTTTTTCATAATATACAAATCTTGTTATAATATAACTCCACCTATTTGCATTGCTATCCCAAAATTGTAAATGGTAACCACAATCCCCACCATTTTTTAAATCTGCTGTTTGAATTTCTGTTGCATTTACTTCATTTACAAATATATTAGTAAATACAGAAAATAATGTTAATATTAGCATTATAAATGCTATACTTTTCTTTATTTTAACTTTCATAGTTTTAAATCCTCCTTGTTTTTTGGCATAAAAAAAGACACTAAAATTAGTGCCTGTTGCCATTTTATTTTATATACTTTTATCTAAAATTCATTACACTTCTTATGTGTTATTATTTATATTACTATTTTTAACATCATTGCTATTGCTTTTAATATACTAACAAATAATTTAATACCTAAACCAAATATAAATAATATTATTACAAATATAGAACATATCATTTTCCCAAATTTCATAATTACCAACTCCTTTGACTATATTTTATTTAATTTATCTTTTTTTAACAAATGTGTAAATCATTTATTTTTAATTATTTTATATATTCTTTTCAGTTAGTAAAGAGTTAGTATTTAAAAGGGGTTTGTAAGGGGGAATTTTTAAAAAAATACTCCCACAATTTTTAGACATAATTCTAGCGTGATAATTCTCTTTTGTTTTTCTCCCTCTGATTATGCTCTTTTATGCACTTTATTATAAATTCTTCTGTTTCTTTTTGAGTTTTTACTTCTTTTGGGAGTAATCTTTGTATTTTATCTGCATCAAGTTTTATTTTTTCTACTTGATTAGGTTTTTGTTCTCCCATTATTTCTTCCATTTTTTCAGTTGTTAATCTTCCTTCTTGGCTCAATTTTTTTAAATATTTTGCCTGTGCTTGTGAAGGTGTTGCATCATTAAACTGTATTAAATTTAACAAAATATATTGTTCATCCTCTTTTAAGTATGAAATTTCAACAGCAGGATTAAATGCCATTCCGTCTTTTTCTTTATCTACTAATTCTAATAATTCTGGTATTAGCTCAGTTAGTCGAATATATCTTTTTACTTGTGTTTGACTATCTCCATTTTCTTGTCCTATTTTTCCAGTAGTTTCTAACTTACGACCAACTTGGTCGGAAGTTTGTTCTAAATCTGTCCTTTGTCCTTGATGTTTTTGTGCTTCCAATTTCATTTTATATGCAAATGCTTTTTCTGACGGAAGTATTTTCTCTCTTTGCATATTACTATCTACCATTATTATTGTTGCCTCATCATCAGTCAAATCTCTAATAATACAAGGTACTTCCTTTAAATTTGCAAGTTGCCCTGCTCTTTTTCTTCTATGTCCAGAAATTATTTCATAGTTTCCATCTGCTCTTTGTCTTACTATCAATGGCATTATTATTCCACCCTGTTTTACAGTTTCTACCATATTTTCCATTTCTTTATCATCATTTACTTTAAATGGGTGGTTTGGAAAATCAAATAGTTTTTCTATTGGTATTGGAATTGCTTTTTCTATATTTAAAATATCCTTTCCGTGCAACTGGCTCAAATATATCATCTAGTGTAGGAAGTTTCATTTCTAGTTCGTTGTTTTTCATTTTTCAATACCTCCTTACAAAAATCTTGATAAGCTATTGCTGGTTTGCTGTTTTTATCATAAGTAAATAAACTTTTTCCTGCCATTGTTCCCTCAACTGCTTTTATACCTTGTGGAATAATAGTATCGTAAATTTTTATTTTACTCCCATAACTGTTTTGAAGTGTTTGTAATGTTGTTTTTCCTACCTTTGTTTGCATATCTGCAAGAGTAATTAAAACACCGTCTATTTTTAGATTAGGATTTATTCGCTTTCGTACCTTATTTATTGTTTGAATTAGCTGTGTCATTCCTTTTGCTGATAAATAGTGTGCTTGTACTGGAATAATTACACTATCACTACAAGCTAGTGCATTAAGAGTAATCATACTTAATGATGGTCTACAATCAATAATGACATAATCATATTTGTTTTTAATTTCATCAATATAACTTTTTAGCACATATTCCCTACTCATAATATTTACAAGTCCTACTTCAATTGTTTCTAAATCAATATTTGACGGCACTAGGTCAACACCTTCACTATGATGTAATATTGCTTCATTTTCTTCTAGTGGAATATCCTTTATTACTTTTTCTAGTACACTTCCTAATGTTTTTTCTAGTTCATCCTGATTTCTCCAACCTAAACAAGTTGTTAAATCTCCTTGTGGGTCAGCATCGACTAGCAATACCTTTTTTCCACTTTTTGATAAACCTACGCCTAAATTGAGTGCTGTTGTTGTTTTACCAACACCACCGTTTTTGGTTTGCAATGGCTATTACTTTTGTTTTAGACATCTATAATTCCTCCTTTCCTTTAAAATTAGTCATTGAAAAATGACTATGTTATTTTGCTGTTATGTAAGAGAAAAACGAATTGTATTACTATAACTCGTTTATCTACTATCTCTATCTTTATGCTTGTCCTTCATTTTATTTTGATATTTTTTAAGTTCAACATATAAATCATAACTTTTATTTTCATCTAATTTATTTGTTATTTTTATATCTCTTTGTATTATAAAGTTTTTGGTCATTTTAAAAGTACCACAAGCACCTCCACCATCAAAAAAGTTATATCTTCCATCCTTATCTTTTCCTAAATAAATTGCTGTTACATTACTTGTCATTGAATTTGTTAATGGTAATTCTATATTGCAAAACATTCCTGTTCCTAATTCTTCTAATACTTCTATTGAACTTTTTTCTTGTTCTTCCATTTCTTTTATTCCTCCTTTTTGGCATAAAAAATAGCTAATCACTTTGTAATTAGCCTTTTTCCATTTATTTAATTAGTTGTAAATAACAACTGCAATAAAAATACACGTTCCTATCATATTTTTGCTTGAATTTTAGTCATTTTTTAGTTTTGGGACAAATTGTTAATCTTTTGTAAGCCTTTTGTTTGTAGTGTTCTATCAAATATATACACCTTTGTTTCTTGCGACTGCAATAAGATTACCCATAGATGGTGTCCCCCTTCTCCTGTTGGATTATATAATGTAACTAATACTACTACTTGTGGATCATCTATTGGTGCTACTCCGCAAAAGGATGTAACATATTTATTAGTATTTACACCATCTTCTGAAGTTCCTGTTTTCCCACCAATTCTATAGCCTGCAACTTTTGCATTTTTACCAGTTCCTTCTGATACAACGCTTTCCATCATGCTCAATACCTTTTCAGAGGTTTCTTTTGAAATAACTGTTCCATTTGTTTTTACTGGTATTTCTTCTATTTCTTTAGTTTCGCTATTTATTATCTGTTTAACTACTCTTGGAGTTATACTTGTTCCTCCATTTGCTATAGCTGATACAGCTGTAACAAGCTGAATAGGTGTTATTTCAAATCTTTGACCAAAACTTATTGTAGCAAGTTCTACTGGTCCTGCTTTTTCTTTTGCTAAAAATATACTTCCTGCCTCTCCTGGTAAATCTATTCCTGTTTTTTGTAATAATTTGAATTTTTCTAAGTATTCATAATATTTCGTTACTCCTAATTGTTGCCCTAGACCTATAAATACTGGATTACATGAATTCATTAATCCTTGTCTTAAACTTTCTGACCCATGAGGTCTGTAATATCTCCAGCATTTTATTCTAACTCCTGCTACTTCTATTCCTCCAGTACATGAAAATTGTCCTTCTTTATCAATATCTGTTACTAGTCCTTCCTCTATTGCTGATGATGCCGTTATTAATTTAAAAACTGATCCAGGTTCATATGTATCTGCTATTGCTTTATTTCTCCAAACAGCTTGTAAATTTTTAGTTTTTTCATCTTGTTGCATAGTATCCCATATTCCCTTTAATTCATCTGTATATGGCTCATATGGTTCATTTAAATTATATGAAGGATATGTTGCCATTGCTAAAATATCTCCATTTTTTGGATTCATTATAACTATGTTTCCACCATCTGTACACTCATTGTCGATACATGCTTCTTTTAAATATTTTTCTGCTATTGATTGTATCGTTAAATCTATTGTAAGCATTAAATCATTCCCATCTACTGCTGGTACATAGTTTTCTCCTTCATGTCCTATCTCTCCACCTTTTGCGTCTGTATGTCTTTGGATTGCACCTTTTTCTCCTTTTAATTCATCATCATATTTTGCCTCTATTCCGTCTAGTCCTTGGTTATCACTTCCACAAAATCCTATTATTTGTGAGGCTAATGTATTATATGGATAGTATCTTTTTGTGTCTTCGTCAATATTAATTCCTGTTGTTATGTTATTTTGTTCCATCCATACTCTTAGTTTATCTGTTTTTTCTTTATCTACTTTTTTTACTATTGTTTCTATTGAGCTTCTCTTTTTTACTTTTTTTAGTACTGTTTCATAATCTAATTCAAATATATCTGTTAAAGTTTGTGCTACTTTTTCTTTGTTCTCTTCTGCTATATTTCCTGGATTTACTGTTACTGTTTCTACTGTACTACTTACCGCTAGTGCGTTTTTGCCTGTTGCGTCATATATTGTCCCTCTTTTAGGATTTATACTTCTATCTAATGTTTGTTGTTGATATGCTAATGTTGATAATTCTCCTCCTTGCACAAATTGTATGTATCCTATTCTTCCCATTAGGCATATTATTATTAAGAATACTGTAAATAGTGTATTCCTCATTTTCTTTTTATTGGAAAGCTTTAGTTCAATCATAAAAAAACCTCCATTCAATTATTAAGATTTATACTAATATCCATATTAGATTTTATTAAAAAATTATTTTTATATTACAAAACATTATATATCCATATTATATCAAGGCACATATACCAATAAATATAGTATTGAACTGAAAAATACTATATTTATTGGTATATGTGCCTTGACATAGCATACATTTTGTAATATTTCATTTTAATCCCATAATATCTTGATATTAGACATAATAATATGTTATAATATTTATGATTTAATTAGGAGGTAAATTTATGCAACTTGTATATGAGAATGATAATAATATGGCTGTTTTTCAAAATAATTGTTTAGCTTTAACTATAAAAAAAGAATATCGACTTCAAGTTACATACAAAGTCTTTAATAAAAGTCTTTCTGTATCTATAAAGTCAATATTCAGTGCTATTGCGCTTACAATTTTAAATATTTTTATTTAACTTTTTTGTTTATTTTATTAAAATTTTTTTGTATATATATCATAAAATCATCTTTATCATTTATTGTTCCAATATGTTCATGATATTTTTCGATTTCTTTTTTTACATCTTCAATATCTTTTTTGGTCTTTATTTTTTTGAATAATTGTTTAAAATATTCTGTATAACATAATTTTTGTATTGCAAAAAAATGATTTTGAATTTCATTTACATATATACTATTTTGTTTTTTTAATATTGATTTTTTATTATCAGTTAAATATTGCTCATTAATTATTCTATTATTTTCAACTATTTTATCTCTTGCTTTCATCATTTTATCAAAAGATGATGTTAAAAATTCATATGCTTTTTTTCCTGCAAATTTTTCAAATTTTATTTCAAAATCATTACTATTTTCAAGCATGCTTTTTAATAATGGCATATGACCTAGAATATATACTATTTGTTGTAATAATGCACATAAAATTGGAAAATATTCATTGTGTATAGATTTTATTTGTATGCCAAAATAATTATTATTTTCTTGTGGCTCATTAAATATCATTGAAATAACCAATTGTATTGCAACTTCATTCATAGCAAGTCCTTTTATATTATATGATTTAAATTCGCATAATCCCATTTGTTTTAATGTACTGTCTTGATTATTTTCTTGATTACATTGTATATAATGAAATATCTCGTGAAACATAACTTTATCTATTTTTCTTATATTTTCTTCTCCTCTTATATAAATAGAATTTGTAGAGACTATATAATTTACTTTTGTATATTTTTCTGGAATGTCTGCAATATACATATCAGCACATTTTATTTTATCATACATATTTTTTCCACTAAAATCTGTCAACATTTCTTCCATTTTTTTTGTTGTTTCTATAGCTATATATTCTACTTCTTCTTCTGTTAGTTTTCTTATTGGTTTTATATCATATCTTTTTAATTCACTATTTTTTTCCACTAGTTCCTCCAATCTAATAATTATACTTAATCATTTTTATTCATTAAATATTGTGATAATAATTTTTCTAATTTTATGAAGTCTATTGGTTTTGATATATGGTCATTCATACCTGCTTTTTGTGTATTTATAATATCTTCTGCAAATGTATTTGCTGTTGTTGCTATTATTGGTATTATTTTTGCATCTTTTCTTGGTAATCTTCTAATTTGTTTTGTAGCTTCACATCCATCTAATATTGGCATTTGTATATCCATTAATATTGCATCAAAAGTATTTTCTTTGCTTTGCTTAAATATATCTACTGCTTCTTGTCCATTTCTTGCTTTTGTTACTATTACTCCTTGCATTTCTAATATTTCTGTTGAAATATCCATATTAAGTTCATTATCTTCAACTACTAAAATCTTTCTTCCTTTTATATTCATTTTTTTTCTATTTTCTTCGTCATTATTAGTTTCTGATATTTCATCTCTTATTTCTAATGGTATAGTTGCTTTTACAATTGTTCCTTTATTTGGTTCACTTTTTATTTCTATTTGTCCATTTAGTTTTTGTATATTATTATTTACAACAGCCATACCAAGTCCTGTACCTACTATTTTTTCTGAATTAAATCTTGTTTCTCTTGCAAAAGGAGTATATATTTTATCCATAAATTCTTTACTCATTCCTATACCATCATCACAAACTAGTAATTCATATTTCGAAATAAATTTTCCTTCTAGTTCTGTTACTTCTACTACTATATTTCCTTTTTCTAAAGTGTATTTTAAAGCATTTGAAACAAGGTTATTAACAATTTGTCTAACTTTTCCCCAATCGCCTAATACATATTTATTTTTTATATTATATATAACTTTAAATTTTTTATTTTGAATTTTAGCTTCTTCTTCGAAAATTGATAATGTTTCTTTTAATAATTTTTCTATGTCAAATTCTATTTTAGTCACACTATCAATACCTTCTTCCATTTTTGAAACTTCTAATATGTTATTTATAATATCTAATAATTGTCTACTTGAAATATTTATTTTGTCTAAATAACCTATCAATTTTTCTCTATTATTCACTTGTTCTTTGGATAGATTAGAAAGATTGATAATGGCATTAAGTGGTGTCCTCATATCATGTGACATGTTTGCGAAAAAAGTATTTCTTGATTTTACTGCCAATTCTGTTGCTTCCATTGAATCTCTTATAATTTGTATTTGCTCTAGTTCTCTTTCTTTTTCATCATTTATATCTCTAAAAGCTAATACTACTTCATTATCTTTATCTTTTATATCTTTTTCATCATATAACATTTGCATATTAAACCATCTTTCCTGATTATTTAATATACGTTTAAAATCTCCACCAAAACTTTTTACATTTTTATTTACTAGTTTTTGCATATTACTAATTGAAAACGTGTCTTTAAATTCCTCATATGCTTCTTTTTCTATAATTGTTTCTATACAATTCATAAATAAATCATAGTTTCCAGTCTTTGGAATAGATGCTGTCATATAAGCAGATCCTTTTAACATTGCATATGTACCTTTTTTTAAATCTATTAAATATAAAGCATAATATGCATCTCCTAATGCTTTTGTAATTCTATTATATAACTCTTGTTTTTTGTTAGAATTTCTTTCTGTTATAATCAAATATATGATTAATATTATAAATATTGAAATAGCTCCAAAATATGCAAATGAGATACTATCAGTTCCTCTTAATAAGTAATTAAATGGAATTGTAATTATAAAACTCCAATCTGTTGAAGTTTGAGCATAATATACACCTCTTTTTTCTCCATTTTCATCTATTAAATATGTTTCAGCTTCTGCATATTTTCCCTCGTTAATTCCTTTAAATAAATCATAAATTCTATCTTTTAATTTTTCTTTATCATAATTTAAGCTCCCCATTTCAATATGTATAGCATTCCCTTGTGAGTCACAAACATAATAACGTGCACCTTCTGGTAAATTTTCTATTCCTGGCCAGTTTGCTATTTGGTCTATATATAAATTTAGTGAAATGACATCATTACTTGAATTTGTTTTAGTTACAAAACTAATAATTTTTTCCTTTGTAATACTATTTTCGTAAATATCTGTTACTTCCATTTCACCATTTGAATTAATTGCTTTACTATACCATTCACTATCTTTGTAGTTATCAAAACTTTCTTTTATCTCATCATTATATATGTATAATCTATTATTTTTTACAACATACATGTCTACCTTATTTAATGATGTAATTTGCTTAAATCTATTGTAAATTTCTTCTGTTCTTTCTATATTAATATTACCAGTATTATTTATTTCTTCTGACATTGATTTTAATAAATCTTTATAATTAGAAATATATGACTTTTCTTCTAGTGTAACAAGATTATTTGCTATATCTTCTCCTAGCATTTGGGCATTTTCTAATAATTGTTTATCAGCTACATATATTAAAAAACTAGCTATTATAATGCAAACAATTAAGAAAACTATTGTTAATATAAAACCTTTTCTTTGTTTTAACATTTTTAATCCCATTCCTTTCCATGTAATTATTTTTCGACCTTTTTCTTTTCTTTTACTTTAGTTATTATATAATAAAACGCTTAAAATATCAATAATTTAGCTATTTTTTGTGCTTATATTGCTATTATTTTATTCTATTTATTTACTTTTTTATGATTTTATTTTTACAAAATCTTAAAAAAATATTACATTTTCTTTTCAAATATTACATTTTTATTACATTTTTGTTACAAAAATGTTGACATTTGTATTTTTTTATTCTATAATTAACTTATATATAGATTTTTTACTTAAGATTTTTTTGATTTACGATGGATAAAAGGAGTTGATTAATATGAATACACAAGAAGAATTATATCCAAAAGTTAATTGTTTAGCTTTAACAGTTAGAAAAGAACATAGATTAATGGTTATAAATAAAGTTACAAGAAAAACTTTTAGTATTTCTTGGAAAAGTATTTTATATGCATTTTTATTAACAGTTGTAAATATATTTGTTTAGTTTTATAATATATATATAGTATATGCTTCACTATTAATGTGAAGCTTTTGTTTTAATACTATTTATTATTTTTCATATATTTATTTAAGGGAGGATGTTATGGGAAAGCATTTTAAGGGGAAAGAAAAAAAGATATCTAACAAAAAAGAAAAAACTAATGAGAAAAAAAATATTATTACCAAAAAATTAATTTTAAAACTTTTAGTTTTTATAGCTATATTTTTATTAGCATTATTTTCTATTTCTTATTTTGCAAGTAATAAAGTTTTGGTTAATCTTTCTGAAAAACAAGATAGTAATTCTAATACTATTTCTTCTAAAGATTTAGTAGATGGTGCTACTACTTCAAATGTTAAAGATAGCTCTAATGTTTTATCTCAAGAAAAAGAAGTAGCAAATTTAGAAGGAATTTTATTAAAAAATTTAATTGTTAATTTTAATAATGATGTTACTATAATTAAGTTTGATTTAGTTAATAATTCATCTAATATTACGCCAACATTTAATTTTAATTTTTCATTACTTGATAAAGAAGGAAATGTTTTAACAACTTTTACATTGGCTACTAAAAAAGATCTTTCATCTTCTGATACAGAAGCATTTTCTTTACTATCTTCTAGAGATTTAACAGATTCTTTTGATTATACTATAGAAAAAATAGATTAAATTTAGAATTTATGTTGATTATATTTTTTAGGGTATAGGAAATTTTGATATTTCCTATACCCTAAAAAAATCCAACTTATTCATTTAAGTTGGATTTTTTATTTTGTTTTTATTTTGCAAAATAACTTACATTTACAGTTGATCCTGCTGGTACTTTTGTTAAGTCTATATAATATCCATTTGTTTCATTACCAACTAAAACTCCTGCTGCAATTGCTTCTTGGCATGATGTATATCTTAATGTTCCTGCTGTTAATGTAAATGTTTTTGATATATTAATATCTGGTAAGTTTGCTTTTCCTGCGCTTATTTCAGTACTTGATATATTCCATGTTATTGGGTCTTTTGGTACTGAACTATTAATTACTTCATTTAATATTTTTGTTAGTTCTTCTGCACTCATATTTTTTACATATGAACCATCTGCATAACTATAATTTGTATAAGGATTTGTTGTTACTGTTACTCTATCCCCTCTACTACTATAATATCCTTGTGAGAAGCATTTATATAAGTTATTTTCATCAGTACCTTCTCGTTCATTTCTTAATACATTCATATTGGCTTGTGTAGGATTTAATATTGCTTTTGCATAATTATCATCTGATGATATTCCTTGACCTATTGTGTACATTTTAGCACTATTTTCTCCTGCATTTGCCCCATAATATGCTGTTGTTACAGCTCTCTTATAGTAATTTGCAGATAAGATTGTATAATATGCACATTTAGCTGGTGTAGTATTTCCTGTTCCTTCTCTTTCCGCACTACTTACATTTTTATAAGTTTCTGTATAATATGTAGGTAAACCATCTGAAATTAATATTATTACTGGTGCACGTGTTACTGTTAATCCATTTACAGTTACAGTCTTATTTGAACTATTTATTAATGTTTTAGCACCTAATTCTATACCTCTTTGTGTATATGTTCCACCATCAAAAGCTCTTGATTTTGTCCTTTGACCTGATACTGTTGTTTTTAATTCGTTATCTGATACTTTTAAGTATTTGTTATCTCTGCTTGATTCTGGTGTATATCTATCTAATTCTAGCAATACATTTGCTTCAGTATCATTTTTTTCATATATACCACTAAATCCTACTACTGCTACTCTGTTGTCTTTATTTGCTTCAAATATTGTTTTCATTGCACTATTTACTGCTGATACCATATTTGTATCTTTGTTACCATTCATCATACTAGCCGATGTATCTAGAACAAATACTACATCCATAGGTACTTTTGCTGTTGTACTTGTTGGTTCAAAATTCTCTACTATTGTTCCTGTTGGTTTTTTGTATGTATTTGTTATTGTTAATTCGCCTTTATTATTTGTTGTGCAATTTGAAACTGTATAATTATTTTCATATCCAGTTGGTAATGTTTCTGTTACTTTATATGTTATAGGATTTCCGTTTATATCTTCTGCTGGAATGTTATTCCATTCTGCTTTCCATCCATTTCCACTATTTAATGTAACTGGGTCTCCTACATTTGTTCCATCTGCTTTTTGTAATTGTACAGTTATAGACGCTGGTCTTAATGATTCATATCCTTCATCAGCCCATACTTTTACAAATGATTTGCTTGTTGTTTCTGGTATATATTCTGTTGGTGTTTTTTCATCATCTTTATCATTATATGTTACACCTTCAAATTTTCCTGTTGCATTTGCTTCATTTACAAAGTCTTTATTTCCTAAAACATCACTTCTTGTTAATTTGTATGAAACTATTACTGTTATTTCTTCATTTGGTTGTAATGTAATGTCATTTCTTCCTAGTAGATTTGTATTTGCATTTACTTCTGTTCCTTTTGTACTTATTGTAATTCCCTCTTCTACTAGTCTTTCTGGTAATTGTACATCTTCTACTTTTACTTTTTTAGTATCTGTTATATTTACTTCTGATAAATCTACATTTCCATTATTTTTAGCTACAATTTCATATTTTATTGTATTGTCTTTTTCTAGTTTAATTGTATCTAAATATTCTGGATCTGTTATCTCTGTACCATTTGTTAATACTATTGAATCAACATCTTTTTGTACATCAATACTTGGTTGTTTTAAAGTATTTGTTATGTTATTTCCATTTATTGTAGTTATATATCCTTCTACTGCATTTTCAGAAATACTATAACTATATTCGTGTCCGTCAGTTAAGTCATATTTTGGTAGGTTAGTAAATGAATAATCTACTGTTCCGTTTTTTAATTCTTTAGTTTCAACAATTGTTCCATCTCTTAATAAGTTAACTTTTATTGTTGGATATGTTGTAACTCCAGGTGCTACCCAAGTTTTTGTTCCTGAGATTACTACAGTATTATCTTGTTCTATTACATTTTTAAAGTCTTTTCCATTTTGTTCTGTTGTATATCCGTCAACTTTTATTTCTTTTACTTCGTATTCATATTCTTTTCCTGTTTCTAGATTATATTTTGGTAATCCTGCAAAAGTATAACTTCCGTTTCCTGTAACTGTTGTTTCTTTTACTTTTACTTTATCTCTATATAGTTCGATTGTTGCTGTTAATGTATTTACATCTTCTACTGGTGTTACCCATGTTTTGCTTCCTTCTATTGTTACATCTTCTTTTTGTTCTATTACATTTGTGAAGTTTGTTCCATTTTTATTTGTTGTATAACCAGCAACTGCTTTTTCTTCTACTCTGTATTGATATTCTTTTCCTGTTACTGGATTATATTTATCTAAGTTATCAAATGTATATTTGTTGTTACCAATTACTGTTCTTTCGTCTATTTTTACATCGTCTCTATATAACTCGATTGTTGCTGTTAATGTATTTACGTCTTCTACTGGTGTTATCCATTTTTTCTCGCCTTCGATAGATATTTTTACTTGTTCTATTCTGTTTGTAAAGTTTTTTCCATCTTGTATTGATTCATATCCAGCAACTGCTTTTTCTTCTACTCTGTATTGATATTCTTCCCCTGTCTCTAAGTCATATTTCTCTAGGTTGTCAAATTTATATGAGCTATTTCCTTTAACTGTTGTTTTAGCATAAAATTTATCATTTCTATATAGTTCAATTGTTGCTTCTAGTGTACTTACATCTGTTACTGGTGCTATCCATGTTTTGTTTCCTTCAATTGATATTTTTTCTTGTTCTATTCTATTTGTAAAGTTTTTGTCATTTTGTTCTACTGTATATCCATCAACTTTTACTTCTTTTACTGT